>DASZFP010000125.1:0-47150 GCA_035939615.1 Burkholderiaceae bacterium | reverse complement strand
CCAGCCGTTGCTCGGTCAGCGCACGGGCCAGCCGCCGTTGCAGGGGCGCGACGCGGCGTGCGCGCAGTGCCATGGCCGCAGCGGACTGGGCACGGTCGAGGGGCGGATCGTGGTCCCGCCGATCACCGGGCGGTTCCTGTTTCATCCGGGCGAGCGCATCGCCCCGCAAAACCCGGGGCATGCCGACGCGACGCACCTGCCGCCGACTCCGCGCGACCGGGCCGCGTACGACGAGGAGACGCTGGCGCGGGTCATTCGCGAGGGTATCGGCGCCGACGGCCGTCCGCTGGACTACCTGATGCCGCGTTTCGACCTCGACGACGCCTCGATGCGCGAGCTGACCGCGTACCTGCGGCACTTGTCCAGCGGCAGGGTGCCGGGCGTCACGGACATCACGATCCACTTCGCCACGATCATCACGCCGGACGCCGACCCGGTCGCGCGCGACGGCATGCTGAAGGTGATCGAGCAGTATTTCTCGGACAAGAATGGCTTTTACCAGGGCGGCAGCGACGTGCCGCTGCCGGCGGGCGCGCGCGGGATCCGCCTGCGGACGCGGCGCCAATGGCAGTTGCACGTGTGGCGACTCGCCGGCGCGCCTCAGACCTGGCAGGCGCAGCTCGACCAGCATCTGCGGGCCGAGCCCGTGTTCGCGGTGATCTCAGGCCTGGGCGGCGCGACCTGGGAGCCGGTGCACCGGTTCTGCGAGCGTCAAGCCATTCCGTGCCTGCTGCCGAACGCCGACCTGCCGGTGGTCGCCCCCGGCGACTTCTACTCGGTTTACTTTTCGCAGGGGGTCCTGCTGGAGGCGCAGCTGGTCGCGCAGCGCATCGGGCAGCCCGATGCCGGGCAGGCGGCGAGCAGCCGGATCGTGCAAGTGTTTCGCGAGGACGACATCGGTGCGGCGGCGGCCGCGCGCCTGCGCCAGGCACTTCCAAACGGCGCGGTGCTGGTCGACCGGGCACTCGGGCACGCCGATGGGCCGCACGAGCTCGCGCGGGCGCTGGCGCAGGCCACCCGGGGCGACGTTGTCGTGCTGTGGCTGCGCGGGGCGGATCTGGCGGCGCTGCCCACGCCCACGGCGGCAATCCCGGCGGTCTACGTATCGGGTCTGATGGGTGGGCTGGAGCACGCGCCGCTGGCCCCGGCGTGGCGCAGCTTGGCGCGGATCACCTATCCCTATGAACTGCCGGAGACGCGCAGCCTGCGCATGAACTACCCGCTCGGCTGGTTCCACCTGCACCAGATCCCGGTCGTGGCCGAACGCGTGCAGGTCGACACCTACGTCGCCTGCTCGGTGCTGGTCGATGCGCTCGCCTCGATGCTGGACGAGTTCGTGCGCGATTACCTGGTCGAGCGGGTCGAGGGGATGCTGGACAGCCGCATCATCAACGGCTACTACACGCGCCTCGGCCTCGCGCCAGGCCAGCGCTTCGCCTCCAAAGGCGGCTACCTGGTGCGGTTCGTCGAGCCAACGGGCGTGAAGGTCGCGGCCGATGGCGGCTGGATCGTTCCCTGGAGCTCAGAAATAGGGGACATAAGAACGGGCGATCGCGGTACCGAGACAAGCGGTCACTGACATCGGTTTGCCCCCAAGAGAGTGCACCCGCGGCCATCAAGCCCGCCAGCGTAGTGGTTTTATTCGGTTATCGTAATGCCTGTGACAGGCTCGCTGACCCGAGACTGAAGGTGTTCGCCGTCTCGACAGAGCCTGCTGGGACGCTTAATTTAAGGTCCCACACAGAAACTAAAGAAATAAGGTGTCCGATCCCCGGTTGGATGACGAGGTCCCGCGCGTGCCTGCGCCGAGCGAGCCTGGCCGCCCTGCTATTTCAGGGGCCTCCGCCGACGCGCTGGTGCGCCTGGACCTGCAAGGGCGCATCCACGATGCAAGTCACGCGGCTGCGGCCATGCTCGGATTTGAGCCGATGGCCCTGGCGGGCCAGACGCTGGTCGATCTGGCCGCGGAGGGCTGGCGCGACGCGGCCGACGTCGCCTCGGCCCGGGTCCGCTACGGCGCCACCGAGGCCTTCGAGCTGATGCTGCGGGGGCGCAGCGGGCGGCTGAGCCTGATCGAGATGGTGGCGCGAGCGGAGTTCGATCCGCTCGGCAAGCCGCGGGCGTACGCACTCTACTGGGTCCATCGCGGCGTGGGCCGGCGTCTGGGACTGGAAGCCGCCGAGACCGAGTTGCGCCGCCTTGCCGACGCGCTGTTGCGCTCGCGCGAGCAGGAACGTCGGGGCGTGGCGGTGCGCCTGCACGACGATCTCGCGCCCACGCTGGTGATGGTCAAATACGTGATCGAGGAGGCGCTGCAGCGAATTCGGGACAGCGAGCTCGCCGACATGGCCAGCCCCCTGACGGTTGCGGCGGCACGCTTGCGCGACGTGATCGCCGACCTGCGCGAGATATCGACCGATCTGCACCCGCGCCTGCTGGACGATCTGGGGTTGATCCCCACGCTGGAGTGGTATTGCCGGAGCTTCGAGCAAGCCCACCCGACCATTACCATGGTAAGGACCCTCACGGCCAGCGAACGCAACGTGCCGGCTGAACTTAAGGTCGACATCTTCCGCATCGTGCAGGATGCGCTGGGCAACGTGGCTCGCCACGCGAATGCCACCGTGGTGCGGCTGTCGCTGCGTGAGGAGGATGGCGAGCTGCGGCTGGGCATCGAGGACAACGGCAGCGGCTTCGACCCTGCGCGCCCCGCGCGCCCGGGACACGCGAACGTCGGGCTGGCATCGATCCGCAAGCGGGTCGATGGCACCGGGGGGCGCATGGTGCTGGACACGGGTCCGCAGCGGGGTACACGGGTCGCGGCGGCTTGGCCGATCGAAGCGGGCACCGGGTTCACTGAAAATGGGGAGGCGCCCTACTACCCGAAACGCGTGGTTGGGGCTCCAATACGCCCATGACGGGTCGCACGAGTTAGACCGGTTTTTGGGGCGAATTTGAAGATTCTGGTGGTTCGATCTCTTGTTGTATTGGCTGCGGCGGTTGGCCTGGTCGCGCCCGCTTGCGCGCAGATCTATGCGGGAACGAACGACAGCGGCGCAGTGGTGCTGTCGAACTTTCAGACCAACGAAACGCCCGACCTGATGATCTCGGCGCCGCCGGTGCCTGCACCTGCTCTGGTGAGCGCAGTTGCGACCTCGCAGCTCACGCTCACGCCGGGCTCCACGGGCGCGGAGCGGTTCAAGCCAATGATCCGGCAGGTCGCCCAGGAAACTTCGATGTCCCCGCAGTTGCTGCACGCGGTGATTGCGGTGGAGTCCGGTTATGACCCCAAAGCGGTGTCGCGCAAAGGCGCGCAGGGCCTGATGCAGCTGATGCCGCAGACCGCGCAGCGCTTCGGCGTGCACGACGCGCTCGATCCGCTGCAGAACCTGCGCGGCGGAGCGATGTATCTGAAATGGCTGCTCGACTACTTCAACGGGGACCTGAGGCTGGCGCTGGCCGGCTACAACGCGGGCGAGCACGAAGTGGTGCGCGCCGGTTATAAGATTCCTGCGAACCGGGAAACGCGCGACTACGTGCCCAAGGTGCTGGCGCAGCTGAAACGTTCCGCCGCCGCCAACCCGAACTATTTCTGAGTCTGGGCGGCGCCCTTCTGGCCTGCCGCATTTCGGCCGCCATTCGGGGGCAAAGTACGGTACCGTAATCCAGCGGGCTACCGGGAACGCGAACTCAAATCGGGTACTGACCCTACAGCGCATGGGCGGTCGCCCTGTCTAGATCAAAAAGCGATTTAGGAGAACCATCCATTGCATCGCTGCCACGTCGATCCGACAATCGATCTCACGCGGGGCACCTCGGGCAGGTGAGGCCTGCGCAAGTTGCAACCAGGAGTTGGCGCTTAGATGGATGCGAAGGTAGAACTGCCGGCCGGGCTCCCGGAACTTGGCGCGAATGAAACCATGCCGCCTTTTGCGAGTGGCGGCGTGGCGGCTGTCTGGCTGGACCAGCAGGACCGGATCCGCGAGGCGACCGCCAGTGCGGCCAGCATGATCGGCTACGAGCCGCGGGCCCTGGTCGGACGGCAGCTGGCCGACCTGGCGGCCGAGGGCTGGCGCACTGCGGCCGAGGTCGCGGCGGCGCGCGTGCGATTCGGTGCGACCGACAGCTTCGAGCTGCTGCTGAAGGGGCGCAGCGGCCGGCAGACACTGGTCGAGATGACCGCCCAGACGCAACCGCTGCCCAATGGCGAAGCCGGTTCGGTGATCGCCTGGTCCGAGCGCCGCTTGCGGAAACGCTCTCGCACCGAAACGAGTCCGGGTGATGTGGAGCTGCGGCGGCTCGCCTACGGCCTCCTGCGCACCCAGGAAGCCGAGCGGATGAGGGTCGCGGGAGAACTGCACGACGACGTCGCCCCGCTGGTGGTGATGGTCAAGTACATGATCGAGGATGCGCAGGCTCGCCTGGCGCGCGGCGCCCCTGACGAGGCGTTCGAGGTGATGAACGGGGCCACCGCCCGGTTGCGCGACGTGCTGGCAGAGCTGCGCCGCATCTCGACCGACCTGCGTCCTCGCCTGCTCGATGACCTCGGGCTGGGGCCGACGCTGCACTGGTACTGCCGTGGTTTCGAGGACGCCTGCCCGTCGCTGACGGTCCAATGCCGGATCTCGGCCGAAGAGCGCGACATTCCGGAGGAGTTGAAGCTTGAGGTGTTCCGGATCGTGCAGGAAGCGTTGAGCAATGTGGCCCAGCATGCCGGCGCCGACCGCGTGAACGTATCGCTGGTGCGGCTGGGCGGGGAATTGCGGCTGGGGATCGACGACAACGGAATCGGGTTCGATCCGGCGCGCGTGGCCGAGCAGGGCCTGGGCCTGGGGCTGCAGGCGATCCGCAAGCGGATCGACGCGACCGGGGGTGCCTTCGCGCTCGAAACGGCGCCCCACCGCGGAACGCGCCTGAACGCGAGCTGGAAGCAGGCGTCGAGCGCCGATTCGCTGGCGAGCGCGGCGGCCTAATCGATCAGACTGCCGGCTGCGGCGTCGGAGTCGGCTGCCAGTCTGCGACGGCCGCCTTGTCGTCCTCGATTGCCTGGCCGGCGCTGCCGTTGAACAGGCGAGAAACCGACCCAGGGCGCTCGATCAGCCCGCTTTCCAGCGCGACCAGCGTCAGCTCGGCCACGTTGCGCAGTCCGAGCTTGCGCATCAGGTTGGCGCGGTGCTTCTCGACCGTCTTCGGACTGACGTTCAGGAACTCGGCCGCGGCGCGGTTGGTGCGCCCTTCGGCGATCAGCTTCAGGATGCTGCGCTCGCGGGCGGTCAGCTTGTCCCAGGGCGCGGCCTTGGCCTCGCCGCGCTCGCCGTGCAGGTAGGTATCGACCAGGTGGCCGGACACGTCCGGCGACAGGAACTTCTTGCCGCCGATCACGCTGCGCAGCGCCATCACCAGTTCGTCGTACGAGGCATCCTTCAGGATATAGCCGTCGGCGCCCGCGCGCAGCGCTTCGCGCACGTATTCGTCGGTCTTGTAAGCGGTGAGCGCGACGATCTTGACGCCGGGCATGCGGCGCTTGATCTGCGCGGTCGCCTCGATGCCGTTCATGCCGGGCATCGACAGATCCATCAGGATCAGGTCCGGCGTCAGCGAGATCGCCTGCCGCACGGCCTCCTTGCCGTCGCGGCCCTCTCCCACCACCTCGAAGTCGGGCAGCGAGCTCACCAGCGACCGCAGGCCCTGGCGCAGCAGGTTGTGATCTTCGGCGATCAGGATTCGGCTTTTCATGGGATTACCTTCCGGTGGGAACTTGCGGCGGCAGCGGGACGCCCGGTGCCGGGCCTTGCGGCGTGGCGAAAACCGGGTCCTGATTGATCGGGGGCGCGTTGGCCGGGGTCGTCCCCAGCATCTGCGCGCCCGGCGGCAGAAAGACGAACTGCCACTGCGCGTACGATTCGGCTTTTTCGAACTGCTTGTACGGGGCGGCGAAGTTTGCCTGCTTGATCGGCGCATCGGTCGAAACCGAATGGATGCCCATCAGGGCGTTGGACTGCAGGATCGGCTCGAATTCGCCCGACTCCGTCATCGGGTCGCGATAGACCCGACGCAGGTGGTGCACCGGGTTGGGGAAGCGGTTGTCCGTCAGCAGCACGTCGATCGAAGGCGGGTAAGCGCGCCGGCCCGGCGACATCTTCCAGTAGCTCTGGATCGCGCGGCGGTACTGCTCGCCGACGAACAGCAGTTCGGTTTCGCGCTCGCGCTTCAATGTGGTCGACCAGACCTCAGCGGCGCCCAGCGCCCCCACGCCGACCAGCACCAGCATGATCAGCAGCGCCAGCAGCACCAGACCGCGGGCGGGCCGTGCGCAGTCGTTTTTCAACGGCATGCTAGGAACCCGTCGCATTGGCTGCTCCATCGGGCGGCTTGGCACTGTGGATGTCGAACACGCCGGTCAGGTTCGGGTCAGTCGGCGGAACCACGACCCAGTTCGGCAGATTGGTGACCGGATCGACCGGCACCGATCGCAGGTATTTCTTGTCGACCAGGTCCTGCAGAGTCTCCGGGTACTTGGCGAGGTCGCCGTAGTACTTGTCGATCGCATCGCGGATGGCGGAGATGTTCTGCCGCTGCACCGACAGCTTGCCCGAATCGATGGTCCCGAAATAGCGCGGCACCGCGAGGGTCAGCAGCAGCGCGATCAGCACCATCACGACCATCAACTCGATCAGGGTGAAGCCGTTGGGTCTGAAGTGAAGTCTCATCTCACTACCAACTCTTGTAAGGAATGCCGTTGCTGCCGACCCCGGTCGATTTCGACATCACGTCGTACACGTCCTTGCCCGGCTGCGGGTCGCTGGGCGGCGAACCGTAGGCGCGCGTGTCCCATTGCTCCTCGGCCGGCACCGACGGATCCGGCGTAAACGGGTCGCGCGGAACCTGGCGCAGGAACATCAGCTTGGAGGGCGGATCGCCCGACGTGTTGCTGTTCAGATTCGTGCTGCTCAGATTCGTACTGCCGCTCAGGCCCGCAGTCGCCGCGGTCTGCGCCGCATCGACCCCTTCCACCAGCACCTTGAGCGACGGCGGATAGCCCGAATCGCTCGGATCCTTCTGCACCTTGCCGGCGTCGGCCGCGTCCTTGTACGCATCCAGCGCCGTGCGGATCTGACGCAGCGCGGTGCGCAGCTCCGCCTCTTTCATCCGCACCGCCGTCACCTCGTACAGCGGGACGGCCACCAGCGCCATCAGGCCCACCAGAGCGAGCGTGACCACCAGCTCGATCAGAGTGAAGCCCCTCACCCCCTCCCCTCTCCCGCTGCGCGGGCGAGGGGCGACCCAGGGGCGCAGGGCCAAACTCGTTCCAAGGGCACGCCGTATCGCCCCTCGCCCGCGCAGCGGGAGAGGGGAGGGGGTGAGGGCACGCGTTAAGTGAAACTCGACATCAAAATCCTTGACGCGCGCTTGCACGATTCGCCGCCCGCCTATTCGACCGCCGGCTCGGCCGGGCTGGACCTGCGCGCCTGCCTCGAGGCGCCGCTGCCACTGGCTCCCGGCGCCACGGCGCTGGTGCCGAGCGGCATCGCGATCCACCTGGCCGACCCCGGCTACTGCGCGCTGGTGCTGCCCCGCTCCGGGCTGGGTCACCGCCACGGCATCGTGCTGGGCAACCTGGTCGGATTGATCGACTCCGACTACCAGGGGCAGCTGATGGTCTCGCTGTGGAACCGCGGCAGCGAGCCGTTCGTGGTGCAGCCGATGGACCGGATCGCCCAGCTGATCGTGGTTCCGGTCGTTCAAGTGACGCTGAACGTGGTCGATTCGTTCGGCGCGAGCGAACGGGGCGCCGCAGGCTTCGGCAGCACCGGCGGGCGCTAGATGATCGACACTTTGCTGCTGACCGCCGCGAAGATTTTCACGTTCGACGGGGACAACCCCCTGACCAATGCGAGCGGCTTTTTCTTCGCGCGCGGCGGGCGGCTCTACCTGGTCACCAGCCGCCACGTGATGTTCGACGAACCGAGCGAGCACTATCCGGACCGCATCCAGGTCGAGCTGCACGTGGACCCGGACGACATCGCCCGCTCGACCGGCTTTGGCATACCGCTGTACCGCGACCGCAAGAGCCTGTGGGTCCAGGCGCGCGACGCGGCCGGGGACATCGACGTCGCGCTGATCGAATTGGACCGCTCCGCGATGCCCAAGAGCACGGTCTATCGCGCCTTCACCCCGGAGCACCTGTACCGGCCCGGCAGCCTCATCGAGATCGGCAGCCCGCTGCTGGTGCTGGGATTCCCGCTGGGTTTTCACGACACGCTGCACCACCTGCCCGTGGCGCGCCAGGCGGGTCTGGCCTCGTCCTTCGGCATGCGCTTTCAGGGCGAGGGATATTTCCTGACCGATGCGCGCACGCACCGCGGCGGCAGCGGCGCGCCCGTGGTCATGCGTATCGCCGATCCTGAAACGGTGCACGGCGATCTGCCCTGGCGCCTGCTCGGAATCCACTCGGCGCGGCTCGACATGCTCACGCGCGACAGCAGCATCGACGAGGCGCTGGGACTGAACTGCGCCTGGTACGCCGACGTGCTGATGACGCTGACGCCGCCGTCGGCTCGCCTGGCCTCGACCGAATCCAGATCACGATGACCCGCCGCCGGAGGCGCTGATGAAAGCGAATCGATGGGAACCCGCGGTCGTGGCGCTGTGCGCCCTGGCCGCCGGATGCTCGACCGTGACTCTTGCGCCCGGCGCCGATCAGGTCAAGGTCACCAGCAACGCCGCCGATGTGGCCGCTTGCGTATCGCTCGGCAACGTCGCAACGCCCCCAGCGATGCTGACCGACCCCGACGCCCAACGTCAGATCCAGAACGAAGCGCTCGGCTTCGGCGGCAACACGCTGCTGCTGACCTCATCGTTCGGCAGATCGGGCACCGCCTATCGTTGCGGCGACGCCGCCCCGTCCCCGCCCGCAACATCCCCGGGGCAGACGGCTGCTCCGGCAGCAGTGGCCAGGGCCGCGCCGCCGCCCAACGAGATCGTTCAAGGCCAGGTGGCCGCCTACAACCGGCGCGATCTGGAGGGGTTCTTGAGCTTCTACGCCGACGACGCGCAGATCTTCGAGTATCCGGATCATCTGCTGATGGCGGGCAAGGACGCGATGCGCGAGCGCTACCAGAAGCTGTTCGAGCCCTCGGCGAACCTGCACGCCTCGATCCTGAATCGCATCACCTTTGATCGATGGGTCACTGACCACGAAAAGGTCACCGGTCGTGCCGATGGCCAGGTGATCGAGGCGGTCGCGATCTACGAGATCCGGGACGGCCACATCGTCCGAGTCACGTTCCTTCGTCGTTGACGGTTCGTGCCGGCGCCGTTCGTGGCCGGCGTCGCTCACCTGAAGACCGCTCCAGCGGCACGCGCGTGGGCGCGAAGAATCGGGGACGGATACCCGCGTGCCCGATTTTGATCTGGATCAATTTCTCGCCGGAAACGGCCCGCATCGAATCTGCCGTTCGCGCGCTGCACCTGTGAGCTTCGATTAGGCGCGCTTTTCGGGTAACCGGCTTGCTCGAACTTCTTCAATATCAGGAAGTTGGCCGTCCCGGATCGCGCGTATTGCGACAGGGTCGCCGGCACGAACACCCACCCGGGATCGGTTCGACATGGCACGGCGGCCCAACGTCAGCATCCTCGAATGCATTTCGCGCGCGCGCTCGTCCGCTTGGCGGTTCGGGGCATTCGCGTGCCTCGCGCCGCTTTGCTGGACCGCGCGCGCGGACCCACCCGACCAAGGGTCCGGCCGCGACCTTACCCAGCTCGACCTCGAGCAGCTGATGAACCTGGACGTGGAGACGGCCTCGCGTTTCCCGCAAAAGCGCAGCGAGGCGCCGTCGGCCGTGACGGTCATCTCGTCTTCCGACATCAAGGCCTATGGATATCGGACGCTGGCCGACATTCTGAGCAGCGTGCGCGGCTTGTACGTGCGGAGCGACACGATCTACACGTACCTGGGCGTGTCCGGGTTCGGGCGCCCCGGGGACTACAACTCGCGCGTCCTGCTGCTGATCGACGGCTACCGCGTCAACGACAGCGTCTACAACACGGCGCCCCTGGGCACCGATTTCCTGCTCGACGTGGATCTGATCGACCGCGTCGAGTTCGTCCCCGGCCCGGGCTCGGCCGTGTACGGCAGCAACGCTTTTTTCGGCGTGATCAACGTGATCACCAAGACGGCCCGCGCGCTGGGCGGCGCGCAGGCCTCGGTCGAGGTCGGCGACTTCGGCACCCACAAGGGCAGGCTGAGCTACGGGCGCCAATTCGAAAACGGCTCCGAACTGCTGCTGTCGGCCACCGGCTACGAGAGCCGCGGTCAGGACCTGCAGTTTGCCGGACCCGGCAATCCCGGTGCGACCCAGCCCACGGCGTCCGGAATCAACTACGACGAGTACAAGAGCGCGTTTGCCAAGTACTCCTTCGACGGCCTGCGCCTGGAAGCCGGGTTCTCGACCCGCAAGAAGGGGGCGGCGGCCGCCAGCTACGCGTTCGGCACGGACTTCGTCGATCCGCGCGCCTACACGATCGACACCCAGAGCTTCATCGACGTGCAGTATGAGCGCAGCCTGGCGCGCGATCTGGACCTGAGCGCCCAGATCAACTACGGCAGCTACCCGTACGACGGCAACTTCCCCTACTTCGGCTCCAGCGGCCAGGTCATCGAAAACAAGGACGGGGCCCGGGCCCAGTGGTGGGGCTCGGAGCTAAAACTGCGCGCGCGCGCATTCGACGCCCACCAGATCGTCGCCGGGGTCGACTACCGGGACGAGTACCGGCGCGATCAGTTCAACTACGACCAGCAGCCGTTCGTCCAGTACGTCGACAGCCATCAGCGCGCCGATCGGGTCGGCCTGTACGCGCAGGACGAATACACGATGTGGCCGGGAGTGATCCTGAACGCGGGGCTGCGTCACGATATCGAGCCGAACTCGGGCGGAGTGACGAGCCCGCGCCTGGCCCTGATCTACGCGCCGGATCCGAGCCGGTCGGCCAAGCTGCTGTACGGGTCGTCCTACCGGGCGCCGAGCGCGTGGGAGCAGTTCGCCAGCCAGGCCAACGTGCAGGAGCCGAATCCAACCCTGAAACCCGAGCGCATCCGGACCACCGAAATCGTGCTGGAGCAGTTTGTCCAGAACCACCTGCGCCTGCTGGTGTCCGCGTTCCAGTACCGGGTCACCGACCTGATCGATGAGGTGCCCGATCAGTCCAGTGGCCTTTTGCAGTATCGCAACGTCGGCCGGGTCCGGTCGCGCGGCGCTCAGCTCGAGGCCGAGCAGGTGTGGAGCAACGGCGCGCGGCTGCGCGCCAGCTACAGCTACCAGCTCGCCCAGGACCTGAACGCGCTGGACCTGGGCGAAGAAGGCATCCCGCTCAACTCGCCGCGGCACCTGGGCAAGCTGAACTTCACCAGCCCCATCGGCCTGGACGCGCTGCGGGCCGGGCTGGAAGTGCAGGCGATGAGCCGCCGCGAGACGATCAACGACGAGGTCGCGGGGCATACCGTGGTCAATTTGACGCTGCTCGACCCGTCCGTGACGCGGTCCCTGGCGGCCTCATTCAGCCTGTACAACCTGTTCGACACGAAGTACTCCGATCCCGCATCGGCGGCGCTGTCCAACGCGGGCCTCGATTCGATTCCTCAACCCCGTCGCAGCTTCCTGCTCAAGCTGACCTACGCGTTTTGAATTGGCGCATCTTGCTGACCCGCCCCGAACCGTCCAATGGCATCCCGGCGCAGGTGCCCGCGCTGCGCTCCGGGGCCCCGATGCTGCCGCGTGTGCTGACCGGCAGCCTGCTGGCGGTCGTGTGCGCGATCTGGGGCCTGTGCGGTACGCAACCGGTCGGGGCGGCCCCGTCGCCGGAGCACGAGATCAAGGCGGCGTTCATGTACAACTTTGCCCGGTTCGTGCAATGGCCGGCGGGGGCATTCGGGCAACCTCAAGCGCCGATGATCCTGTGCGTGCTCGGCGAGGACGCTTTCGGCACCGCGTTCGATACGATCGACCGCAAGGCAGCGCAGGGACATGAGCTGCAGGTGCGCCGTCATATCCGGCCGGAGGACGTGCGGTCATGCCACATCCTGTTCGTGGCCGAATCGGAGCGCGCGCGGCTGGGGTCCATCTTCCGCGAGGTCTCGGGTGCCAGTATCCTGACCGTCAGCGACATCGACCACTTCGCCGAGGTGGGCGGGGTCATCGGCTTCTACGATCTGGACAACAAGGTTCAGTTCTCCATCAATCCGGAGCAGGCCCACGACGCCATGCTGCAGATCAATTCGCAGCTGATGAAGCTGGCCCGGATCGTCGGGCGTTCCGCTCGCGAGGACGGCAAGTGAAGAACCGGTTCCGAAATCTGTCCATCCGCAGCAAGCTCACCCTGATGCAGCTCGTTGCCAGCGGCGTTGCGGTGCTGCTGCTGTTCGCGCTGGTGCTCGGCTACCATGTGTTCCTGCTGCGCTACGAAATCGTGCGCGAAGTCGCCTCGCTCAGCGAGGTGGTCGGAAAGAACAGTTCCGCCGCCCTGACGTTCAACGATCCAAAATCGGCCCAGGACACCCTGTCGGCCCTGGCGGTCGAGCCCAATGTGCAACAGGCTCGTATCCTCGATTCGCAAGGCGGCACCTTCGCGTTGTTCAGCCGGCCCGGAGCGGCGATGCCGGAGGCCCGCCCGAAGTCCTACTCGACGCTGGGGCGCGCCGACGACGATCGGGCCGCGCCGGCGGCGATCCGCTACGCCTTCTCGCCGGACGCCCTGTTCGTCTACACGGCGATCCGCCTCGAGCAGGAAACCATCGGCCAGGTCGAGACCGTGTACGGCCTGGGACAGTGGTACCGCCAGCTGCGCTGGTATATCGCGGCGGCGGTGATCGTCTGGATGGTGTCGATGCTGCTCGCGTACCTGCTGTCGCGCCGCACCCACGGCGGAATGACCCGGCCCCTGGTGAACCTGGCGGCGATGACCGAAGAGGTGTCGGCCACCCGTAACTATTCGCTGCGCGCCCCGCCCGCCGATCGGGACGAGGTCGGCGTGCTGGTCCAGGGTTTCAACAACATGTTGAGCGAGATCCAGGCGCGCGACGCGGCGCTGCAGCGCCATCGCGAGCACCTGGAGCAGGAGGTTGCCGCGCGCACCACGGAGCTGACCAAGGCCAAGGAAGGCGCCGAGGCGGCCAGCAAAGCCAAATCGCAGTTTCTGGCCAACATGAGCCATGAGATCAGGACCCCGATGAACGGAGTGCTCGGGATGACCGAGCTGCTGCTGCACACCGAGCTCAACGACCAGCAGCGGCGGTTTGTGCAGACCGCTCACGGTTCCGGCGAGGCGCTGCTGCGAGTGATCGACGATATCCTGGACTTCTCCAAGATCGAAGCGGGCCGCATCGAGCTGGAGACCATCGACTTCGATCTGCGCGAGCTGGCCGAGGATGTGGTCGAGCTGGTCGCCGAACCCGCCCAGCGCAAGGGGCTCGAGCTGCTGTGCCGGTTCGGGCCGGGCGTTCCGCAGCACGCGCGGGGCGATCCGGTCCGGCTGCGCCAGGTGCTGCTGAACCTGGTTTCCAACGCGGTGAAGTTCACACACGGCGGCGAGATCCTGGTGCAGGTCGACGGGTCGGAAGCAGCCGACCCCGCGGCGGACGAGTCGGCCGCCGGCGCGAAGTCCTGTCGACTGTCGTTCTCGGTGACCGACACCGGTACCGGGATCGAGGCCGCCGTCCTGTCGCGCCTGTTCCAGCCGTTCTCGCAGGCCGACAGCTCAACCACGCGCAAGTACGGCGGAACCGGGCTGGGCCTGGCCATTTCGCGCCAGCTGGTCGAGATGATGGGCGGGCAGTTGACCGCGACCAGCGCGCCGGGACAGGGCTCGACCTTTCGCTTCAGCATTGCGTTGCGGCCTGCGGCCCGGCCGGTCACGGCCCATTTGCCGGACCTGCAGGGTGTTCGCCTGCTGATCGTCGAGGACAATGCGACCAATCGCGAAATCCTGTGCCAGCAGTTGCAGGCGGCCGGCATGCTGGTTCATGCAGAAGCCGAAGGGCTCCAGGGGTTGCAGGCCGCCGTGGCGGCTGCCGAGGCCGGTCAGCCGTACCAAGTGGCCATCCTGGACATGAACATGCCTCATATGAACGGGCTGGACCTCGCTGCGGCGATCCGGCGCGACCCCAGGCTCGCGACGCTGCCGCTGATCCTGTTGACCTCGCTGCACTCGCGGGGAGAAAGCGCAGCGGCCCACGACCTGGGAATCCACTGTTACCTGAGCAAGCCCGTGCGCCGCCTGGAGCTGTACCGCCGCGTCGCCGAGACGCTGCAAAAGACCGCCCCGCCCACCATCGCGCGCGGTGAGGAGCCGAAGCGGGACTCGCCCCGTCTGGGAGGACGGGTCCTGCTGGCCGAAGACAACCCGGTGAACCAGACTGTGGCCCAGAACATGATCGCCGCCATTGGCTGCGACTTGACGATCGTCAGCACCGGGGCGCAGGCGGTCAGCGCGCTGGCCGCATCGCATTTTGATGTCGTGCTGATGGACTGTCAGATGCCGGAGATGGATGGCTTTGCCGCCACGGCCGCCATCCGGGCCGCCGAGGCGCAACGCAGCGCCGGCGGCGGCGGCGCCGCCGATAAGCGCCCGGCCCACGTTCCGATCGTCGCGGTGACCGCACATGCGATGGAAGGCGATCGCGAGGCGAGCCTTGCTGCCGGGATGGACGATTACCTGGCCAAGCCCTTCTCGCTCGACGGGTTGCGGGCGGTCCTGCAACGATGGATCCCGAGCCACGGGACGGCCGCCGCTGCCCCGCCGGGCTGGCGCCAGGCGGCCACCCCCGCGGTCCAGGCCCCGGCGAACTCCGCTTTGCGATTGGATGCGAGCCGCCTGGATGCGCTGCGCTCGCTGAAGAGCGCCGGCCCGAACCTCGCCGAACGCGTGATCGGCATGTTCCTTGAAACCGCGCCACGCACCATCGCCGGCCTGCGCCAGGCCGTTGTATCCGGCCACGCACACGCCGCCGGCATGGCAGCTCACTCGCTCAAAGGCAGCAGCCGCGAATTGGGAGCGGCGCATCTGGGGCAGCTGTGCCAGGACATCGAAAGCCTGATCCGAATCGGGCAGATCAGCGAGGCCTTGCCGATCCTCGCACAACTGGAGCGCGAGTACGAAGCCGTGGGGCAGCTGCTGGCGGAGCAGATCGACCCGGCACGGACCGGCCGGGGCGAATCAGCGGGCGGGCCGGATCGGCCGGTTGCGCAGGGATCGTCGGCCTGAGGCCCTGCCCCAGGCCCTTTCACCGCGCCGGGGCCGCTACTGGGCGCGCAGCCAGGTCTGGGTGCGGCCCAGCAGCGAAATGCCGATGTAGCCGCGCACCTCCAGCTTGCGGCCCGAATCGATGGCCCGGATGCGGCATCGATAGATGGAACCGTTGTCCGGATCCAGGATCTCGCCGCCGCCCCAATGATCGCCCTGCCGGTGCAACCCGGTCATGATGGTCATTCCGATCTTGCGCTGGTTCTTGCGCTCGCCGGGGCACTTGGTGCACAGCTCGTTCGGATCGTCGCCCGGCATGCCGCGCTCGATCACGCCGCGCAGCTCCTCGCCCACCAGCAGCACGCGAATGTAGCCCTCGGGCTTTCCGGTCTTGTCGCTGATCGTCTGCCACAAGCCGACCTCGGCGGGGTTGCCCGCCGAAGCCTCCTTCGCCGCTTCCGCGGCTACGGAGGCCAAGGCGGCGTCAGCCGCGAAGGAGGCCTGCGGGCCCAGGCCCAGCAGCGCCAGCACCAGCAGAACCGAGCGCGCCGGCGCGCTCGAAACGGACACGGACAGCGCTACTCGGACAATACCGGCTCGCCGCGCTCCGGCTGGGGCGCGTCGCCGTTGTCGGCCGGGGGAAAGTCCAGCTTGACCGCGCCGGCCTCGTCGACGTCCACGTCGACCTTGCCGCCGTTGGCCAGCTTGCCGAACAGCAGCTCGTCGGCCAGCGCGCGGCGCACCGTGTCCTGGATCAGGCGCGCCATCGGGCGCGCGCCCATCACCGGGTCGAAGCCCTTCTTGGCCAAGTAGGTGCGCAGGGTCTCGCTGAAGGTGACGTCGACTTTCTTCTCGTGCAGCTGTTCTTCCAGCTGCATCAGGAACTTGTCGACCACACGCAGGATCACCTGCTCGTCCAGCGCCCGGAAGCTGATGATCGCGTCCAGGCGGTTGCGGAACTCCGGCGAGAACATCCGGCGGATCTCCGCCATCTCATCGCCCGGAGCGCGGTTCTGGCTGAAGCCGATCGACCCCTTCTGCAAGGCCTCGGCGCCCGCGTTGGTGGTCATGATCATGATCACGTTGCGGAAATCCGCCTTGCGGCCGTTGTTGTCGGTCAGCGTGCCGTGGTCCATCACCTGCAACAGGATGTTGAAGATGTCCACGTGCGCTTTCTCGATCTCGTCCAGCAGCAGCACCGAATGGGGCTTTTTCGAAATGGCCTCCGTCAGCAACCCGCCCTGGTCGAAGCCCACGTACCCCGGGGGCGCGCCGATCAGGCGGCTTACGGCGTGGCGCTCCATGTACTCGGACATGTCGAACCGGAGCAGCTCGATACCCAGCGTAAAGGCGAGCTGGCGCGCCACCTCGGTCTTGCCCACTCCGGTCGGACCCGAGAACAGGAACGCGCCGATCGGCTTTTCGGGCCGTCCCAGCCCGGAGCGGGCCATCTTGATGGCCGCGGCCAGCGCATCGATCGCCTCGTCCTGCCCGAACACGACGTTCTTCAGGTTCCGATCCAGGTTTTTCAGCTGGGTGCGATCGTCGGTCGACACCGTCTGCGGCGGAATGCGCGCGATCTTGGCGATGATGTCCTCGACCTCGTTCTTGCCCACCGTCTTCTTGCGCTTGTTCACCGGCAGGATGCGCTGGGCCGCGCCAGCCTCGTCGATAACGTCGATCGCCTTGTCCGGCAGGTGCCGGTCGTTGATGTAGCGCGCCGACAGCTCTGCCGCCGCGGTGATCGCGCCGGTGGAGTACTTGACCCCGTGGTGCTCTTCGAAGCGTGATTTCAAGCCCTTCAGGATCTCGATCGTCTGCTGCACGGTCGGCTCGGTGACGTCGATCTTCTGGAAGCGCCGCGACAGCGCGTGATCTTTCTCGAAGATCCCGCGGTACTCGTTGTACGTAGTGGCCCCGATGCATTTGAGCTGTCCGGTCGACAGCGCCGGCTTCAGCAGGTTGGAGGCGTCCAGCGTGCCGCCGGAGGCCGAACCGGCCCCGATCAGCGTGTGGATCTCGTCGATGAACAGGATCGCGTTGTGGCTCGCTTTCAGCTGCTTCAGCACCGCCTTCAGGCGCTGCTCGAAATCGCCCCGGTACTTGGTGCCGGCCAGCAACGCGCCCATGTCCAGCGAGTGCACCGTGGCCTTCTCCAGGATCTCGGGCACCTCTCCCTTGAAGATGCGCCAGGCCAGGCCCTCGGCGATAGCCGTCTTGCCCACCCCGGCCTCGCCCACCAGCAGCGGATTGTTCTTGCGCCGGCGGCACAGCACCTGGATCACGCGCTCCACTTCCGGTTCGCGGCCGATCAGCGGGTCGATCTTGCCGTCCCGGGCCAGCACGTTCAGGTTCTGCGTGTACTGCTCCAGCGGCGAGCTCTGCTCGCGCCCTTCCGGGCTTTCCGATTCCTGGTCGCCCTGGGTCTTGGCCTTTTCCTCGCCCTGCGGCGCCTTGGTGATGCCGTGCGAGATGTAGTTGACCACGTCCAGGCGGGTCACGCCCTGCTGGTGCAGGTAATAGACGGCGTGGGAGTCCTTCTCGCCGAAGATGGCCACCAGTACGTTGGCGCCGGTGACTTCCTTCTTGCCGTTGGAGGTGGACTGCACGTGCATGATCGCCCGCTGGATCACGCGCTGGAAGCCCAGCGTGGGCTGGGTGTCGGCCTCCGAGCTCTGCGGCAGCACCGGCGTGTTGTCGGACACGAAGTTCTGCAGGCTCTTGCGCAGGTCCTCGATGTTGCAGGCGCAGGCCCGCAGCACTTCGGCGGCCGACGGGTTGTCGAGCAGGGCCAGCAGCAGGTGCTCGACCGTGATGAATTCGTGTCGCGCCTGACGGGCCTCGACGAAGGCCATGTGCAAGCTGACTTCCAGTTCCTGCGCGATCATGCTTCCTCCATCACGCACTGCAACGGGTGCTGGTGCTGCCTTGAATAGCTGCAAACCTGCTCGACCTTGCTGGCCGCCAGATCCCTCGGATAGACGCCGCATACGCCGCGGCCCTCATGGTGCACCTTCAGCATGATCTGGGTGGCCTGCTCGCGACCTTTGCCGAAGAATTTTTGCAACACACCCACCACAAACTCCATCGGAGTGAAATCGTCGTTCAGTAGAACGACCTGATACATGGGTGGTGGCTTGACTCGAGAAGCCTGCTTCTCGGCCACCGTTCCTTCGCCGATCTGATGGCTCATACGCGCATTCTAGAAAACTCTGCGCATCCCGGCGTCGGGCATTACGCGGTCAATCATAAGTGAATTCGGCGTGCCTTCGGACCCCCTGGAGTGCCGGTAAGGATCAAGAAAACAGCAGATATTCCGATCCTGCGGCGCCCACCCTGGCCGGTAGGAGACGTACGTAGTTTCAGACGAGCGGGGCCCGCCCCATGCCTGCGTTTCGGGGTCCAAGCGGGGTGTTTTCGACCGATACGCACGCCAACGGGGCCCCGGCGAGAGGCCGCACCCGAGAGAGCAAGCACCCCGTTGACGGGTCTTGACGCTAACCCCCATTGTCCGAAAAATCCCGCAATCCCGTACGCGCGTCGGACTCCGAGGCGTGGTGCGACGCGCCGGCCACCGCCGGTGCGGCCGGCGGGACACAAGGCCGAGTAGGAGGGAAAGTATTGCGCGGCACGCCGCCTCGGCCCGTTTTGGGCTGCGAGAGGGAAAACAAATGGCAACGGGTATTGTGAAGTGGTTTAACGACGCGAAGGGGTACGGGTTCATCACGCCCGACGACGGTGGGGAGGATCTGTTCGCCCATTTTTCTGCAATCCAGGTGAACGGGTTCAAGACGCTTAAGGAAGGCCAAAAGGTGGCCTTCGAGGTCGTTCAGGGGCCCAAAGGCAAACAAGCCTCTAACATCACGCCGAACGGCTGAGGAGCACGCGTCGCACAAAAGCCCCGTTCGCGGGGCTTTTTTTTCGGCTACATCCGGGCGATCAGCGCCTGGCCAAAGCCGGAGCAGGACACCTGCGTTGCGCCCTGCAGCAGCCGCGCGAAATCGTAGGTGACAATTTTTTCCTGGATCGTCTTTTCCATCGCGTGAACAATGAGGTCGGCCGCCTCGCCCCAGCCCATGTGGCGCAGCATCATCTCCGCCGACAGGATTTCTGACCCTGGATTCACGTAGTCCTTGCCGGCGTACTTAGGAGCCGTGCCGTGCGTGGCTTCGAACATCGCCACTGAATCGGATAAATTGGCCCCCGGCGCGATGCCGATGCCGCCCACCTGGGCCGCCAGGGCATCGGAAATGAAGTCGCCATTGAGGTTCATGGTGGCGATCACGTCGTACTCGGCCGGGCGCAGCAGGATCTGTTGCAGGAAGGCATCGGCGATCACGTCCTTGATCACGATCTCGCCGTGCGGCGCGGGCATTTTCATCCAGGGTCCGCCGTCAAGCAGCGTGGCGCCGAACTCGCGCTGCGCCAGGCCGTAGCCCCACTTGGCGAACGCGCCCTCGGTGAATTTCATGATGTTGCCCTTGTGCACGAAAGTGACCGATTTGCGCTGAAGGTCGATCGCGTAGTGCAGCGCCTTGCGCACCAGCCGCTCGGTGCCTTCGCGCGAGATCGGCTTGATGCCGATGCCCGAGGTCTGCGGAAACCGGATCTTGCGAACGCCCAGCTCGCGTTGCAGAAAGTCGATCAGCTTGCGGGCTTTTTCGCTCTCGGCTTCGTACTCGATGCCGGCGTAGATATCCTCGGAGTTTTCCCGGAAGATCACCATGTCGGTCTTTTCGGGCTCACGCACCGGGCTGGGCACGCCCTTGAAGTAGCGCACCGGGCGAAGGCACACGTACAGATCCAGTTCCTGGCGCAGCGCGACGTTGATCGAGCGGATGCCCCCGCCGACCGGGGTGGTAAGCGGCCCCTTGATCGACACCACGTAGTCGCGCAGCGCCGTCAGCGTCTCCTCGGGCAGCCACACGTCAGGCCCGTACACCCGGGTGGCCTTCTCGCCGGCGTACAGCTCCATCCAGGCGATCTTGCGGCGACCCCCGAACGCCTTGGCGACGGCCGCGTCGACCACCTTGATCATCACCGGGGTGATATCCACGCCGGTGCCGTCACCTTCGATGAACGACACGATCGGCTTATCCGGCACCGTCAGCGAGTAATCGGCGTTGACCGTGATTTTCTCGCCTTGCGCAGGGATCTTGATGTGCTCGAACATGGCGTCTCCGGAAGCGGCGGATCGATGCGGGCGCCGCGCCGGCCGGCGCGGCCGGTTCGCGGGGCACGGCCAGTTTAGCGCCGGCCGCCTTCGCCAAGGCTTCGGCGGCCAAGGCCTCGGCGAAGGCGGCCACGCGCCCCGCTGGACCGCGAGCAGGACGCTTCGATTGCGATCCGGGTGCGTTTCGATATCCTTCCGCGTCCGCCTGTGAGCCGATCATCCAACGCCCATGCGTCCGTACCCGCTGATCGCTGCCGCCGCCGCCGCGCTGGCCGCGCTGGCTGCGCTGGCCCAGCCGCCCGGGCGCACGCTGCCGACGCTGCCGCTGACCGCGGGCGTGCACCTGATCACGGCCGAGCTGGCCGCCGATGAGCCGGCGCGTGAAACCGGCCTGATGTTCCGCCGCGCTCTGGAGCCCAATCACGGCATGCTGTTCGTGTTCGATCCGGCCATGAAGGCCTGCATGTGGATGCGCAACACGCTGATACCGCTGTCAGTGGCGTTCATCGACCGGGACGGCCACGTCGTGAACATCGAGGAGATGCAGGCCAATACCGACCAGGTGCACTGCGCCAAGCGCGAGGTGACCTTTGCGCTCGAAATGGCGCGCGGCTGGTTCTCCGAACGCAGCCTGCGGCCCGGGCAGACGGTGATCGGCGGATTGCCGCAGGCTCCGGGCTCGAAATAGGCCAGGGGGTCCTGTCAGCGGGTCCCTTCGGCCTTGTCGGGAGGCCCTTTCTCCCGCTTGCTGCCAGCGCCAGGACCCTGCTTCGCCCGGCTTTGCCGGGCTACGCAGGGTGATGCCTCGCCCCCCGGAGGGCGAGGCATCAGAAGCCGCCGTGCGACTGCGCCGCCATGCAGTACAGCATCGGGATCGATGCCAACGTGTTGAAGCGCGAGGTCAGCATCGCCATGCGCGCGGCCTTGGTCTTTTCGGCCGGTTCGACCGTGACGATGCCGAGCGCCTTTTTCTGGTTCGGCCAGATGATGAACCAGACGTTGTAGGCCATGATCAACGCCAGCCACATGCCGATGCCGATCGGATGGAATGGACGGGTGAACGTCAGCGCCGCAACGATGTAACCGTTCATGGTCGCCAGCAGCAGGCCCGTTATCACGGTCGACAGCGCCGCCCAGCGGAACCAGAACAGCGCCTCCGGGCTGATGACTTTGCTGATCGCCGGCTTCTGCTCGTCCGGAATCTTGGGCATCGACGGCGTCTGCACGAAATTGAAATACCACAGCAGGCCGATCCACATCACGCCCGACAGGATGTGCAGCCACCGCATGAAGAACGCGCCCCAGGCGTGATCGACGTGGATCCAGCTGCCGGTCAAGGCCCCGACCAGCACGATGATGATCACCAGCAGGACCACGCCGGCGATGACGGTTCGCCCGAGCGACTGAAGCACTGCGCCCATATTCCCCCCGTTTCTTGGAAGTTGGTCCAACGGTTCTTGGAAACTTCGGGCGTGCAATCTAGCACGTTAAGCAGGGACAGCAACCACGCGGATGTCATTGCGCATCGAGTTCCGTCGGCGTGCCCGCGATAGCTCGCGCGCCGAGTTCGGAGGGCTTGTCGCGTGTGGATTCGACTCGCACCCGAGCCGCACCGCGCGCCAGTTCCACCTCGAGCGGCTGGCCCGCTGCGAGCGCGCCCGAATCGGTCACCAGCTGGCCGAGCTCGTTGCGCACCAGCGCGTATCCGCGCGCGACGACCTGGCTCGGATCGAGCGCCTGCAATGCCCGCGCCGCCGCCGCCAGGTGCGCCGCGCGCGCCGGCACGAGGCCCGTGCGGATCGCGGCCATGCGCGCCCGCAGCCCCTGCAGGCGAGCCTGCAGCCCGCGGATCGGGGCCCGCGGCGCGGCCAGGGCGCGCAACGCGTAGTCGAGACGCTGCGCTCGAGCGCGCTGGCGCGCGCTCGTCAATTGACGCATCCGCAGGCACCGATGCCGCACCGATTGCAGCAGGCCCTCGCGATCGGGCGCAGCCAGCTCCGCGGCCGCGGTGGGAGTGGGCGCGCGCAAATCGGCGGCGAAATCGGCGATGGTGAAATCCGATTCGTGCCCGACGCCGACGATGACCGGCACCGCGCACGCCCGCAGCGCCCGCGCCACGGGCTCCTCGTTGAAGGCCCACAGATCCTCGATCGAGCCGCCGCCGCGCGCCAGGATCACCACCTCGACCTCGGCGCGCGCCGAAACAGTCCGCAACATGCGCGCGATTCGAGCGCCGGCGCCCTGCCCCTGCACCGGCACCGGATAGATGACGATCCCGGCGTAGGGGGCGCGGCGACGCAGCGTGGTCACGATGTCGTGCAGCGCCGCCGCCTGCAGAGACGTGATCACGCCGATGCGCGAGGGCACGCCCGGTATCGGCCGCTTGGCCGCCTCATCGAACAGCCCTTCGGTGGCCAGCCGCTCCTTCAGGCGCAGGAACTGCTCGAACAGCGGTCCCTGTCCGGCGCGGCGCATCGACTCCACCGCGAGCTGGAACTCGCCCCTGGGCTCGTAGAAGCCCACGCCGGCCACCACTTCCAGGGCATCGCCCTCGCGGGGCTCGAAATCGACCAGCATGTTGCGCGAGCGGAACATCACGCAGCGGACCTGGGCCGCGCTGTCCTTCAACGTGAAGTACCAGTGTCCGCTGGCGGCGCGCGTGAGCGAGGCGAGTTCCCCGCGAACCCTGATGGGCCCGAAGTTTCGTTCCAGGGACCGAGCAACGGCGCGGTTCAGCTGCGAAACCGACAGGCAAACCCGCGCCGCTTCGAGGTTCAGCCGATCGGATTCAGGCTCCGGGCCGGTTTGCGAGGACAAAGTGTCCACAAAATGGCACGTTTCAAGGACTTAGGCGGTCAGTGCCGGGCCGGGTCCCAGCCCCGCGCGCAACTCGTTGAATGTTAATGAATTCTGGAAATGCATTGGAAGTAGGCAACGGTACCTGGGGGACGGTACATCCTTCTGCACACGCAGCTTAGACGATTTGTCCACAGAACTGTCCACACCCCCGGCGCGAGCCGGCAACGCTGCTCAGTAAACTGCGCGTTTGCGTTCCAGCGGGCCGGTCGAGCCTGCGCAGCTTGCGGGGAATCCAACTTGTTTGCCATCGTTCAAGCCATCGGGTGGCCTATCTGGCCGTTGATTTTCGCTTCTGTCGTAGCGCTGGCGCTGATCATCGAGCGCAGTGCGGCGCTGCGCCGCTCTCGCGTGCTGCCGTCGAACCTGCTGCAGGACGTGCTGGCACTGCACGCGCGGCGCCAGATCACGTCCGACGTGATGGCCCGGCTCGAGCGCAGCTCGTTGCTGGGCTTCGTGCTGGCCGCCGGCCTGCGCAGCGAGCGCGAGCCGCGCGAGATCGCGTCCGGCACGATCGAGGTGGCCGGCGCACGCGCCGCGCACGAGATGTCTCGCTACCTGACGCTGCTGGGCTCGGTCGGCTCGATCGCGCCGCTGCTCGGGCTGCTCGGCACCGTGGTCGGGATGATCGATATTTTCGCCTCGCAGCAGGCCGGCGCCAATCCGCAACAACTGGCGCAGGGCATCTCGGTCGCCCTGTACAGCACGGCCTTCGGCATCATCGTGGCGGTTCCCTCGGTGCTGGCCTACCGCCATTTCCGCACCCGGGTGGATGATTTCCTGGTCGACATGGAGCAGCAGTCGCAGCAGCTGGTCGAGGCCCTGTACAACGAGGGTACCAACCTCCTGAAACGCAGCGACGGATAGCGGGCACACCGATGAATTTTCGTCGCGCATATATCGAAGAGCCCGAACTGAACCTGATCCCGCTGATCGACGTGCTGCTGGTCGTGCTGATCTTTCTGGCCGTCAGCACGACGTACTCGCGCTTCGCCCAGTTGCAGATCGAGCTGCCGGCGGCCGACGCCGAGCGCCTGCAGACGCGGCTCCAGGAGATCCAGGTCGCCGTCACCACCGACGGCCGCTTCGCGATCGACAAGGCGCTGGTGGCGGCCACCGACCCCGACTCGCTGGCCGAGTTGCTGCGCGCCGCCGCACAGGGCGCCGCGGCTCCGCTGATCGTGATCAACGCCGATGCCCAGGCGCCGCATCAGGCGGTGATCACCGTGATGGAAGCGGCGCGACTGGCCGGATTGACTCATTTGAGCTTTGCGACCCAGCGCAGAAATCAGCGCCGTTGAGGCGCGGCCGCCGACCCCGTGCGAGTCTTTCACGCCTTGGTGCGCAGGATGTGGCAGAAGCGAGGCGTGCTGGCGCGCCTGCTGTGGCCCGTCAGCCTGCTGTACGCCATGGGGCGCGCGCTCGCCTCGGGCGTGTACCGCCTCGGCCTGCGGCGGCGCAAGCGCGTCGGCATACCGGTGGTCGTGATCGGTAACCTGTACACGGGCGGCACCGGCAAGACGCCCCTGGTGATCGAGCTGGTCGCGCTGCTCAAGCAGCGCGGCTGGCGACCCGGCGTGATCACGCGCGGCTACGGCGGCACGGCCCGGCAGGCCCGCATGGTGACCGTGACCTGCAGTGCGGCCGAATGCGGCGACGAGCCGCTGCTGATCGCGATCGCAACCGGCGTTCCGGTCGCGATCGGCCGCGACCGGGTCGCCGCGGGCCGCCTGCTCAGGAGCATGCACCCGTCGTGCAACGTGCTGATCGCCGACGATGGCCTGCAGCACCGGCGCCTGATGCGCGACATCGAGATCGCGGTGATCCACGACCGCGGGCTGGGCAACGGCTGGCTGCTGCCGGCCGGACCCTTGAGGGACCCTCCGCGCCGGCTGCGCGACGTCGACGCGGTCGTGTTCAACGGCGAGGTGCAGCCGGTGCGCATCTACTCGCCATTTTTCCAGCTGCGCACCCAGATCAGCGATGCCTACTGCCTGGCTCACCCCGAGCGGCGCGCCTCGCTGGACGATCTGGGCCAGCAGCAGGAGCGCGATGGGTTGCGCCTGCTGGCCGCGTGCGGGATCGGAACGCCGGAGACATTCTTCCAGATGCTGCGCGACAAGGGGCTGCGGTTCAAGACCCTGGCGCTGTCCGATCACTACGCGTTCCGCCACAGCCCGTTTCCCCGCAACGGAGTCGACCGTATCCTGATCACCGAGAAAGACGCCGTAAAATGCCGGGCCGACCACAAGCTGGCGCACGACGAGCGGCTGTGGGTCGTTCCGCTGCACGCCAGCGTGGACCGTCGTCTGCCGGATATGATCGAAACGCGATTGCAGGGTACAAGGTCACGACGTGGATCCGCGCCTGCTTGACATCCTGGTGTGCCCGGTCACCAAGGGTCCACTCGAATACGACCGCCACCGGCAGGAGCTGATCTCGCGCGCCGCCGGCCTGGCCTACCCGATCCGGGACGGCATTCCGGTGATGCTGGAAAGCGAAGCGCGCCGTCTGGACGACGACGAGCGGGCCGCGCGCTGACCGCCAATTTGACGTGCCGGATTTCATCGCGCTGATCCCGGCGCGGCTGGCGTCCAGCCGCCTGCCCGGAAAACCGCTGGCCGATCTGGCCGGCTTGCCGATGGTGGTGCGGGTCGCGCGCCAGGCCGCCGCCAGCGGAGCGCGTCGCGTGGTGGTCTGCGCCGACGATGCGCGCGTGCTCACCGCTTGCCGCCAGCATGGGGTCGAGTCGATCCTGACCGCCGTCGAGCACGCCTCGGGCACCGACCGGCTTTCGGAGGCGACCGAGCGGCTCGGGCTGGCGCCGGACGAGCTGGTGGTCAATGTTCAGGGCGATGAACCGCTGATCCCGCCGGAGGCGATCCGGGCCGTGGCCGAGCTGCTACAGGCGCGCAACGAGTGCGACATCGCCACCGCGGCACATCCTGTGCGGCGGCTGCAGGAGCTGTTCGATCCGAACGTGGTCAAGGTCGTCACCGACGCCTCGGGCCTGGCACTGATGTTTTCCCGGGCTCCGATCCCGTGGTCGCGCGACGAGTTCGCCTCAGCGTTCGAAGGCGGTCTCAGCGCCGTCCTGGCGAAAGGGGCCCTGGCCTCCAAGGCCTTGGCGAAGGAGGCCATGGGCTCCGAAGCCTTGGCGAAGGAGGCCGGCCTGCAGGCGCTGCGTCATGTGGGCCTGTACGCGTATCGCGCCGCCTTTCTGCAGCGCTTCCGGCAATTGAGCCCGGCTCCGATCGAACTCGCCGAGAAGCTCGAACAACTGCGCGCCCTGTGGCACGGATCGCGCATCGCCGTAATGCGTTTCGATTCGGCGCTGCCGCCGGGCGTCGACACGCCCCAGGACCTGGAACGGGTCCGCGCGATGCTGAGCGCTGCAGCAGCGCCGTAACCATGCCGTGTTCCGGGTAAACTTCCAGGCAAAATCGAAAAGCGCCAAGGGGGAGAGTCGCGAACATGCGCGTCATACTGCTCGGCCCGCCTGGCGCCGGCAAGGGAACTCAGGCGGGCTCCATCTGCGCCTGCTACTCGATTCCGCAGATTTCCACTGGTGACATGCTGCGCGCGGCCGTTAAGGCCGGCACGCCGCTGGGGCTGGCGGCCAAGCGGGCGATGGACGCCGGCGAACTGGTGTCCGACGACATCATCGTCGGGCTGGTGATCGAGCGCTTGCAGCAGCCCGATTGCGCGCAAGGCTTCCTGCTGGACGGCTTTCCGCGCACGATCGCGCAGGCCGAAGCGATGCGGTCGGCTGGCCTCGGGGTGGACGTGCTGCTCGAAATCGAGGTCCCGGATGCCGACATCGTCGAGCGCATGAGCGGACGGCGGCTGCACCTGGCCAGCGGCCGCACCTACCATGTGCAATTCAATCCGCCGCGGGTCGCCGGCCGCGACGACATCACGGGCGAGCCGCTGATCCAGCGCGAGGATGATCGCGAGGACGTGGTTCGCAACCGGCTGCAGGTTTATCACTCCCAGACGCGCGCGGTGGTCGACTACTTCCGCAACTGGGCCGCCAGCGGCCAGCCCGGCGCGCCCGTGTACCGCAAGGTCGATGGAATCGGCACGGTCGAAGAGGTGCGCCAGCGCGTGTGCAATGCGCTCGAGCAGTGAGACGCGGAAGACGAATCCAAACCCAATAAGGAGAATCCAATGTCGGGGTTGACCCTTGCGCTGCTGTGCGGCATTGCTGCCGTCGTGTTCGGCGCGGTATCGATTTCTTGGATCCTGAAGCAGGACCCGGGCAACCCCCGGATGCAGGAGATCGCCGCCGCCATCCAGCAGGGCGCGCAGGCCTACCTGAGCCGGCAGTACCGCACCATCGCGGCCGTCGGCGTGGTGCTGGCCGTGCTGATCGCGGTCGCGCTGCCCGACAACGGACTGGTGACGTCCGCCGGCTTCGTGCTGGGCGCGGTGCTGTCCGGCGCGGCCGGGTTCATCGGCATGAACGTTTCGGTGCGGGCCAACGTGCGCACGGCGCAGGCCGCAACGCTGGGCCTGAATCCGGCGCTGAACGTGGCCTTCCGCGGCGGAGCCATCACGGGGCTGCTGGTGGTCGGCCTGGGCCTGCTGGGCGTGGCGGGCTTTTACGCCTTGCTGCTGGCGACCCACCCCGGATGGGACCTGAAGACCCTGGTGCACCCGATGGTCGGATTGGCTTTCGGCGCCTCGCTGATATCGATCTTCGCGCGCCTCGGCGGCGGAATCTTCACCACGGGCGCCGACGTCGGCGCCGACCTGGTCGGCAAGGTCGAGGCCGGCATTCCGGAGGATGACCCGCGCAATCCGGCCGTGATCGCCGACAACGTAGGCGACAACGTGGGCGATTGTGCGGGCATGGCGGCGGATCTGTTCGAGACCTTCGTGGTCACCGTGGTGGCCACGATGCTGATCGGCGCCTCGGCCTTTCCGGGCACCAACGCCGGCGTCATCTATCCGCTGGCGATCTCGGGCGTTTCGATCATCGGGTCGATCGTCGGCTGCTATTTCGTCAAGGCCCGCGAGGGCGGCAAGATCATGAACGCGCTGTATCGCGGGCTGATCGTGGCCGCCGTGATCGCGCTGGTGCTGTTCTGGTTCGTGACCCGCTGGATCCTGGGCGAGGCCGCCGCCAGCGCCGGCCTGTCGGTGGGGAGCCTGTTCCTGGCGGCAGTGGTCGGGATCGTGCTGACGGCCGCGCTCGTGTACATCACCGAGTACTACACCGGAACGGACTTCTCGCCGGTGCGTCACATTGCCAAGGCCTCGACGACCGGGCATGCGACCAACATCATCGCCGGGCTGGCCGTCTCGATGAAGGCCTGCGCCTGGCCGCTGCTGGCGATCTGCGTGGCCATTTACGCCTCGTTCAGCCTGGCCGGACTGTACGGCATCGCCGTTGCGGCCACCTCGATGCTGTCGATGACCGGCATCATCGTCGCGCTGGACGCCTACGGTCCGATCACCGACAACGCGGGCGGAATCGCCGAGATGGCCGAGCTGCCCAAGGCGGTGCGCAACATCACCGACCCGCTCGACGCGGTCGGCAACACGACCAAGGCCGTCACCAAGGGCTATGCGATCGGCTCGGCCGGCCTGGCGGCGCTGGTGCTGTTCGCCGATTACCGCAACGCGCTGGAGGAAGCCGGACACCATTTGACCTTCGAGCTGTCCAACCACCTGGTGATCATTGGCCTCTTCATCGGGGGGCTGATTCCGTACCTGTTCGCGTCGATGGCGATGGAGGCGGTGGGCCGCTCGGCCGGAGCCGTGGTCGAGGAGGTGCGGCGCCAGTTCCGCGAGATCAAGGGGATCATGGAGCGCACCGCCAAGCCGGACTATTCGCGAGCGGTCGACATGCTGACCGCGGCCGCGATCAAGGAGATGATGATTCCGTCGATCCTGCCGGTGCTGGTGCCCGTGCTGGTCGGCCTGCTGCTCGGACCGGAGGCGCTCGGCGGCGTACTGATGGGAACGATCGTGACAGGACTGTTCGTCGCGATATCGATGACGACCGGAGGCGGCGCCTGGGACAACGCCAAGAAGTACATCGAGGAAGGCAATTACGGCGGCAAAGGGTCCGACGCGCACAAGGCGGCCGTGACCGGCGACACGGTCGGCGACCCGTACAAGGACACGGCCGGTCCTGCGGTCAATCCGCTGATCAAGATCATCAACATCGTGGCGCTGCTCATTGTCCCAATCATTGCTGCCCACGGCCGTTAGTCATTCCCCCGTTCTCTTTTGGACCTAACTTCGTGCATATCCGCGACAACCTCTTCATCGTCTCGGGCGGCGCCTCGGGGCTGGGCGCCGCGACGGTGCGGATGCTGGTCGAGGAAGGCGCGCGCGTGATCGTGGCCGACCTGAACGAGGAGGCCGCGCGCGCCCTGATCGATGATTGCGGAACGGCGGCCAGTTACGTGCGCTGCGACGTCACCTCCGAGCTGGACGCGCACGCCGCGGTGCAGGCCGCGCAGGCCGAGGGATCTCTGCGCGGACTGGTCAACTGCGCCGGTGTGCTGGCCGCCGAGCGCGTGGTCGGGCGCGACCATCCGCACCTGCTGGAGACGTTCGAGCGGGCCATCCGGGTGAATCTGATCGGAACCTTCAACATGGTGCGGCTGTGCGCGCAGGCGATGGCGCACACCACGCCGCTGCCCGACGGAGAACGCGGCGTCATCGTGAACACGGCCTCGATCGCCGCCTTCGAAGGCCAGATCGGGCAGGCCGCATATGCGGCCTCTAAGGGCGGCGTGGTGGCGATGACGTTGCCGATCGCGCGCGACCTGGCGCGCCACGCCATCCGGTGCGTGACGATCGCTCCCGGCAGTTTCGAAACACCGATGCTGGCCGCGCTCTCGCCCGAGGCGCAGCACAACCTGGCCGGACAGGCGCCGTTTCCGGCCCGGCTGGGCCGCCCATCGGAGTTCGCTCAGATGGTGCGCAGCGTGCTGCAGAACGTGATGCTGAACGGCACCACGATCCGCCTGGATGGCGCCCTTCGCCTGCAGCCGCGCTGACGCTGGCGCGGCGATCCGCCGGGGCCTGCGCCTGGCGGCGCTGCTGTGCCTGGCCGCAGCGCCAGCGGCCGCGCAGCAGGAGCCCGAAGGCGGATCCGGGCTGCAGCCCCTCGCGTCGGTCGCAACGGCCCGCCAGCAGATGGTGGCCGCGGCCAACCCCTGGGCCGCCCGCGCCGGCCTGCAAGTGCTGCGCGAGCGCGGCTCCGCGATCGACGCCGCCATCGCGATGCAGCTGGTGCTGACGCTGGTGGAGCCGCAAAGCTCCGGTATCGGCGGCGGCGCCTTCCTGATGCACTGGGATGGGCAACGGCTGCAGGCCTATGACGGCCGCGAGACGGCCCCGATGGCCGCCAGCGATGACCAGTTCATCGGCGCCGACGGTCGGCCGCTGCCGTTTCGTGAAGCCGTCGCCAGCGGACTGTCGGTGGGCGTGCCCGGCGTGCTCAGGATGCTCGAGCGCGTGCACCGGGCGCACGGCCGCCTGAAGTGGGCGGCCCTGTTCGATCCGGCCATCGAGCTGGCACAGCGCGGCTTTCCAGTCTCCCCCCGGCTGCACGCACTGCTGGAACGCGACACCAGCCTGAAAGCGAATGCGGCGGCGCGCGCGTATTTCTACGACGCGCAGGAACACGCGCTCGCCGTCGGCACCCTGCTGAAGAATCCCGAGCTGGCCGACACGCTGCGGGCCCTGGCCGCCGGCGGGGCCGACGCTTTTTACCGCGGACCGATCGCGGCCGATCTGGTGCGCGCGGCGCGCTCGGAGCCGCACCACGCCGGCCGCATCACCGAAGCCGACCTGGCCGGCTACGAGGCGCGCGAGCGCGAACCGGTGTGCGCCGCCTACCGGAAATTCAACGTGTGCGGAATGCCGCCTCCATCGTCGGGCGGCATCGCGATCGGTCAGATCCTGGGGATCCTGGACCATTTCGACGTGGGATCGCTGCGGCCCGTGCGGTCGGACTCGGGCCTGCAGCCGCCGGCCCAGGCCATTCATCTGATCAGCGAAGCCGAACGGCTGGCGTTCGCCGACCGCGATACATATCTGGCCGATCCGGATTTCGTGCACATCGATGCGGCCGCACTGCTGGCTCCCGCCTACCTGGCTGGCCGCGCGCGGCTGATCGGCGATCGCAGCATGGGCCTGGCCCGCCCGGGGCTGGAGGCGCCGCCGGGCGCGCGCTTCGCCCCGGACCGCTCCGCGCCCCGGATGTCGACCTCGCACCTGTGCGTCGTCGATCAATGGGGCAACGCGACCGCAATGACCACCTCGATCGAGGCCGGGTTCGGATCGCGGATATTCGTTCGCGGGTTCCTGCTGAACAACCAGCTGACGGATTTCTCGTTCCTGCCCCGCGCTGCCGGCCCCGACGGCCGCCCCGCCGCCGGCGGGGCGCCGGTCGCCAACCGCGTGCAGGCCGGCAAGCGTCCGCTGTCGTCCATGGCGCCCACGCTGGTGTTCGACCGTGCCAGCGGCCGCCTGGTGGCGAGCGTGGGCTCGCCCGGCGGCACCTGGATCATTTCGTTCGTGGTCAAAACGCTGGTGGGTCTGCTCGACTGGCAGCTGGACGTCCAGCAGGCCATCGCTTTGCCGGATTTCGGCAGCCGCAACGGCCCCACCGAGCTCGAGGCTGGCCGCTTCGATGCGGCGCTGGTGCAGGCGCTGCAGACCCGCGGGCACTCGGTGGTCCAGGTGCCGATGACGAGCGGGCTGCAGGCGATCGTTGCCGCGCGCGATGCGCCCGGTTCGTTTGCGCCCGGCATCCGCTGGACCGGCGGCGCCGATCCTCGAAGGGAAGGCATCGCCATCGGCGATTGAGACGGTCCGGTCGAAAGAACCCGCAGGGGCAACGGATTTGCGGCCCTCACCGGACTAAACTGCCCGTGCCAACTCGCAACAGGAGCGCCAGCGATGACCATCAAGACCGGGGACCGCCTCCCCAGTGGCCAGCTTCAGGAATACATCGAAGTTGAGACGGCCGGCTGTTCGATCGGCCCGAATCGGTTCGATGTCGACAAGCTGGTCAAGGGCAAGACCATCGTCGTGTTCGGAGTGCCCGGCGCGTTCACGCCGACCTGCTCGTCGCAGCACGTGCCCGGCTTCCTGCGTCACTACGAAGAGTTCAAGCGCAAGGGGGTCGACGAAATCTGGTGCTTCTCGGTCAACGACGCCTTCGTGATGGGAGCATGGGGCCGCGATCAGAAAACCGGCGAAAAGATCCGGATGATGGCGGACGGCTCGGGCGAATACACGTCCCGGCTCGGACTGGAGTTCGACCTGCGCGCCGGGGGCCTGGGCCTGCGCTGCCAGCGCTTCTCGATGCTGGTCTCCGACGGCGTCGTCAAGAAACTGAACATCGAGGCGCCGGGCAAGTTCGAAGTCAGCAGCGCCGAGGAGATGCTGCGCCAGTTGTAGGGAGCGCCGCGATGGCTGCTCTCCCTGGCCCTTCCTTTGCATTGGCTGGGGGAGCACGAGGGGGCCGGCCCAGCCCCCTCGTTCCCTTCCTCCAAGCCTTTTCCGGCCAAAGGCCGGAAAAGGGGCCGTTAGGGTCCCTTCAACCAAACTTCTCAGTTTAGCCGGCTCGCCACCCGGTGCAGCCGGGCCCAGCGCTGCCGGATCGCGCCGGCGTCCGGCGCGCCCGGATCCAGGTGCAGGCACGCCTGCAGGTCCAGCGCTGCCGCGCGGGCGCAATCGAGCCGTTCGTAAAGACCGGCACGCTCCAGCAGCTCCCGGCGGTCGCCGGGCAGCAGGCGCACCAGCTGCGACTGCACCTGCAGCGCTTCGGTCCAGCGCCCCGCCGCCTGGTGCCGCTCCCTCAGCGCGCGCAGGATCCGGACCGGGATATCGCCTTCCGGCACGCCGCGCAGGCAGCGCCGCAGCTCGCCCACCGTCTCGTCCTCGTCGGCGTCGCTGCAGGCGGCCGCCAGCCTGGACTGCAACTGCTGCAACGACAGGGTCGCGCCCCGATCGGACACGTCGATCACCAGCACGCGCCCGGTGCACACGAGCTTGACCAGCACGCCGCCGGGGAACTCGACCGCGGTGAGCTTCAGCCCGATGGCCCGTCCGATCTCCATGTAAAGGATCGACAGCGACACCGCGATGCCGGCCCGGCGCTCGATCACCTTGTGCAGGCAGCCGGCATCGGCCCAATCGCCCCCGCTGTGCTCGCCGTGAAATCCGAGCTCCTGAAAGAAGAAGAAATTCAGCATCCGCAGGCGGTTCAGCACCGATGCGTCGGGCGCGATGCGCCCGCACAGACGCTGTCCCCAGGCACGAACCGTGCGCACCACCTCGTCGGGGCGGCTGTCGTGATCGACCAGCTGGGCCAGCGCGGCGACGCTTTCCAGCAACGCCGAATCCGGGTTGTGCAGCGCGATGGGGTCGAACTGTGCCTCGAGCGAACTCATCCGGAGCGAAGTAGGAAGTCGCGCAGTCTGAAGCCCAGCAGCAAGAGCATCGAAAGATACAGCGCGCCACCCGCACCGATTACGATCGAAATCCAGACCGCCCGTTGGGCCAACGAGGAGGCCGCAACGGGCGTGGGCAGGTAGGCACGTATCAGCCAAAGTAGCACCGCCAGCGCACACAGCGCAAGCAGCAGCTTGACGAAAAATACGCCCCACCCGGGCAGGGGCCGATAAATGTCGCGGCGCCGAAGCCCGATCAGCAGCATTGCCGCATTCACGCAGGCGCCCAGGCTCACCGACGCCGCCAGGCCCGCGTGTCGGAACCAGGGCACCAGAGCCAGGTTGGCGAGCTGGGTCGCGATCAGCGCGACCACCGCGATCTTGACCGGCGTGCGGATATCCTGGCGCGCGTAGAAGCCGGGTGCCAGGATCTTGATCGCGATCAGCCCGATCAGGCCGACCGCGTAGCCGATCAGCGCGGTCGCGGTCTGGGCGACGTCGTGTGCGCCGAAGCGGCCGCCGGCAAACAGTGCCGCGATCATGCCGTCGGCCAGCAACGCCAGCGCCAGCATCGCCGGCAGCGCGAGCAGGCACGTCATCCGCAGGCCCCAATCGAGCAGCCGGCTGTACTGGTCGGGCCGGCGGTCGGCGTGGGCGCGCGACAGGCTGGGCAGCAGCACCGTGCCGAGCGCAACGCCCAGCAGCGCGGTCGGAAACTCCATCAGCCGGTCCGCGAAGTACAGCCACGCGTTGCTGCCCGCACCCAGGTGCGAGGCGATCGACGTATTGATGATGAGGCTGACCTGCGCGACCGACACCGCGAACACGGCCGGTCCCATCTGCCGCAGCACGCGCCGCACCTGGGGATCGACCAGCGACGCGCGCGGTCCCGTCAGTCGCGGCAGCATGCCGATGCGCGCCAGCGCCGGCACCTGGATGGCCAGCTGCAGCAGGCCGCCCGCCATCACGCCGAGGGCCAGCGCCAGGATCGGAGGGTTCACGTGCGGCGCGGCCAGCACCGTGATAACGATCATCGACACGTTCAGCAGCACCGGCGTGACGGCCGGCACCGCGAAGCGGCCGAAGGTGTTCAGAGCGCCAGCCGCGCACGCGACCAGCGACATGCACAGGATGTACGGGAACATCCAGCGTGTCAGCAAAGTCGCCAGGTCGAACACCGCAGGGCTCTTCAGGAAGCCGCTGGCGATCAGCACCACCAGTGCCGGGGCCGCGATCACTCCGAGCACCGAAACGCCCAGCACGGCCCAGAACAGCGCCGAGGCCACGTGTGACAGCAGCTCGCGCGCACGCGGCGAGCCCTCCGCGGCCTGGGTGTGGGCGAAGATCGGAACGAACGCCTGCGAAAAAGCCCCTTCGGCGAACAGGCGCCTGAGCAGGTTGGGCAGGCGGAAGGCGACCGAAAAGGCGTCCATGTCGGCGCCGGCCCCGAAAAAGCGCGCGATCAGCACCTCGCGCGCCAGGCCGGTCAGGCGCGACAGCAGGGTCAATCCACTGACAGCGACGGTGGCACGCAGCAGGTTCAGCGGGGAGCGCCTCAAGTGGGCAGAACGGTCGGCGCGGTCGTTCGATAGGGAGCGCAGTGTGGTAGAGTTTAGAGCTCCCCCAGCTTAGAAAACAGCGCAGTAGACAGCGGACAGCGACATGGCGAATAGCAGACAGGCCCGTAAGAGATCCCATCAGTCACGGGAGCAGAACCACCACAACGTCGCCTTGCGCTCGCGGCTGCGCACGGCCATCAAGAAGGTGCGCAAGGCGATCGCCGGCGGCGACAAGACCGCGGCGGCCGCCGAGCTTCGCGCTTCCACCAGCGTGATCGATTCGATCGCCGACAAGAAAGTCGTCCACAAGAACCTGGCGGCGCGCAACAAGAGCCGCCTGGCCGCCGCCATCAAAGCGATGCCCTAGCCGGCCCCTAGATCCGGCTGCCCGCCCGCAAGGCGCTCTCACCTCGGCCCGTTTTCCCCCGGCCGTTGGACACCCCCCTACCCTCGTCCGTCCGGCTGCGCCGGTCCCGGTCAACCGGCGGGTATCGCTTGCGTTTAGGCATCAATTCGCGCATAAAACCGCGACCGACTGCTTTAGCCTTCCGGGCAGCATGACTGCCCGCCCCGCCATGGCCAAGCCCGCGTCCAAGGTTCTCGTGATCAACGACGAGCCGCTGATCCTGAGGGACCTGTTAAAGGGCCTGAATGCCGCGGCCCGATCGCTGGACAACCCGTTCGGCATCTCGTTCACCGGGGCCCTGACCGCCAAGGAGGCCCTGGCGCTGATCGAGCGCGACGGCAACATCCAGGTCGTCATCGTGGACGACAAGCTGTACGCGGTGGAAGAGGGACCGCGCCGCGTGCAGCGCAACGGCGGGCGCAACGGCAAGACATCGCATGGGCGCGAGCCCTCGCGCAGTCTGCAGGTGAGCGCACTGAAGCTGGTGCAGAAGATCACGGCGTTGCGGCCCGAGCTGGACCTGTACATCCTGATCGAGAAGGAGCGCGAGGACGAGGTCGTCGACACGCTGTTCGCCGAGGCCGTGGACGGCTATTTCTACCGCGAGGAGCGCGACTATCGCGGCATGTACCGGATCCTGAACGCGCAGATCGCCGAACGCGCCCGCACGCCGTTTTACGACGCGCTGTGCGCCTACGTGCTGGCTGCGAAAGATGCCTGGCATACCCCCGGCCATTCCAGCGGCGATTCGCTGCGCGGCAGCCCGTGGGTGAACGATTTCTACGAATTCATGGGCGAGCACGTGTTCGACGCCGACCTGTCGGTGTCGGCCAAGGCCCTGGACTCGCTGATGGAGCCCACCGGCGTCATCGCCGAGGCCCAGCAGATGGCGGCCAAGGCGTTCGGGGCCCGCAAGACGTTCTTCGCCACCAACGGCACCTCGACCTCGAACAAGGTGATCCTGCAGACGCTGATCGCGCCGGGCGAAAAGCTGCTGCTGGACCGCAACTGCCACAAATCGGTGCATCACGGCGTGGTGCTGTCCGGCGCGCAACCGGTGTACCTGGACTCCAGCGTGAACCGCCAGTACGGGGTGTTCGGCCCGGTGCCGCGCGCCACCATCCTGCGCGCGATCGACGAGCACCCGGACGCCCAGTTGCTGGTGCTCACATCCTGCACCTACGACGGCCTGCGCTACGACCTCAAACCGGTGATCGATGCGGCGCACGCCCGCGGCATCAAGGTGCTGATCGACGAGGCCTGGTACGGCCACGCGCGCTTTCATCCGGACCTGCGGCCCACCGCGCTGGAGGCCGGCGCCGATTACGTGACGCAGTCGATGCACAAGACGCTGTCGGCGTTTTCGCAGGCGGCCCTGATCCACGTGAACGATCCGGGTTTTCGCGAGCACATCTTCCGCGAGAACTTCAACATGCACACCTCCACCAGCCCGATGTACAGCCTGATCGCGAGCCTGGACGTGGGCCGCAAGCAGGCCGTGATGGAGGGCTACAAGCTGCTTGAGCGCACGCTGATGCTGGCCGCGGAGCTGCGCCAGCAGATCAATTCGACGGGCGTGTTCCGCGTGCTCGAGCTGGAGGACCTGCTGCCGGAGGAAGTGCGCAACGACAACATCCGGCTCGATCCGACCAAGATCACGGTGGACATCTCTTCGTGCGGGATGACGGTCGATGAGCTGCAGCAGGAGCTGTTCACGCGCTTCAACATCACGGTGGAAAAATCCACCGTCAACACGATCACGCTGCTGCTGACGATCGGCACCACGCGCTCGAAGTGCTCGCGCCTGTACGATGCGCTGATGCGCATCGCGCGCGAAAAGCGCACCCCGCGGCGCCTGTACCGCACGCCGGACCTGCCGCCGTTCACCGAGCTGGTGTACCTGCCGCGCGACGCCTACTACTGCGGCGGGGAGCTGGTGCCGCTGCTGGACGACAACGACCAGTCCAACGAGGCGCTGGTCGGCCGCATCTGCGCCGACCAGATCGTGCCGTATCCGCCGGGCATTCCGGTGCTGGTGCCGGGCCAGCTGGTCACTGAGAACATCGTCGAGTTCCTGATCCGCTACCTGCGCGTTCAGAGCAAGGTCGAGCTGCACGGGGTCGTCTACCAGGGCTACTTCCCCAGCATCCGGGTGCTGACCGCGGCCGAGCGCAACCGCCTCACGGCGCTCACCGGCACGCAGCAGGCCCGTATCGCCGCTTGATGCTGACATGACTTTTGGAGGGCTCGGTGCATCTGCTGATCGGACTGCTGGCCGTAGCGGTTGCCGCGCTCTTCCTCTATCGAGCGCTGGCGGCGCCCGCGCCGGGGCCGGCGGCCCGTTCGGTCGCGCGCAGCCCGCGCGGCTTCGCGTTTCTTTCGAACGGCAGCATCTTCTTCCGCGAGCGCGGCGGCGATGTCCAGCAGCTCCACAGCGACTATGTCCAGGAAGCGACGGACCGGCGCGAGCGCTCCCGCGAGCGCAACGCATGGAAGCGGGGCACGAGCTTTAAAGTCTCCGCCGGGGGCGGCTTTCGGGACTTCGAACCGCCGGAGCAACCGATCGTCGCAACCTCGGCGATCTACGAGACCAACGGCGATCTGCTGTACTTCCTCAAGGACAGCAGCATCGGCGGCCTGTTCCGGCGCGAGGCAGCCAGCGGCAAGGAGCTGCGCCTGCTGTCGCGCCAGCACCTGCACCTGAGCGATCTGGCGCAATCGGCCGATGGCGCGCGCCTGGCGGCCTCGTCACAGCAGTCCGACGGCAGCGCGAACATCGCGCTCCTGAAGGCCGACGGCAGCGGCTACCAGGACGCGACCGGCGGCGACACGGTGGACAGCGCGCCGGCCTGGATCCCCGCAGCACCCGATCGCCTGCTGTTCCAGTCCGCCGGGCTGGCGCGCCATGAAAGCGGCGGCATCGTCGCCCGCGGTCACACCTGCATCCTGAAGCTGGACATGACGTCGGGCAGCGTTGCCCCCATTCTGGACGATCCGCGCTACGACTTCCTGCGGCCGCGCGTCGACCCCGCCGGCAATCTGCTGTTCATACGCCGGCCGTACGAAGCGCCGCGCTACACGACTGGAAGTCTGATCATCGACGCGCTGCTGTTTCCGTTCCGGTTGCTGCGCGCGATTTTTCACTACCTGAACTTCTTCTCGCTGATGTACAGCCGCAAGCCGCTCACCAGCGCGTCCGGACCCGCGACGCAGGCCGACATCAAGCAGATCCTGCTGCAAGGCCGGCGCATTGACGCCGAAAAGGCTCTGCGCAGCGCGGAAACCGTGCAAGGTGTACGGTCGCTGGTGCCCCAGTCCTGGGTGCTGGTTCGCCGCGGCCAGCAGGGCACCGAGACCGTGCTCGCGACCAACGTCGCCTCGTTCGACATCGGTGCCGACGGCACCATCGTCTACTCGAACGGCCAGGCGGTGTTCGTCCTGGAGCAGGACGGATCATCGGCTCTGGCGACCACCGGGGAGCTGGTGGCCGAAGTGGTGGCGGCGCCGGCGTAGTGTGATGACCACCTCCAGCGTCCGCCACTTCCTGCGCTTCTCCGACTTCACCGGCGACGAGCTCGAGCACGTCTTCGCCCGCACCAAGGTCATCAAGGACCGGTTCAAGCGCTACGAGCCGTACCGCCCGCTGACCGACCGCACGCTGGCGATGGTGTTCGAGAAGGCCTCCACCCGCACGCGGGTGTCGTTCGAAGCGGGCATGTACCAGATGGGCGGCTCGGTGATCCATCTGACCACGGGCGATTCGCAGCTGGGACGGGCCGAGCCGATCGAGGACACCGCCCGCGTGATCTCCCGCATGGTCGACATCGTGATGATCCGCACGTTCGAGCAGTCCAAGATCGAGCGCTTCGCGGACAACTCGCGCGTGCCGGTGATCAACGGGCTGACCAACGAGTTCCACCCGTGTCAGATCCTGGCCGACGTCTACACCTTCCTGGAGCTGCGCGGACCGATCGGTGGCCGCACCGTGGCCTGGATCGGCGACGCCAACAACGTGGCCTACACCTGGCTGCAGGCCGCCGAGCAGCTCGGCTTCACGCTGAACTTCGCCGCCCCGCCCGGTTACGGGCCCGACGCCGCCCGCATCTCGCGCGGCCCGCACCTTAAGCTGTGCCAGGATCCGCGCGAGGCGGCTGCCGGCGCCGACCTGGTGACGACCGATGTGTGGACCAGCATGGGTTACGAGGCCGAAAGCGACGCGCGCCGCAAGGCGTTCGCTCACTGGATCGTCGACTCCGGTGTGATGGCAGCTGCCAGCCCGAACGCGCTGTTCATGCACTGCCTGCCCGCGCACCGGGGCGAGGAGGTCTCGGCCGAAGTGCTGGACGGGCCGCAAAGCGCCGTATGGGACGAGGCCGAAAACCGCCTGCACGTGCAGAAGGCGCTGCTCGAGTATCTGTTGCTGGGCCACGAGGTCGAGTAGCAGGTTCCCTACCTCAGCAGCGGCGCCGCGAAAACGGTTGGCCCGACCGGCCCTACCGTGATATATATGCCGCGGGAAGGGGTATCTATCTTGTTCCGGTTCCATCAGCCCGCCGACCGGGATCCGTCGTGACCAACGTCGTGCCGCTGCATGCCTCGGCGACGACGCTGGACGACGACGGCTGGGACGATCTGCTCAACTTCATCGAAGAGCGGCGCGTTATCCCGATCCTGGGTCCGGAGCTGCTCAAGGTCGCCACCGACACCGGCCCACGGCTGCTGTACGAATGGATCGCCGAGAAACTGGCGGTCAAGCTCGCGGTCGACACCGCTTTGCTGCCGCACCCCTACACGTTGAACGACGTCGTGTGCTGGTTTCTGACCTCGCGCGGCCGCCGCGAAGAGGCCTACACCCGGCTGCGAACCCTGTTGCGCGAGACGCACTTCGAGCCGCCGCTGGCGCTGCGGCAGCTGGCCCAGATCACGGACTTCGACCTGTTCGTCACGACCACATTCGACTCGCTGCTGGAGCAGGCCGTCAACAGCGAGCGCTTCGGCGGGCAGAGCTCGACGGAAGTGGTCGCCTATGCGCCCAATCGGGTCGCGGACCTGCCCGCGGAGCGGGAGCGCCTGCAGCGCCCGGTGATCTATCACCTGCTCGGAAGGCTGTCGGCCTCGCCCACCTACGTGATCTCCGACGAGGACCTGCTCGAATTCATCTGTGCGCTGCAAAGCGAGCACCTGGCGCCGGAGAAGCTCTTTCACGAACTCGAGCACAACCACCTGCTGTTCATCGGCAGCAACTTCAGCAACTGGCTGGCGCGCCTGTTCCTGCGGATGGCCAAGCGGCGGCGGCTGTCCGATCCGCGCGATGTGGGCGAGGTGCTGGCCGACGATCACTCGGTCAACAACGGCCGGCTGATGGCCTTCTTGCAGCAGGTCAGCGTCCGCACCCGGGTCTACCCGGGCGCCGAAGGCTTCGTGGCGGAACTGCACCGGCGCTGGAGCGGGCGCCGCAAGCTCGCCCCGGTGATTGCGCTGGCGGCCCAGCCGCAGCGCTTTCCGCCGCCGGAGCGCGAGATGCCGGACAACGCGGTGTTCGTCAGCTACGCGCGCGAGGACCTGGCGGCCGTGCAAAGGCTGCGCCAGGGGCTGGAGGCAGCGGGCGTCACGGTCTGGTTCGACCTGGACCGGCTGGAGGTCGGCGACGACTACGACCGCAAGATCCAGCGCAACATCGCGCGCTGCTCCTACTTCATCCCGGTCATCTCGGCCACCACGCAGCGCCGCCAGGAGGCCTATTTCCGCCGCGAGTGGAGCTACGCGATCGATCGCACCCGCAACATGGCCGACGAGGCCCTTTTTGTCCTGCCGGTCACCATCGACGACACCGACGGCGGCCAGGCCCTAGTGCCGGAAAAATTCAAGTCGCTGCATTTCACGCGGCTGGCCGGCGGAGAAGTCACCCCGGAGTTCGCGCAGCGCGTGCGCGACTTCACCAGCCACCGGCGTTGACCGGGCCCGCCTGGACATCGTGGCCACCGGATGAACGAGCGCCTGCAGTCTGCTGCCCTGATCGACGGCCCCGAGCTGGCCGCCGATTCCCAGCACCCATGGCTGGGCCTGGCGTTTTTCACCGAGGAAACGCGCGGCTACTTCTATGGCCGTGAAGAGGAGATCGCCGAGCTGGCGCGCCGCGTGCGGCGCAAGACGCTCACGGTGCTGTTCGGCCAATCGGGCCTGGGCAAGACCTCGATCCTGCGCGCCGGTATCGTGCCGCGGCTGCGCCCGGAAGGGTTCTGCCCGGTGTACGTGCGCATCGATTACAGCGAGGGCGCGCCGGCGCCTTCGGAGCAGATCAAGCAGGCCATTTTCCGCACCACGCAGGCGTCCGGTCAGTGGACCCAGACCGGGGTGGCGCAGGCCGGCGAATCGCTGTGGGAGTTCCTGCACCACCGCGACGACATGCTGCGCGACGAACAGGGCAAGGTGCTGATCCCGCTGCTGATCTTCGATCAGTTCGAGGAGATCTTCACGCTCGCCCAGAACGACGATTTCGGGCGCCGCCGCGCGGCCGAATTCATCGAGGACCTGGCCGACCTGGTCGAGAACCGCTCGCCCAAGGCGCTGGAAGCGAAGATGGAGTCCGACGATGCGGCCGCCGAGCGATTCGACTTTGCCCGCAGCGACTACCGGATCCTGATCGCGCTGCGCGAGGACTACCTGGCGCACCTGGAAAGCTTCCGGGGCGTGATGCCGTCGATTGCGGCCAACCGGATGCGGCTGGCCCGGATGACCGGCGCGCAGGCGCTCGAGGCGGTGACCCGGCCCGGCGGCGCCCTGGTGTCCGAGGAGGTTGCGGCCGCCATCGTGCGCTTCGTGGCCGGGGGCACCGAGCTCACCAACGCGGAGGTGGAGCCGTCGCTCTTGAGCCTGATCTGCCTGGAGCTGAACAACGCCCGCATCGCGCAGGGGCGCAGCGAGATCGGCACCGATCTTCTGGCCGGCTCGCACGCCGGCATTCTGAACGAGTTCTACGAACGGGCCCTGGCCGACCAGCCCGCGGGCGTGCGCCGCGTGATCGAGGATCAGTTGCTCACCGAGGGCGGCTTCCGGGAGAGCCTGACCGAGGAGCGCTTGAAGAAAGCGTTCGCTTCGGCAGACGCCGCGCCTGACGCGCTGGCCAAGCTGGTGGACCGGAGGCTGCTGCGGATCGAGGAGCGCCTGGACGTGCGCCGCGTCGAGCTCACGCACGACGTGCTGTGCGGGGTCGTGAAGAGCTCGCGCGACCTGCGGCTGGAGCGCGAGGCGCGCGACCAGGCCGAGCAGCGGCTGCAGGCGCAGCGCGAGCGCGAGCGCGCCACCCGCCGCGCGCTGGTGCGCGCGCGCCAGATCGCTATCGGCTGCGGGCTGCTGGCGGTGGTTGCGGTCGCGGCGAGCGTGTTCGGGTACATCAACATGACGCGCGCACAACACACGCGCGCGATGGCCGAGAGCGCGCGTGTCCAGGCCGAAAAACTGGTCGGCTATCTGCTCGACGATTTCCAGCTCGAATTGGAGCCGGTCGGCCGCCTGGACATCGTGGCCGAGCTGGCCCGCCGTTCGATCGACTATTACAAGGCGCTGCCGGCCGAGTTGCGCAGCGACGACAGCGACCGCAACCGAGCCCTGGCCCAGTTGCGCTACGGCGCAGTGCTGCGGCGCCAGGAGAAGCTGGACGAGGCGCGCCCAATCCTGGACGACGCAGTGACGACGCTGGAGCGGCTCAGCCGTGGGGCCGGCACGTCCGAGCTGACGACCATCGGGCTTGCGCAGGGACATGGCACGCGTGCTCTGCTGCACGGCCTGGAAGGCGATTTCAAGCCGGCGCTGGTGGAGAGCGAACGCGCGGTCCAAATCCTGAAGCCGGTTGCCGAGTCCACCGCCGGGTCCGCGGCCGCACGTCGGGCGTACGGCCTGGTGCTGAACCAGTACGGCTTCATCCAGATGCGCAACGGTCTGTTCGAAGATGCCGCCCTATCATTCGAGAGGTCGCGTAGCGTGTATCGCTCCATGGACGACTTCAATGTGAAGGACAGCGCATCTGCGGCCGGATACCTGGAGCCTTCGAGCTGGCTGGTCGAGGACCTGTTTCACCTCGCAAAGGACGACCAGGCCATGCAGGTCGGCGCCGAGGCCCTTCTGGTGGCCGATCAGGTTCTGGAAGGCCGCCCCGGCCACTTGCTCGTGCTGCGCGCCAAGGCCCTGATCTACGACAGCATGGCGCAAGCGGCCAGCGACCTGCTGCAGTGGCAGCGCGTGCTCGCGCTGACCACCCAGGCCCAGCAAACCTGGACGGCGATGCTGCAGATCGACCCGGGCAACGAGATCAGCCGCTACAACCGTGGGGTCTCGCGATGGGGCAATGCCGATGCGCTGGAACAAATGGGGCGCCCGGTGGAGGCCGTGCGGATGCGCGCGCTCGTGATCCAGGGCTTCTCCGAGCGCGCCGACCGCGGCTCATTGGGCGGCCGGGCCGACAACGCGCGGGAGATTTCGGAGCTGTACGAGGCGCTGGGCGAGCCGCAGGCTGCCGACAAGGCGATCGCGCAATCACGCAACTGGGCGGCGCAGGCGTTAAAGCTGTGGCCCGAAGGATCCTTTTGGCACTCGATGACGCAGCTGTATCTCGGAGACGCGCTGTTGCTGAAACACCGCCAGATGCGCGGCGAGCACGAGGTCGTGCTGCGCGACGCGCCGACCTTCGGCGCGCGCGTGATGAAACTCCCGCCCGACAGCGGTTTCGCCCGCTACTATCAAGGCCAATGGGCGCGCGCGCTGTATGCAATGGCAGCGCAATCGGCGCTCGCGCTCGGCGACTTCACGCGTACGGAGGAGTACAGCCTGCGCGCGATCGAAGCTGCGGCGCTGACGGACCCGCGCAACGTTTCGGACCTCCGGCCTATCGATGAATGCCGGGCGCTGCGCGCCCTCGCCCTGGCCCGCCTGGGCCGGCAGGCCGAAGCGCAGGCCGAGCTCGCACCGGTGCTGCAGCGGCAGCGCGCGCTGATGGCCAAGGGCAAGGAGGACCAGCGCCTGCGGGTCGAGCTGGCGCGCAGCCTGCTCGCCTCGTCGTACGTCGAGCCCGCATCCGCCATCCCCGACTTGCAGCAGGCCCAGTCGCTGATGGCCGGGTTGTCGGCCGAGATGCACGGCCTGAAGACCGTGGCGTTCTGGCAGGCGCGCATCGACGAGGCGCTGCAGGCGCACCGCCGCGGCAGTTAGGGACTGCGCTGTGGCGCCGGATGCAACGCGCCTTTTCCGCTGCACGCACGGCAGCGGACACGCGCCCCAAGTCCGTCAGGATCCGCATACCGTCCAGGCTCGCAAGCGCCGCCTGATCGTCGGCGTCAGCTTCGCCGCCCACGACGGCGTGATCGGCACGCAGGAAGGCGACGTTCATATGCAGGCCGGCGACGCCATCATCACCGGGCCGTCCGAGGAGCGCTGGCCCGTTTCGCGCAAGCGCTTCGACGCGAAGTATCGACCGGTGCCGCCCGGCGTGGCCGGGGCGCCCGGCCCTTACGAGAGCCTGCCGCTGCCCGTGCTGGCGCTGCCGATGCAGCGGCCCTTCGTCGTGGTGCTGCCCGATCAGATCTCGCGCCTGCACGGCGGGGCGGGCGACTGGCTGATCGACTACGGCGACGGCAGCCTCGGCGTGGTGGCGGGGGCGTTGTTCGACACGTTCTACGAATGCGAGCCGGCCAAGGCGTAGAGCGAGGGGCTCGATCCGTGATGCCCCTTCACAGCGTCATCAAGCGCGTCCTGCTGATCGGTTTCCGTCCGCCGCAGATCGCGCGACCGCCCTCGCCTTCGCCTCCCGCCCTGCTGCGACCGCTGGTCGATGCGATGGAAGCCGAGCACCGCACGTTCAACCAGCGCGCGATCGAGTACGGCAACCGCTACCGAAGCGCGTACTGGTCCATCTATCTGCTCAGCGCCCTGGCGGTACTGTTTGCCGCCATGCCGTTCGCGCTCGGCTGGGATCAGCACGATCACGCCATGCACCCCTACGCCTGGCTATGGGGCCTGTGCGAGCTGATCGTGATCGGAACGCTCGGGGTCGTCTACTGGCGCGGACATCGCAACCGCTGGCAGGCCCGCTGGCTGGCCTCGCGCACCCACGCGGAGCTGGCCCGTTATTCGCCCCTGGTCGCACCGCTGGTGGATTTCTCGACCGCACATCCGGCCGCCAGCTGGTTCGCCCGCGTGTTCGACCCGGGCCAGCATCTGCGCGAGGCCGACGAAGTGGACCGGCTGTGCGAGCGGCTCGAGCCGCTGGCGCGCTCGACGCTGCGCGCGGCCTGGGACGATGCCGGCTTCGTGAAGGACTATGCCCGCTGGGCCGTCGAAATCCTGGCCGGCCAGCGCAGCTACCACCACCACGTCACCGTCGAGCAGCGCGCATTGTCCGCCCGCATCTACGCGCTCACGGCGTGGCTGTTCGGGCTGACGGCGGCCGCCTCGGCCCTGCACCTGGTGGCTGACTGGGGCGTGTTGACGCTGGCCGCGATCTTCTTTCCGGCCCTGGCCGCGGCGCTGCACGGCGCCCTGGCCCAGTCCGAGTCGCACCGGCTCGAGTTGAGTTCCGAGCGCCTTTACCGGACCCTGGGCCAGGCCATCGTCGAGATCGAAGCGAGCGCGCGCGGCGCACCGTCCGCGTCACAGTCCGACGCGGTCAAGAACGCGGTGCGCTCGGCCGTCGACCTGATCCTGGAGGAACACCAGGACTGGCACCTGCTGGTGCGGCCGCACCAGTTGAAGCTGGGGTGACTGCCGCCGGCGGGTTGCCGGTCAAAGGTTGCTGGTGGCGGCCTCCAGGGTGTTGCCGCTGTGCGAATTGATCAGGTACAGGTCCCGCGTGGCCGGATCCTGGGTCGAGGCGACGGTGCTGGCGTCGATGAAGCCGCTGTGGCCGCTGGCGCGGAACCCCGCCGTCAGAAACGTCGCGGTGCCCGGTGGCACGGTGCCGACCGTGGCGACCGCCTGGTTGGTGGTCGTGTCGATCGCGATCACGGTCCCTCCTGCAACGCCGTCGATCGTATAGGTATACCCGGTCGTATCGAAAACCCGCGGCACTCAAGCCACGGACGGTCAACGCAATGGCGAGCTCGGGCGTTCGGCCGTCGCGCGACGGATACCGCCGACGCATCGCTCAAAACGCGTAGCGTTCACTTGAGTTGACATGCGACGTTCGTGCCCGAGGATGAGCGAACGCCCTGCCGAGGGGACGGCTTTACGAACGTGTTAACGGCTTGTTGGCCCGATTCCTGTCGCGGCCATTCAACACGGCGGTGTTGAGTCGGTGGTGTTTTATTTCAACCGTCGGCCGGCTCTTCCGGTTCGTTCGACTCCAGCAATCCGCCCGCGGAGCTGCCGGCGGACAGCACGCCGGTGCGCGCGTAAATTTCGAGCTTCTCGCGTGAATCCAGGATGTCGAGGTTGCGCATCTGCAGCTGTCCCACGCGGTCCAGCGGCGAAAATGCCTCCGCCTCGACGCGCTCCATCGACAG
>DASZFP010000124.1:0-2980 GCA_035939615.1 Burkholderiaceae bacterium | reverse complement strand
CTTCTGCCCCCTGCGAGGGGCGTTTGAGAAGGGAGGTAGCGCAGTTCCTCCCCTCTCCCGCTTGCGGGAGAGGGGTCGGGGGTGAGGGTCGTCGCAGCGGGGGTGAGGGTTGCCTCGTACTCGCGCAGCGCCTTGCCCGTGTGCGAACTCGGATGCGCGGCGATCGCGCTCGGATCGCCTTCGGCCACCACCGTGCCGCCGGCCTCGCCACCCTCCGGTCCCAGGTCGATGATCCAGTCGGCGGCGCGGATCACGTCCAGGTTGTGCTCGATCAGGATCAGCGAGTGGCCGCAGTCGACCAGACGGCGCAGCGCGCGCATCAGCCGCGAGATGTCATCGAAGTGCAGGCCGGTGGTGGGCTCGTCGAACAGCATCAACGTGCCCTTGCGGGCCAGTTGCGCGCCGTTGCCCAGCAGCGGACCGGCCTGGCCCAGAAAGCCGGCGATCTTCAGCCGCTGCGCCTCGCCGCCCGACAAGGTCGGGACCGGCTGGCCCAGCCGCAGGTACTCGAGTCCGACTTCGGCCAGTGGCGCCAGCCCGCGCACCACCTCGGCGTCCTGCGCGAACCGCTCCAACGCTTCCGAGACGGTCAGTTCCAGCGTGTCGGCGATGGACAGCGCCTTTCCCTGGCGGGCCAGGGTCACCTCGAGCACCTCCGATCGAAAGCGCCGGCCGTCACAGTCGGGGCAGCGCAGGTACACATCGGACAGGAACTGCATCTCGACGTGCTCGTAGCCGTTGCCGCCGCAAGTCGGGCAGCGGCCGGTGCCGGTATTGAAGCTGAAGGTCCCGGCCGTATAGCTGCGTTCCAGCGCCAGCGGCGCGCGCGCGAACAGGCGCCGGATCGCCTCGAACGCGCCGACGTAACTGGCCGGGTTGGAACGCGTGGTCTTGCCGATCGGGGACTGGTCGACCAGCGCCACCTCCGCGATCCCTTCCGCTCCCAGGCAGCGGTCGTGCAAGCCGGGGACTTCGGCCGACTTGCCCTTGGCCTTGCGCAGCGCCGGATACAGCACGTTCTGCACCAGCGTCGACTTGCCCGAGCCCGACACACCGGTGACGACCACCAGCCGGTTCAGCGGAAATTCCACATCGATGCGTTTCAGGTTGTGCTGCTGCACCCCCTGCAGGACGATCCTCGGCGCGCCCGCAGCGACCGGATGCGCGCGCGGCACCTCGACCTGGCGTCGGCCCGACAGGTACTGCCCGGTCAGCGTCGAAGCGCGGCACAAGGCCTCGGGCGGACCCTCGAACACGACCTGGCCACCGCGCTCGCCGGGGCCCGGTCCCAGGTCGAGCACGCGATCGGCCGCCAGCATCACCTGCGGGTCGTGCTCCACCACCACCAGCGAGTTGCCCGCGTTGCGCAGGCGCCGCATCACGCCGATCACGCGGTGCATGTCGCGCGGGTGCAGTCCGATCGAAGGCTCATCGAGAACGAACAGCGTGTTGACCAGCGAGGTGCCCAGCGCAGTGGTCAGGTTGATGCGCTGCACCTCGCCGCCGGAGAGCGTGCGGCTCTGCCGGTCAAGCGTCAGGTACCCCAAGCCGACTTCGCACAGGAAGCGCAGGCGCGCGCGGATCTCCTTCAGCAGCAGCTCGATCGCCTGATCCAGCGCGGCGCGGCCGCGCGGCTGGTCGAAGAACTCCCGCAGGCGGGCCAGCGGCAGCAGCACCAGTTGCTGGATCGTGTGACCTTCGAATCGCCACAGCAGAGCATCCGGCTGCAGGCGGCTGCCGCCGCAGACCGTGCACGGCGTGTAGCTGCGGTAGCGCGACAGCAGCACCCGGATGTGCATCTTGTAGGCCTTGGACTCGAGCCACTCGAAGTAGCGGCGGATGCCGTACCACTGGGTCTGCCACTTCCCGCGCCAGGCCGGATCGCCGTCGATGACCCAGCGCTGCTCGCGCTCGCTCAGCGCCTTCCAGGGGACGTCCAGCGCGATATCGAATCCGGGAGCATATTTTTCCAGGTCGCGCTGGCACTCCTTGAAGCTTTCGGTCTGCCACGGCTTGACCGCACCGCCGCGCAGCGTTTTGTTCACGTCGGGTATCACCAGCCCCAGGTCGATCCCGATCACGCGACCGAAGCCGCGGCAGGTCTGACAGGCGCCCAGCGGCGAATTGAACGAGAACGCGCTCGGCGTCGGATCCGAATAGTGAATGTCGCAGTCGGCGCAATGCAGGTCCGACGAAAAATGCCAGACCGGAGCGCCGTCGTCGCCCACGTGCACATCGACACGCCCGCCGCCCCGCTGCAGCGCCGCCTCGATCGACTCGATCAGACGCTGACGATCGGCGCCCTGCGCCTTGATCCGGTCCTGTACCACGTCGATCCGCTGCCCCGCAGCGGTCGCCTGCTGCCCCAGCACGCGCGAATAGCCCTGCGCCTGGAGGTGAGCGTGCACCTCGTCCGGCTTGAAATTGACGGGCACGGTGATCGGGAAGGTGATCGTCAGGCGCGCCTCGCCGGAGCCGGCGCAGCGACGCAGCAGCTCGTCGACCACCTGCTGCGGCGAGTCGCGCTGGACCGGCTTGCCGCAGTTGCGACAGTGCAGCACGGCGGCCCGCGCGAACAGCAGCTTCAGATGATCGTTGATTTCGGTCATCGTGCCGACCGTGCTGCGCGACGTTCGCACCGGGTTGGTCTGATCGATCGCGATCGCGGGCGGCACGCCATCGATGCGGTCCACCGCCGGGCGGTCCATCCGGTCCAGGAACTGGCGCGCGTACGGCGAGAACGTTTCGACGTAGCGGCGCTGACCCTCTGCATACAGCGTGTCGAACACGAGCGAGCTTTTCCCGGATCCCGACACGCCGGTGACGACGATCAACTCACCGGTTGGCAGATCCAGGTCGAGGTTCTTGAGGTTGTTCTGACGCGCGCCGCGAATGCGGATCGCGGGATGACGGACCGACATGACCGGCATTTTCGCCGATTTGGGAAGGCGCTGATTTCAACGGAGAAAATGCTCGCCAA
>DASZFP010000123.1:0-3836 GCA_035939615.1 Burkholderiaceae bacterium | reverse complement strand
AGCACGGTCTGATCGACCGGATCCCAGTTGACCACCTGTGTCCTGCGATAGGCGATGCCGCGTTCGAGCATCTTCAGGAACAGCCACTGGTTCCAGCGGTAATACTGCGGCTGGCAGGTTGCCAGCTCGCGCGACCAGTCGAATGCCAGGCCCAGCGGCTCCATCTGGGCTTTCATCTCGGCGATGTTGTCGTAGGTCCAGCGCGCCGGCGGTATGCCGTTTTCGATGGCGGCGTTCTCGGCCGGCAGGCCGAACGCATCCCAGCCCATCGGCGTCATCACGTTGTAGCCGCGCATCCGGTGCACGCGGTACATCACGTCGTTCAGCGTGTAGTTGCGCACGTGCCCCATGTGCAGCCGCCCGCTCGGGTACGGCAGCATCGAGCACACGTAGAACTTGGGCTTGGCGCGGCCGGTCGCATCGCGCGCATGCTCGCGCGCCCGGTAGGCGTCGATCGACCGCCAGTGGGCCTGGGCCTCGGTTTCGACCTCCTGGGCAAGGTATTTGTCGCGCACGGGCCCCGATTCTATCCGCCCGCCTTCGCTCGCTGCGCGAGCTACGGCGGGCGAGCCCTCCGAAGCGCCCTGGCGCGAAGGAGGGCCCTCCTTCGCCCTGCGGGCTTCGGAGGGCAAGCCGCGGCGCCGTGGCGCGCGGCAAACCCAACTAAAATAGACGCCGTGCAGCGCTTTCTCGAAGGGCTCAATCCCCAGCAACTGGACGCCGTGACCGGGCCGACCGGGCATGTGCTGGTGCTGGCCGGCGCCGGCAGCGGCAAGACCCGCGTGCTGACGACGCGGATCGCCTGGCTGATCCACGGCGGACACGTCAGCGCGCACCAGATCCTGGCCGTCACCTTCACCAACAAGGCGGCGCGCGAGATGATCGACCGCATCGGCGCGATGCTGCCGGTCAATACGCGCGCGATGTGGATCGGCACGTTTCACGGGCTGTGCAACCGCCTGCTGCGGATGCACCACCGGGACGCGCAGCTGCCCCAGACCTTCCAGATTCTGGATTCGCAGGACCAGCTGGCGGCGGTCAAGCGGGTGCTGAAAGCGGCGGGCGTGGACGATGCGCACTGCCCGCCGCGCGAGCTGCAGATGTTCATCAACGGCGCCAAGGAGGCGGGGCTGCGCGCGCGCGACGTCGGATCCGACGGCGCGCGCGACCGCCGGTTGGTGGAGCTGTTCGACGCGTACGAGCGACAGTGCCAGCGCGAGGCAACCGTGGATTTCGCCGAGCTGCTGCTGCGCAGTTACGAGCTGCTCTCGCGCAACGAGCCGCTGCGGCAGCACTACCAGCAGCGCTTCCGCCACATCCTGGTCGACGAGTTCCAGGACACCAATGTTCTTCAGTACCAGTGGCTCAAGCTGCTGGCCGGCCCCGACAGCGCGGTGTTCGCGGTCGGCGACGACGACCAGTCGATCTACCGGTTCCGCGGCGCCAACGTCGGCAACATGGCCGACTTCGAGCGCGAGTTCCACGTTTCGCGCGTGATCAAGCTGGAGCAGAACTACCGCTCGTACGGTCACATCCTGGAGACGGCCAACCGGCTGATCAGCCACAACGCGCAGCGGCTGGGCAAGAACCTGTGGACCGCCGCGGGGCAGGGCGAGCGGCCCGTGCTGTTCGAGGCCGGCTCCGATGCGCTGGAGGCGAGCTGGATCGTCGAGCAGGTGCGCGGGCTCAAAGGCGAGGGCATGCGGCCCTCGGACATGTCGATTCTGTACCGGTCCAATGCGCAGTCGCGCATCCTGGAGCACGCGCTGTTCACGGCCGGCCTGCCGTACCGGGTCTACGGCGGGCTGCGCTTTTTCGAGCGGGCCGAGGTCAAGAACGCCCTGGCCTACCTGCGGCTGGCGGCCAATCCGAACGACGACGTCTCGTTCGCGCGCGCGGTCAACTTTCCGGCGCGCGGCATCGGCGCGCGCACGCTGGAGCAGTTGCAGGATGCCGCCGACGCCGGCCAGACGAGCCTGTATGGGGCGATCGGCTCGCTGGCGGGGCGCTCGGGGGCGAGCCAGGCGCAGTTCGGCCAGCTGATCGAGGCGCTGCAGGCGGCGGCGGCGACGCAGACCTTGCCGGAGCTGGTGTCCACCGTGATCCAGCAAAGCGGCCTGCGGACCCACTACGCGAACGAAAAGGACGGCCAGGAACGCCTCGAGAACCTGGAAGAACTGGTGAATGCGTCGACCAGTTTCGCGGCGGAGCAGGGCTACGGGACCGCCGCCGCCGCGAGCGGCCCGACCGATTCAGAGGCGGTCGGGCCGCTGACCGCTTTTCTGGCGCACGCCTCGCTCGAGGCAGGCGACAACCAGGCCGGGCAGGGGCAGGATGCGCTGCAGTTGATGACGGTGCACTCGGCCAAGGGGCTGGAATTCGAGGCGGTCTTCATCACCGGGCTGGAGGAGGGGCTGTTTCCCCACGAAAACAGCCTGGACGAGGGCGATCGCGGACTGGAGGAGGAGAGGCGCTTGATGTACGTGGCGATCACGCGCGCCCGCAAGCGCCTGTACTTGAGCTTTGCGCAGGCGCGGCTGCTGCACGGGCAGACCCGCTACGGGATCCGCTCGCGCTTCCTGGACGAGCTTCCGCCCGAATCGGTGCGGTGGCTCGCGCCGCGGCGTCGCCCCGCGGTCGACGCGGTTCCGTCCTGGCGCGCGCCGTCCGCGCCCGGCGGCGCAGTGATCGGCACGGCCCCTGCCGGCCACCACGGCTTCCAGGTCGGCCAGAGCGTGCGGCATCCGAAATTCGGCGACGGCGTGGTGATCCGTCTGCAAGGCGCCGGGGGCGACGCGCGCGCCCAGATCCAGTTCGGCGCCGCAGGGGTCAAGGAGCTGCTGCTGGCCGTGGCCAAGCTCGAGCCGGTTTGAAATTCTCCGAGGCTTGATGCCACGGGGACCATGCTGTAGAAAGACGCCAACCCCGCCGCTTCGATGGGTGAGCCGAGCGATCGGCAGGGTCACCGCCCGAGCAACCCCGAAGCGGATCAAGACGCAAGGAGCCGCAGATGAGCACTGAACAGTTTACGCGTGAACCGCCGAAGAACCGGGCACGTGACGTTCTGATCTATTTTGTAGTCGCAGCGGCGGCGTTCGGCGCGGGCATGCTGCTGGAGTCGCAACTGGCTGGGCAGACCGCGGCCTCGGCGAAGGTCGCGCACGAACAGGAACTGAAGCTGGCCCTGGACAAGGCAGAACAGGACAGGCGGATGTTGACGGACACACTGGCGAAGGAGCGCGAAGAACATGAAAAGGACAATCAAGAGCACGCAAAAGCGATTCAAGCAAAAGATAAGCATCTGGCTGCTTCCGTTAGCCATGCTACCGGGGTGCGCCATGCTCTCGAAACCGACCTGTCCGCCGCCCGAACCTCCGGAGAAGCCTGTACCGCTCGAATTGCTGGAATCTCCGAAGCCGTCGGGGGAGTCTTCGACAGCATCGGAGAAGTTACCGGCATCGCTCAAGACCTTGGACGAGAAAATCAACAACTTAAAGAAGATAACAAGTCCCTCTCCGAAAAATTAGCCGGCTGGCAGAAGTGGAACGCGGAGCGGACCCAGCGGGTCACGGTCATCGGGCAGAAGAAAGGTTGACGCTGGCGAGTGCGAGCGTGCCGCCGCCACGGCGGCACGCCCGGGGCGACTCGCGCAAGCCAGCGGGGCACTGCGAATCCAGGATCGGAGCTCTAGCGCGCGGCCAGAAAAACCTGGTTGACAACATATAACCATCTAGTTATGGTTTGTCTGCTGCCAGAAACAGCTACCCCAGGTCCTATATCGAAATCAAGTGCGCGCCGAGCCGACCGCAATTTTCAAAGCCTTGGGGGATCCGACC
>DASZFP010000122.1:0-2258 GCA_035939615.1 Burkholderiaceae bacterium | reverse complement strand
TCGAGCGCGAAGGCGTGCGGCGCTGGCTGCAGGCGCAAGGCTCCGATCGCCTGCGGGCCGAATGGCAGCAGATCGAACAGCGCCGCGCCCAGTTCCTGGACCTGCTGACGCGGACGCGCGCCGCGCTGGACGAGGCCTACGCGGGCACCGCGCCGGATCCGGACAAGCGCGAGCGCAAGCGCGCGCTGTTCGCCGAGCTGCAGGGGCGCTATCAATCGCTGCGCGACGGGCCGTGGGGCGGGTTCAAGGGCTACGACCGCTTCTTCGGCCAGCCGCTGAACAACGCCCATCTGGCGGCGATCGGCGCCTATTTCGACCGGGTCCCGGCGTTCGAGGCGTTGATGCGCCGTACCGGGCCCGACATGGCGGCATTTTTTCGCGAGGCCAAGCGGATTGCCGCGCTGCGCAAGGACGCGCGCGATCGCGAGCTCGACGACCTGACCAAGCGGGTATGATCGAATCCCGCAGTCAACGCGGACGCGGCTGCCCAAAGCGCGCGCGTTGCTTCCCGAGCCCATGTTGCAGGCCACCCGCACCGAACAGCTCGACCGGTTCTGGCTGAAGAGCTACCCAGCCGGCGTCGAGACGACGATCGACGAAAGGCGAATCGGCACGCTGGTACAGATGCTGCAGGAGTCGTTCGCCCGCAACGGACCCCAGGTGGCGTTCGCCTGCATGGGGGCGGATCTGACTTACCGGCAGGTGGATCGGCTTTCAAGCGCGGTTGCGAGCTGGCTGCAGTCGCGCGGGCTGGACCGCGGGGACCGCGTCGCGATCATGCTGCCCAACGTGATGCAGTACCCGGTCGTGATGGCGGGGATCCTGCGCGCCGGCTGCGTGGTGGTCAACGTCAATCCGCTGTACATGCCGCGCGAGCTCGAGCACCAGCTGGCCGATTCCGGGGCGCGCGCCATATTCGTACTGGAAAACTTTGCCGCCACCGTGGCGGCGGTGCGCGCACACGTGCCGACCGACAGCGTGTGCGTGTGCCGGCTCGGCGACCTGCTGGGCCCGGTGCGCGGAGCGCTGGTCAATTTCGTCGTGCGCCGGGTGCGCAAGCTGGTTCCCGCTTACTCGCTGCCCGATGCGGTCGCGTTTGGCGACGTGCTGCGCCAGGGCGCCCGCACACCGCCCCGGCCGGTGCCGATCGAGCCGGGCGACGTCGCCTGTCTGCAGTACACGGGCGGCACCACCGGCGTGGCCAAGGGCGCCACGCTGCTTCACCGCAACCTGTACGCCAACGTGCTGCAGGTCGAGGCCTGGTTTCGTCCGGCGCTGGACCTGCTGCCGCCCGGCGAGCAATACACCACGGTGGCGGCCCTTCCGCTGTATCACATCTTCGCGCTGACCGGCTGCGCACTGATGTCGGTGCGACGCGGCGGAAAATGCGTGCTGATTCCGAACCCGCGCGACATAGCGGCGCTGGTGCGCGAAGTTGCGCGGCATCGCGTGCACTGCCTGCCGGCCGTCAACACCCTGTTCAACGCGCTCGCCGGCAACGAGGCGTTCCGGGCGCTGGACTTCTCGTCGATGCGCATCTGCCTCGGAGGCGGAATGGCGGTGCAGAGCGCAGTGGCCAAGCGCTGGGCCGAATTGACCGGGCGCACCATCTGCCAGGCGTACGGATTGTCGGAGACCTCCCCCGGCGCAACGGTCAATCCGGTGCTCAGCGAGGAGTTCAACGGCAGCATCGGCCTGCCGCTGCCGTCGACCGACATCGCGATCCTGGATGATGCCGGCAACCGGCTGCCGACGGGCACGGCCGGCGAGATCGCCATCCGCGGGCCCCAGCTGATGGATGGCTACTGGCTCAGGCCCGATGAGACCGCGCGCGTGATGACGGACGACGGATTCTTTCGCAGCGGCGACATCGGCGTGATGGACGAGCGGGGCTATGTCCGCATCGTCGACCGCAAGAAGGACATGATCCTGGTGTCCGGGTTCAAGGTCTTCCCCAACGAGATCGAGGACGTCGTGGCCTCGCACCCCGGCGTGCGCGAGTGCGCGGCGATCGGGGTGCCGGATGAGCGCGCGGGCGAGGCCGTGAAGCTGTTCGTGGTGCGGGCCGATCCGGCGCTGACCGAACATGACCTGGTCGAGTACTGCCACGAGAATCTGACCGGATACAAGCGTCCGAAATTCATCGAATTCCGCTCCGACCTGCCCAAGAGCAACGTCGGCAAGATCCTGCGCCGCGCGTTGCGTGATGAAGCCGCAGCTGCGCACTGACCCTCCTAAGCTGCTGCGCAGCTTCGGAG
>DASZFP010000121.1:0-2336 GCA_035939615.1 Burkholderiaceae bacterium | reverse complement strand
GCCGTGCGCGAGCCCGACGGCCGCGGGCCGCTGCAGGACTTCCTGGCCGCGCAGGCGGCCCAGCACGGCATCTGGCTGGCCGGAGGCACCATTCCGCTGGTTGCGCCGGCGCACGACCGGGTGCTGAACACGCTGCTGGTGTATGACCCGCAGGGCCGGCGGGTTGCGCGCTACGACAAGATCCATCTTTTCTCGTTTCAGCGCGACGGTGAACGCTACGACGAGGCGCGCACCATCTGGCCGGGCCGCACGCCGGCCACGTTCACGCTGGAAGATGGCCCGCTCACGCTCAAGGTGGGCCTGTCGGTGTGCTACGACCTGCGCTTTCCCGAGCTGTACCGCGCCCTCGACGGACCCGATCTGATCCTGGTGCCGTCGGCGTTTACGGCCACCACCGGGCGCGCGCACTGGGAAACGCTGCTGCGGGCCCGGGCCGTGGAGAACCTGTGCTACGTTCTGGCACCGGCCCAGGGCGGTCGCCACGAAAACGGCCGCCGCACCCACGGCCACTCGATGTTGATCGATCCCTGGGGCGCGATCCTGGCCCAGCGCGAGGAAGGCCCTGGTGTCGTCATGGGTGAAGTGGATCCCGCCCGGATCGCGGAGTGTAGGCAGTCACTGCCGGCCCTGAAGCACCGAGTGCTGGCTTAAGCCCGGCGGTCCGGAAGCCCAAAGCCCCGCACCATCCGGGGACATAACCGGGCTTGAAAGTTCGCAGGTTGGCACGACCTGAGACGATGGATTTTCTGGAAAAATTGCCCAATGAAACCCACCGAACCCTGCCTCGAACGCCTGGCGACCGCGCGCGCCCTGCTGCTGCAGCCCTTCGGGCTGGACGAGTCGAACCTGCAGCGCACCCTGGCGTCCGTATTCGAGCACCGCACCGACTACGCGGACCTGTACTTCCAGTACACGCGCAGCGAATCGTATTCGCTGGAAGAAGGGATCGTGAAATCGGGCTCCTTCGGGATCGACCAGGGCGTGGGCGTGCGCGCCGTGGCCGGCGACAAGACGGCGTTTTCCTACTCGGACGACATCTCCCAGGAAGCGCTGCTGCAGGCCGCGCACACGGTGCGCTCGATCGCGCGCAGCGGCTCGGCCGGGCGCGTGAAGGTCGCCTCGCAACTGGCGCCGCGCTCGCACCAGCCGCTGTACGGCACGGACGACCCGGTGGCGTCGCTGAGCGCCGCCGACAAGGTGCAGATGCTCGAGCGCCTGGAGAAAATGGCCCGCGCGCGCGATGCGCGCGTGCGCCAGGTGATGGCCACGCTCGCCTCCGAGTACGACGTGATCCTGGTGGCGCGCAGCGACGGCCTGATCGCGGCCGACGTGCGGCCGCTGGTGCGCATCTCGCTCACGGTGATCGCCGAGCAGGACGGGCGCCGCGAGCAGGGCTTTGCCGGCGGCGGCGGCCGCGACGACCTGGCCATGTTCACCGACGAGCGGCTCGATCAGTACGCCCGCCAGGCGGTTGACATGGCGCTGGTGAACCTGCAGGCCCGCTCGGCGCCGGCCGGCCAGATGACCGTGGTGCTCGGCGCCGGCTGGCCGGGCATCCTGCTGCACGAGGCGGTCGGACACGGGCTGGAGGGCGATTTCAACCGCAAGGGCTCCAGCGCATTCGCCGGCCGCATCGGCAAGCGCGTGGCCGCGCGCGGCGTCACCGTGGTCGACGACGGCACGATCCCCGGGCGACGCGGCTCCCTGGCCATCGACGACGAGGGCAATGCGACCTCGCGCACCGTGCTGATCGAGGACGGCATCCTGCGCGGCTACATGCAGGATTCGCTCAATGCCCGCCTGATGAAGGGCGCCTTGACCGGCAACGGCCGGCGCGAATCGTTCGCCAGTTTGCCGATGCCGCGCATGACCAACACCTTCATGCTGGCCGGCGAGGCCGATCCGGCCGAGATCGTCCGCTCGGTCAAAAAAGGCGTGTACGCGACCAACTTCGGCGGCGGCCAGGTCGACATCACCAACGGCAAGTTCGTCTTCTCGATGGCCGAGGCCTACCTGATCGAGGACGGACAGATTGGCGCACCGATCAAGGGCGCCACGCTGATCGGCAACGGGCCCGACGCTCTGACCCGCGTTTCGATGATCGGCAACGACATGCGAATGGACGCCGGCATCGGCACCTGCGGCAAGGACGGCCAGAGCGTGCCGGTCGGCGTGGGGCAGCCGACGCTCAGGATCGAGGGTTTGACGGTGGGCGGTACTGGGGGTTGATGCCCAGTGTCAATACAGGTTCTCCTCATTGAAACGAACTGTACAAACCCCTTGGCAACAGGTCTGAATTGGAGTGCAATTCAGGCTGTAACGATGCCCGTGAATCC
>DASZFP010000120.1:0-12540 GCA_035939615.1 Burkholderiaceae bacterium | reverse complement strand
CGGTGGCCGACCGCATCAGCCTCGGTGCGGGGGCCTTTCTGATGCGCGGCTTCGCGGCCGCCTGCGACGCGCGGTTGGTGTCGGATCTGCGACGGGTTCTCGAAGAGGCACCCTGCCGGCACATGGTCACCCCGGGCGGGTTTCGAATGACGGTCGCGATGAGCAACTGCGGCGCGCTGGGATGGGTCAGCGACGAGGCCGGCTACCGCTACGACGGCGTCGACCCCGGCAGCGCCCGTCGATGGCCGCCGCTGCCGGCCTCGTTCCTGGAGCTGGCGCAAAGAGCGGCCGACCGGGCCGGCTATTGCGACTTCGTTGCCGACGCGTGCCTGATCAGCCGCTACGAGCCCGGCGCCCGGCTCACGTTGCACCAGGATCGCGACGAGCGCGAGCTCGATTGGCCGATCGTGTCCGTTTCGCTCGGATTGCCTGCGGTGTTCCTGTTGGGCGGGACCAAACGCTCGGTCAAGGCGGCACGCATCCCGGTGGCGCACGGCGACGTCGTGATCTGGGGCGGACCGTCGCGGTTGCGTTATCACGGCGTGCTGAGTCTGGCCGACGGGTCACACCCGCTGACAGGTCGGTATCGGTTCAACCTATCGTTGCGCCGGGCGGGTATATCGCAAAGACCCCAAAACCCTTAAGACGGCCACGAATTCGGATCCGACCTCAAGCGAGACGACGACCTTCACGATCAGGTCACCTGCCGCGCCCATAGTCTCCTGCGCTCGTGAGGACAACGAGGAGGAGATTGGTATGCCCCGGTTCGACCTGTCACCGTCAGGAAACAAGACCCCAGCCCTTGGCGCACTGCTCGCGGCGAGCGCGTTGTGCGCGGCCCTTTGCGCCGGCCCGGCCGCAGCCCAGTCGGTCGTCCCGCCCTACAAGCTTTCGACCTTTGCCCAGGGAACATCGGCGTACTCGCAACCCGATTCGATCGTGCAGTGGCGCAACAGCGTGCTGATCGGTTATCAGAACCATGTGGCCAAGGACGGGACGGACGGCAAATCGAGCACGATCGTGCAGTACGCGTCAGACGGCGCGGTGCAACGTACATTTTCGGTGCTCGGCCACAATGACGGCCTGCGGGTGGTCGGCGGCGACCAGCTCTGGACCATACAAAACGAGGATGCCAACCCGTCGGTCGTAATCATCGACCTGATCAGCGGCACCGCGAAGACTTACTTCCCACCGGCGCCGCATGGTGGCGGCTACGACGACCTGCGGGTGGTGGGCGACGATATCTACATGACGGCGTCCAATCCGAATCTGGACGTCAACGGGGTTAACGTCTTTCCCGCGCTCGTGCGCGTTACGGTGTCAGGCAACTCGCTCGATCTGGAGCCGGTGATCTACGGCAACTCGCAAGCCGTCAACATCGCCACCGGCAACACCGTGACGTTGAATCTGACCGACCCGGATTCGCTCAGCGTCGACCCGCGCGGCAACATCGTCGTCAACAGCCAGGCGGACGCCGCACTGGTGTTCGTCCGGCATCCGCTGGCGGAAAACCAGGCCGTGGGGGTTCTCGGAATAACGAGTGGCGGAGCGGCCACTACCGTCGACGACACCGCATTTGCCCCTCGCGGGCGCTCCTTCGCCCTGTTCAGCGACGTCACGGCCAACAAGGTATATCGCCTCGACAGCTCGACGTTCGGGTTCGAACCCGGAACGGCCTATTCGACGTCGGACACCGCCGGCATCGTTGCGGTGCTGAACCTCGACAGCGGCGCGCTGGCGCCGATCGGGACCGGCTTCGTCAGCACGCGCGGAATGATCTTTGTAACGCCCAGCGACGACTAGGGCCGGGTCGGCGCTTGGGCGTCCGAGCGCCGACGAGCCCGCGCCGGCTCGAACTCCCATCCGGCACCGGAGCCGGAGCCGTCCGGCCTTTCCGGCGCTTCTCGCAGGATCGACGCGACCGCTGGTCGGGCAAATTCTCATTCTCATTTCACGCTGACGCAGCAGCGTCGACAGCGGGGAAACGGGAATGGGCCCGTCGCGCTTCACACTGCCGAACCCGCAGACGATTCTCCTGGACGTCGCCGCCTTCGCGGTCGGCCTGGCCAGCGCCCGGTTGCTCGGATGGAACACGACCGACCTGGTCTGGAGCCTGTGGCTCGGCAGCCTCGTGGTCGGGTACCTGTCGATCCTGTCCGTGATCGCTAAGGGCGCTTACATTGGCTCCGTCATCGTCGCCGGCGATGGGTTTCCGGCGCAGTATCGGGGCCGGGCGATCCTGATCGGATCGGCGGTGGCGCTGTTCGTACTGGCGTTCTTCTCACTGCATTTTTGCGCGTTCCATGCGGTGCACGCCTCGTTTCTGTCCTCGTTCTTTCCGCTGGGCGAAGTGCCCAAAGGGGCGTTTATCCGGGGAATGTTCAATCCCATCGGGCTCTGGAACGACGCCCTGCATTACGTCGCACCGAAATATGGCGTTTTCCTGATTCCGGTGGCCATCGCAGAACGCCGGGCCCTGCTCGGCTCGATCGGCACCCTGATTCACGCAGGCCGGCTGAGGCCGCAGCAAGGCATCGTGCAGCTGCTCAAGAGTTCCGGAGCTTCGGCCCACGGCCTGTTCGGCCGCCCCTACGTCAATGTGTTTCGGATGCACCTGCTCATCATCTTCTTCGCGATCTGCCACGTGCTGAAGATCGACTCGTTCCCGGTCTACGTGGTCGTGTATTCGGTCTATTTCTTCCCGTGGTCGGCGTTCAAGAAGACCGCCGACGAGCCGCAGGCCGCGTAAGAAACCCGTTCGGCGCACGCCTGGGGGACGCTTTTCCCCAACGACATCACGCACCTGCGCTTCACCCGCAGCGACGAGCTCGACTGCGACTGACCGCGTAAGGAAAGGGCCGGTGCGGCGACCAATGCCGGGTCCACGCTTCGGACTGCACCTTTTTGGACAGGGAGAAAACCATGGCTCGTTACGCAACAGCAGCTTCGACTCTTTCGGCCGCCCTCGGGCTGGCCCTGGGGCTGCAGCTGGCGCCGGTGTCGGCGCAGGAAATGAACAAAGGCAAGGATGAAATGTCGCACGCCGCCAAGGACGACGCATCTCACGCGATGGCCGACAAGCTGGAGAAGTGCTACGGCATCAACGCTGCCGCCAAGAACGACTGTGCAGCCGGGGCGAATTCGTGTGCCGGCCAGGCCACCAGGGCGCGTGACCCGAAAGCGTTCGTGCTGCTGCCGGCCGGCGCCTGCAACAAGATCGCGGGCGGCAAGCTGAACCCGTCCTGACCGGCGCGGTGCGCGTGCCAGCCTCACAACACGCAGCGACCGGCCCGATCCCTGCCACAGCAGGGATCGGGCTGCGCTTTGGGCACCACCGCGAGGTGATCGAGGCGCGACCGCGCGTCGCCTGGTTCGAGGTGCATGCCGAGAACTACATGGGCGGCGGGCCGACGCCGGCCATCCTGGAGCGGGTGCGCCGGGATTATCCGATCTCGCTGCACGGGGTGGCCCTCTCGCTCGGCAGCGCCGAAGGCCTGTCAGCGGAGCACCTCGCGAGGTTGCGCGTCCTGATCGAGCGCGTGGACCCCGGCCTGGTCTCCGAGCACCTGTCGTGGAACGTCGTCGACGGGACCTACCTGGCCGATCTGTTGCCGCTGCCGATGACCCCGGAGGCGCTGGATGTCGTCTGCCGCAATGTCGAGCGCGCGCAGCAGGCGTTGCGGCGCCAGTTGCTGATCGAAAACCCGTCGAGCTACCTGCAGTACCGCCACTCGACGATTCCCGAATGGGAGTTTCTGGCGGCGCTGGCGCGGCGAACCGGTTGCGGCATCCTGTGCGACGTCAACAACATCTACGTGAGCGCGTGCAACCACGGCGGGTCGGCCTCGGACTACCTGGCCGCCCTGCCGCCGCAGACGGTGCAGGAGATCCACCTGGCGGGCCATTCGGCGCGCGACTTCGAAGGCGGCGGCCGGATCCTGATCGACGATCACGGCTCGAAGGTGTCGCCACCGGTGTGGGCGCTGTACGCCGAGGCGGTTGTGCGCTTCGGGTGCGTGCCGACCCTGATCGAATGGGACACGGACGTTCCACCGCTTGCCGTGCTGATGGCGCAGGCGCGCAGCGCCCAGAATGTGCTCGACCTGCAAGCCGATGGCTGCCGCCGCTCCATCGCTGCTTGAATTGCAGCGGGCCATCTGCGCGAGCCTGACCGGCGCTGGGCCCGTGGCGGCGTCCCTGGAGGTCGTCGTCGGCACCGAGGCGAAACCTCGCCTGTCGATCCACGGCGACACGGCGATCTCCACGCTGACGACCGCGCTGCGGCTGACTTACCCGGCGGTGCGCAAGCTGGTGGGAGACGAATTTTTCGAAGCCGCCGCGCGTGTTTTCATGGGTGCACACCCGGCCCGCAGCGCCTGGCTGGACGAGTACGGGCAGGGATTCGGCGCCTTCCTGGCGCAGTTTCCTGCGGCCTTGGCCTTGCCGTACCTGCCGGATGTGGCCGACCTCGAGTGGGCCGTGAGCTGCGCGCTGCATGCGCCGGACGCGATCGCATTGGACCTGCAGCGCCTGGCCGCGCTGCCCCCGGCCGCCAGCGCCGCGCTTCGTTTGCGCGCCCACCCCGCGCTGAGGCTGGTGCGCGCGAGCACGCCGGCCGACGCCATCTGGCACGCCGTGCTCGAAGGCGACGATGCGGCTTTGGAAGTGATCGACCCGGCCGCAGGCCCGGTCCACCTGCTGATCGAACGGCGCGGCTCGAACGTGCGCGTACAGCGGCTCGGCCGGGCGGCGTGGCACTTCACCGCGGCGCTGTGCGCCGGTACGGCGCTGTCGATCGCGCTGCGGGACAACCCCGATTGCGCCGCCGATGCGCTGCTCGCCGAGCACCTGGGCGCCGGGCGGTTCTGCGGTTTCGAGCTGAGCGAAGCCGCCGATGGTTAACTCGATTTGATGGAGAACCCAATGAGTCAGATGGCTGCGGCATCCGCCACGAACCCCGCCTGGGGGGCGATCCGGCGTGTGATTTCCTTCCTCGACCGCGTTCCCTACAGCCTGCTGGCCGTGCCGCTGCGGCTGGCGGTGGCCACCGTGTTCTGGAATTCGGGCACGACCAAGCTGGACGACTGGAACGCTGCGCTGGCGCTGTTCACCGACGAATACAAGGTGCCGCTGCTGCCCCCGCAGGTCGCTGCATACCTGGCGGTGAGCATCGAGTTGTCCATACCCGTGCTGCTGGTGCTGGGCCTGCTGACCCGCGGGGCGGCGCTGGTGCTGCTCGGAATGACGATCTTCATCGAGGTTTTCGTCTACCCGCTGGCGTGGCCGACCCACATCCAGTGGGCCGCGATGCTGCTGGTGCTGCTGTGCCGCGGGCCCGGGGCGCTGTCGCTCGACCGGCTCTTGTGGCGCCGGTTCGGGTAGGCCGGCTTCATGAAGCGGTGGCGGTCAGTTTGACATCGTCAGCGGCGGTTGCGATACTTGCCTCAGGCAACTATCCGATCGCCCGATGGGCACCGGCACAAATCCCGATCCGGAATGCGTCGCAGGGGTACGGCGCTTCAGCCGCTTCTACACGCAGCGCCTTGGCCTACTCGAGCGCGAGATTCTCGACGGCGACTTCTCGCTGACCGAATCGCGCGTGCTGTGGGAACTGACCCATCGCGCCCCGCTCACCGCCAGCCAGTTGTGCCGTGACCTCGGGCTGAACGCGGGTTACCTGAGCCGACTGCTGCGCCGCCTGCGCGCGGCTGGCCTGGTGCGCGACCAGGTCTGCCGGGAGGACGCGCGGGCCCACCGGCTGTCGCTGACCGCCAAAGGCGGCCGCGCCTACGCGCAGCTCGACCTCGCCTCGCGGCGCCAGGTGGCGCGAATCGTCAGCCACCTGCCCGGACCATCCCGGCGGCAACTGATCGACGCGATGGATACGGTACGTTTGCTGATGATGGCGCCGCCACACTGCGCCGAGATCACCTTCCATGAGCCCAGCCCCGGCGACATGGGTTGGGTCGTTCAACGGCATGGGGCGTTGTATGCGCAGGAATTCGGGTGGGACATCCGGTTCGAAGCGTTTGTCGCCCGTGTCGCGGGCGATTTCATCGAAGGGTTCAAACCCGGCCTGGATCGCGGCTGGATCGCGCGGCGCGAGGGCGTGAATGTCGGCTGCGTGTTCGTGATGCAGGCTCCGCCGGCCGAGTATGGCGAGGGCGTCGCAAAGCTTCGAATGCTGCTGGTGGACCCGGCCGCGCGGGGCCAGGGATTGGGCGATCGGCTGGTGCGCGAGTGCGAGCAGTTTTCCTTCAGCGCAGGCTACCGGAGAATGACTCTCTGGACCAATTCAATACTGCATCCCGCGCGGCGCATCTACGAGCGCAACGGCTGGCAGCTTGTAAACGAGGAGCCGCACAGCAGCTTCGGGCACGACCTGGTCGGACAGACGTGGATGAAGGAGCTTCACCATCAAGTCGAGTGAACTTCGGTGGGACGACAGAGCTATGATCCGGCTGCAGCTCGTTGACATCGACCATGCGCACTCGTTTGCTGTTCAATGGCGCGGCGGCTATCGGCCGATTTCGATTTGCTCAACGCATATCGGTGCCCGCCATCGCGGCTCTCTGCTCGATCGCGGCCGCAGTGGCCGCCGGGCCAACGAAAGCACCTGCCTCAAACTGGACGTCTCCGAAAACCGCCTGGGGCGAGCCTGACCTTCAGGGAGCCTGGACCAGCGACGATTCCATCGGCGTGCCGTTCGAACGGCCCAGGCGCTACGGCAACAGGAAGCAGCTGACCGACGAGGAATTCGCCCAGCGCGAGAAGGAAAACAATCTAATCTCGTCCAGCGTTCAGGCCGGCATCGTTCCCGAGGCGGGCTACTGGGTCCAGCATCAGGGCGTGGATGCCAAACCGTATTCCTCCAACTGGACCGAGTACGCGCGGCAAACCTCGCGGCAGACTTCGCTGATCGTCGATCCCGAAGACGGCCGCTTTCCCGCGCTGACTGAACAAGCCGCGATCCAGCGCGCTGCCGCGATCTTCGCCGTCAGAAGAAAACCGCTGCCGGAATCGTGGGAAGACCTCAGCATGTACGCCCGCTGCATCACGCGCGGCGTCCTGGGCTCCATGCTGCCGGTGATCTACGGAAACGGAACGGATATTCTGCAGTCACCCGGTCTGGTCGTGATTCGCTATGAAATGATCCACGAGACCCGCATTGTTCCAATCGATCCGCCCGATCATCCACGCCCACACCTGCCCGCCGCCATTCGCACCTATATGGGAGACCCGCGGGGGCACTGGGACGGCAATACGCTGGTGGTGGAGACCACGAATTTCATTGGCGATCGTCTCGGCATCGGCGAAAACGGCGGTGGGATCCGGTACACCGAGGATCTGCGTCTGGTCGAACGATTCACGCGCATCGGCGAGAACGCCATCGAATACGAAGCAACTGTCAACGATCCGAAAACCTTCGTCGCTGCCTGGACCGTTTCCTTCCCGCTCATCCACGAATCGGGCTACCAGATCTTCGAATACGCCTGCCACGAAGGCAACTACTCGATGGCCAACATGCTGAGCGCAGCCCGCGCCGAAGAAAAGGCCGACGCCGCTCCGAAGTGAGACGCTCACTTCTTCTTGTATTCGCCGTAAAGGAGCTCTTCGGCAAACTCCACGCACTTGAATTCCAGCAGCCGGGCGTTCTTCTCCACGCGGCGGTACAGCGGCATGCTGATTTTCCAGGGGCGGCTGAACACCGACGGATCTTCGACGATGGCTTCGTATTGCAGGTGGTCGCGGTCGATCCGGCTGAAGCGCTCGACCACGTGCAACTGGTCGCTGGCGAAGTCTCCCGCGCGGTCAAACCAGGCCAGCCCGTTCAGCCCGGTCACGTCGATCACCAGCGTGTCGCCTTCCCAGTGGCCGTTGTTGGTCCCCATCCAGCTATCGGCTGGCGCCTCCACCGGCCGGCCCATGTTGACCAGGCGATTGGCGCCGGCGAACTCGTAAGCGAACAGAATGCCCCTGGGCGACTGTACGATCTGAAACGGAAACGGCATGTAATTCGCGCGGGGGATGCCCGGCATGTAACATTTGGCCTCCGGGTCGCTGGTGCGCCGGTTGGCGAAGTTGGCTTTCTTCTGTTCGAGCGCGGCCGCAAGATAGGGAATCGCACCGCCTTCGACGATGCCTTGGCCGGCCGGTTCGGCGCCGATGGCGCCGGTCTGCCACATCGGCCCGGCCTGCGCCGAGTGGTCCTGCAGGTCCCAGTTGGCGGTGTTCAGAGCTTGCCAGATGCCGCTCAAGTCCGGGTGGCGATCGTTGGCGCGGGCTGCCTGGGCGAGCGTCGGGGGCGGCGCCAGGGCCAGCAGCGCCGCCACTGCAATCAATGACTTGAGCCCATTTCTCATCGATGACTGCTCCAATCGAATTCTGCCACTGGCTCTCCGGCACGCCCGGAAGCGTCGCGTTTCACGAATCGATCTGGGTATACCCGATCGTCGAGTCGATACACGTTCTGACGCTTTGCGTCTTTCTGGGACTGACCGTGATGCTGGACCTGCGCCTGCTGGGAGCCATCATGCCGGCGACGCCCGTTTCGCAGGCCATCAGACGGTTGCTGCCGTGGATGATCGGCGGATTCTGGGTGATGGCGGCCAGCGGCGCCCTGCTGTTCTACGCCGACCCGGTCACGAATTACTTCAACATCTTTTTCCGGCTAAAGCTGATCTTCCTGGTGACGGCGGGCTTGAACGCCGCGGTCTTCCATGTCATGGCGTCGCGCACCATCCGGCAATGGGACCTGGACCCGAGGCCGCCCATCCGTGCGCGTCTGGCAGGAGGTCTGTCGCTGGCGCTGTGGGCAGCCGTCGTGATTTGCGGACGCATGACCGCCTATCGCTGGTTCGACGGGGATCTTGAATCCCTGGCGCGGTGAAGGCCGATGTCCGCCCCCGCGTTCTTCACCTGGTGCGAAACGTCCTGGATCGGCGCAGGCATCCGCGACTCGACCTGGCTTTTCCCGGTGATCGAATCCCTGCACCTTTTGGGACTCGCGGTGATCGGCGGTTCGGTGCTGATGGTGAACCTGAGCCTGCTCGGTCTCGGGCTGGGGCCCCGGTCGGCGGCTCAGGTCTGGCGCGACACGCGACCCTGGTTTGTTGGAAGCCTGGCGGTGATGCTCGGCTCCGGCCTGCTGCTGTTCACCTCTGAGGCGGAGAAGCTGTACTACCACGAGGCCTTCTGGGTGAAGATGAGCGCGCTGGTCCTGTCGCTCGTGTTCACCGCGACTGTGCAGCGTCGCATTGCCCTGGGCGATCCGGACCGCATCCCGCCCCTGCGCAGTCGCGCGGTCGGGCTGGTATCGCTGCTGTTGTGGTTCGTGGTCGGCGCCGGCGGACGGTGGATCGGTTTTTCCTGAGCGCCATTCGGCTGGCGCGCTGCCGGCGCCGGGTCAGGCTTCGTTACTTCTTTTCATCGTACGGCGCACCGGTTCCGGAGGAGCCCAGGAACAGCTTGCGTCCGTCCGGCAACGTGATATCGCGGCCATTGGCGCGCATCGAGCCATCCTTGGCCCGGTAGCCGTCGACCACCACCTGGGTGCCAGGCTTCACGCTGGTCTTGGTGACTCCGCGTCGCAGCAGCACGTTCGGACTTCCGGCCTCGATCATCCAACCGATCGCTTTGCCATCCGGGCCCTTTACGTCCACATGGATCCACGTGTGCGGATTGATGAATTCGACGCGGGTGATGACGCCTTCGAAGTGGACGGGCTTGTTGGCGTCGAACTCTGCCGAGAATGAGTGATGCGCCCGTGCGGGCACTGCGGCCAGCATCAGCGTGAAGGCGGTGATCGCGAGTGTGCTGACCTTCGTCATCGTGATGCCTCCCACCGCCTGGCGGCTGTCTGAAGCGCGCTCATCGTCGCGCCCATCCGACCGTGGATGATATAAGGGAGCAAGGCTCAAGAGACCGGCGACGACCCGAGAGACCGGTTACTGCGAATCAGCCGAACGTGAACGCGTAGGCCTCCACGCCCGCATCGAGGAACTCGATCTCGAACTGCCGGTCAGCGATGGGCTCCGGCTGCCGGATCAGCTGATACATCCGCGCCTCGGTAACCGCGCCGTTGCCTTGTTCGTCGACGTCGACTCCGTGAGCAGCGCCCGGCGGATGCCCATCGACGAGCACGCGAAATCGGACAGGCGTTCCTCGCGCCGCCGGCCCCATCACGAGATGAAGATCGCGGGCGTGAAAGCGGTACACGATCCGCCCGTCGGCCTTGTTCAGCGCGGTCGCCTGTATCCCCATGGTCCAATCGCCGGAAAGAGCCCAGTGATTGAGACTCAGTCGCGTCGGGGCAGCATAGAGGCGGGCCTCGTTCAATCGTGCGCCGCCAGGCGACGCGAAGTTCTCGGTGCGCGCGTAGCCGACATAATTCTCCGCGGACCTCAGGCTGCCCAGATCGGCGGCCGCTTCCGCGTCGCGGGCATCGACCGAAACCAGTCCTTGGTTGATGCGTCCGGTTCCGGCCTCGGCCAGCAGCTGTTGGATGATCATTTCCGACTGTTCGTAATCACCCTCGCCGAACTGGTGGTGCCGGATGCGGCCCTGCGCGTCGATGAAATACAGGGCCGGCCAATATTCGTTGTTGAAAGCACGCCATATCGCATGGTCGCTGTCGATCGCGATCGGATAGTCGACCCGCATGTCCTTCGACTCCCGGCGCACGTTATCGACGTCTTTCTCGAATTCAAACTCAGGCGAGTGCACGCCGATCACCACCAATCCCTGGTCCCGGTATTTCTCGGACCAGGCGCGGACATACGGGAGCGTGCGCCGCCAATTGATGCAGGTATAGGTCCAGAAGTCGACCAGGACGACTTTTCCCCGAAGGCCAGTGGCTGTCAGTGGCGGCGAATTAAGCCAGCCCTTTGCGCCCCCGAGTGACGGCAACTCACCTTCAACCGGTAATGGAACCGCTCTTGGCATCATCTGGTGCACCATGCGTTTGTCCTCGGCCAAGGCTCCGACCGCAGCCGCGATTGCGCCGACGAACAGCGCGGCGAGCAAGACCCGATTTGCCGTCATGACGACTCTCCTACGATAGGACTTGAACGTGCCAGCAATGTGGAAGCAGCCGATGACGGTCGATATTAAGGTGCGTAGCGGGTGAAGACAAAGCCGCGAGCTTCGGCGAGCTTGTGGCAGGGGAAGCAGGCTCTGTGCACCGCCTCGTCGGCAGGTTTGCCGCCCCTTGGGACGCCGACCCTCGGCTAAGTCAGTCCTGCCCAACCTGCATCTTTACGCGTCATCCGTTCCTCACACCTAGCAATTTGTAAAACCGCACCAACATAGGGTCTGCAGAGCAATTGGCACCGGTCAATCAATGACCGGCCCTGCCGTCCTTCACGATCGCCGACAGGCGTCGGATCCGGGCGGCTACGTTGTCCACATTCTTGCGCAAGCGGGGGCCATGCGACCTCTGCTTGCGCAGTCCATCTGCGACACACCGCGTTCCCCGCTTATCGGCGCCTATCGACAGGCCGAGGTCGTTCGCGCGCCTGGTCGGTCTGATCGACCGAGAGCTAACCGATTACGTGAGCTTGGTGCTCGCAAAAGGATTCATCCATGAAGCAGTACATCGTTGAGTTTGCGCACCCCACCGGTCCGGTCAGTTTGATCGCAGCGAGCGTCCGAGCCCAGTCAATAAAGTCCGCGATCCGCATCGCGCACGACCGTTTGCGCGAGATCGTGGCCGAGCAGTCCCTACCCAAAGTGAGGGAGTATTCCGCAGAAATCGACGAGGTCACCGCATCGATGCTGTGTAGTGCCTTCCGAACCGCAACCGACAACAACCAGGAAAAATTAGCTGTTCTGATTTCCGCGCTCGATCAGTATTCACCGGCACTCGCCACCCGCATCCGCGAATTACTCAACGCAAACAACTGACCGGGTCGAATCCCCCTTTGGTATTGATGTTGTCGTTGCCGGTACGGGTTCCATTGCTGCGGAGCAGCGTTGGAGAGCTTGGCCAGAGACGGTGCTTCGAGTATCGCTGGGTTTGAGGCGGTATCTGTTGTGGTCGGTGGTATCTCATGGCGCGAGCATGCGCGGATAGGCATCCCGGTCACACTCGCAACGCTGGCGATCGCCGCTGTCTACCTGGCTCTCCGCTGGGCTGGACCTAACTGAGTGATGGGTGCGAAGCGAGCCGTGCTCAAGTCACCTGTTGGTGTCTGCTTCCACGGGTACGGAACATTCGCTTCAGCCAGAATCGACCGACTCCTTGGGGTCGCGTGCGGGCCACACCGCAGCCCGAACACGAAATCCCCGCAAGGCCGACCGCATCAGCCCGGAATAGCCGGCCGCTTTCGAGGCTTGTGGCCTGCGGCAGGTTAGCGACGAGCTTGGCCAGTTCCGGATCAAAAGGGGTGAAGGTCACTGCTGGGCTTCCAGCTAAATCGCTTCTACGTCCTTGGGATCGCCGCTGCAACCGGGTTCAGCCGGGGGTCGAGAGCGAACGCCTCGCTACCGCGCAATGAAAATAGTCCGGCGGCGCCGGCGACGTCGATCAGCAGATTCCAC
>DASZFP010000119.1:0-27385 GCA_035939615.1 Burkholderiaceae bacterium | reverse complement strand
GTGACCGCCGCACAGCGTGAAGATCGTGTCGACCCCCTCGCTCTTGAGCGCCTTGGCCACCAGGTGCCCTCCCGACACCACGTCGGCCTGCCGGCTCTTCGCCTTCAGCGTGTCTTCCGCGGTCGTGGTCTGAGTGCGGCTGGAAGGCGCGGTTGCAACGGTCATGTGCGACTCCTGTCAATGAACGAGTATTCGGCGGGTACGGCCGCCATCGAGTCGACGGCGAGCGGCGTTTCGGTCGCGCGCGTGCCGGCGGCGTACCAGCGGGCGCGCATCGGCTTGAGCACGAGCAGCGCCAGCAGCGCCGCCACGACGTTGAATCCGATGGCCACCCAGAAAACCGCGGTCCATCCATGCGTGCTGGCAGCATAAGCGGCCAGCGGGACCAGAAAGGACGCAGTTCCCTTGGCCGTGTACAGCATGCCGGCGTTGGAGGCGGCGTACTTCGCGCCGAACGTGTCGCCCTGCGTGGCCGGGAACAGGCTGTAGATCTCGCCGAACACACCGAAGTACAGCGCCGTGAAGATCACGAAACCGACCGGATCGGCGCCGATCCGGGTCAGCGTGTACAGCGCCGTGGCCCCGATGCCGAACGCGATGAACATCGTGTTCTCGCGGCCGATCCGATCCGAGATCCAGCCGAAAAACGGCCGGCCGATGCCGTCCAGTGCGCGGTCCAGTGACAGCGCGAAGCTCAGCGCCGGCAGGGTCCACCACAAAAGGTGCACCGGCAGCTTGTCGAGTCCGAAGTCCTTGGCGATCGGCGCCAGCGATGCCGCCATCATCAGGCCGCCGGCCGCCACCAGCACGAACATCGCGTACATCACCCAGAAGAGGGGCGTGCGCAGCACCTGGGCCGGCGCGCAATCGCCGTGCGGGCTGGCATGGCGCGGCGCAACCGGGCCGCGTGGCCGCTCGGGCGCCTTGACCATGCCCAGCGACATCAGCAGGACGATCCCCCCTTGTAGGAGGCCGAACACGAAGAAGGTGTGCTGGTAGCCGGCCGCTTCGATCATGTTGCCGATCGGAACCACGGTCAGCGCGGCGCCCGCGCCGAAACCGGCTGCGGTGCAGCCGGCGGCCAGGCCGCGGCGCCCCGGAAACCACTTGAGCGCGTTGCCCACGCAGGTCCCGTACACGCACCCGGTTCCGATGCCGCCCAGCGCGGCGCCCAGATACAGCAGTGCGAGGTTGTCGGCGAACGAGTTCACCACCCAGCACAGCGCCACCAGCACCGCGCCGAACATCACGACCCAGCGCGGTCCGTAGCGGTCGACCAGGTAGCCCTCGATCGGGATCAGCCAGGTCTCGATGAAGACGAACACGGAGAAGGCGATCTGGATGGCGGCCCGACCCCAGTGGAACTTGGCGTCGATCGGGGCCACGAACAGCGTCCACCCGTACTGCAGGTTGGCCACGCAGGCCATGCATACGATGCCCAGCGCCAGCTGCTGCCACGGGCCCGCCAGCACCGAAAATCTCGATGATTTCGCTTGCACGGAGCCTCCCAGTTTCGACAGTGATCGGCTTGGGTCGCAGGCGGCCTTGCGGATCGCTGCACCGGACCGGGGTGCAAGCGCTCAACTGAATGCACCTTGTGATATACGGTATGTGATATATCTCAACACAGTCAACAGATTTTTTGTGACGCAACGCACAATCAAAGGGCTCAATCGTCCAGGAACCTGGACACGAGGTTCGCTTTCACACTGCTTTCAACGCATTACAGTTGGCCAGCGCCCGCAACCCCGGCGGGCGCCGTGGCGTGATCTTGTGATTCAACCGAGCCGGAACGGCTTGCCCGTTCGATAATCGGCGCCCAAAACTCGAAGATCTTCAAAGGGGGGGCCGTATGACCAGTCTGTGCTCGTTGTGGCTGCCAATCCTGCTGTCGGCCATCGCGGTGTTTGTCGCCAGCTCCGTGATCCACATGGCCACGCCCTGGCATCACGCGGACTACGGCATGGTGCCGAAGGAAGCCGAGCTGATGGACGCGCTGCGTCCGCTCGCCATTCCGCCCGGCGACTACATGGTGCCGCGGCCTGCCGAATTCGCGCAGATGAAAACGCCCGAGTTCCAGGACAAGCTGAAAAAAGGCCCCGTGCTGATGATGACCGTGATGCCCAGCGGCGCATTGTCGATGCGCAACCCGCTGATCCTGTGGTTCGTCTACGGCGTGGTGGTGAGCGTGTTCGCGGCCTATGTCGCCTGCAGCACGCTGCCGTCAGGGACCCCGTACCTGAAGGTGTTCCGGATCACCGGCACGGTGGGGTTCGTCGGCTACGCGCTGGGGCTGTGGCAGATGTCGATCTGGTACCACCGCTCATGGGGCACCACGCTCAGGTACACCATCGACAGCCTGATCTACGCCCTGCTGATGGCGGGCTTTTTCGGCTGGCTGTGGCCCAAGGGGTAAGCGGCGCCTTCGCCTCAGCCGCTGAACACGCTGGTGGACAGGTAGCGGTCGCCGCGGTCGCACACGACGTACACGATCACGGCCCGCTGCACTTCGGCGGCCACCTTCAGCGCGATCACGACCGCACCGCCCGAGGAGATGCCGCCGAAGATGCCCTCCTCGGCCGCCATCCGGCGCGCCATGTCCTCGGCCTCGGCCTGCGTGACGTATTCGATCCGGTCCACGCGCGAGGCATCGTAGATGCTGGGCAGATACTCGGCCGACCATTTGCGAATGCCCGGAATCTGCGAACCCTCGGACGGCTGCGCGCCGATGATCTGGATGGCGGGATTTTTCTCCTTCAGGAAGCGCGACACGCCCATGATGGTGCCGGTCGTGCCCATGCTGGAGACGAAATGCGTGATGCGGCCCTGGGTGTCGCGCCACAGTTCCGGCCCGGTGGTCTCGTAGTGCGACGCCGGATTGTCCGGGTTGGCGAACTGATCGAGCACCCGGCCCTCCCCGCGCTCCTGCATCTGCAGCGCCAGGTCGCGCGCGTACTCCATGCCCCCCTTGGACGCCGGCGTCAGGATCAGCTCGGCCCCGTAGGCCCGCATCGAGGCGCGCCGCTCGGCCGACAGGTTGTCGGGCATGATCAGCGTCATCCGGAAGCCGCGCATCGCGGCGATCATCGCCAGCGCGATGCCGGTGTTGCCGCTGGTGGCCTCGATCAGCCGGTCGCCCGGCTTGATCTCGCCGCGCTCCTGGGCGCGCCGGATCATCGAAAACGCGGGCCGGTCCTTGACCGAGCCGCCGGGGTTGTTGCCCTCCAGCTTGGCAAGAACGATCGTGCCGCGCCGGGCCGCCTCGAGACCGGGGATGCGCTGCAGCCGAACGAGCGGCGTGTTGCCGATGGTCGACTCGACCGTCGCGATGCCGGCCAGAGCCTCGCGATCCGGATCGGACCGCGCGGATGCGTTCATGCGACCTCCAGTTCCTCGAGGCGCCGGGGCGGGTAGCTGTCCCAGCTGCTGCAGCCCGGGCAGTTCCAGTAGAACTCGCGGCTGCGAAAGCCGCACCGGTTGCAACGATAGCGCGCCAGTTTCTGGGCATGGGTCTGGATCAGGCCGCGCAGCAGCGCGAGCTCGGGATCGGCCGCGACCGGATCGCCCCGCAACGCCAGCAGCCGTTCGAATCCCAGCAGCGACGGGTTGCGCTTCAACTCCTCGCGCAGCAGCGTTTCGGCCGCCGCGTCGCCCTCCCACTCGCGAATCCAGCGGCAGCCCAGGTCCAGCGAATCGATCGAGGGGTTCTCCTGCAGGCTGCGTCGCAGCAGCGCAGCCGCCTGCGCGCGCCGCCCTTCGGCGTCCAGCGCCGATATCAGCCGGTCCATCACGAGCGGCATGTACTCGGGCGCCTCGGCGGCGATCCTCAACCAGTGGCCGATGGCCTCGGCGCGCCGGCCGCGCCGCACCGCCACGTCGCCCGCCAGGATCGCCGCGCGGACCGACTTGCGGTGGGCCGCCAGCGCCGCCTCCAGCTGCACGCCGGCCTGGTCGAAATCGCCGGCGACGATCGCCTGCTCGGCCAGCTCGCAGTGAAAATGCGCGATGGCCGTCTTGTGGGTCTCGCCGGCCTCGCCCTCCAGACGCTGCGCACATTCGATCGCACGCTTCCACTCGCGTTCCATCTGGTAGATGCGCAGCAGCGAGCGCAGCGCCTCGAAGCGGTGCATGCGCTCCTCCAGCAGGCGGCTGAACGCGTTCTCGGCGCGATCCAGCATGCCGCCCTTCAGGTAGTCGCGGCCGAGCTCGGCCAGCGCGTTGGCTCGTTCCGCGGCCGGCAGGTCGGCGCGGCTCAACAGGTAGTTGTGGATCCGCACCGCGCGATCAATCTCGCCGCGGCGGCGGAACAGGCTCCCCAGCGCGTAGTGAAGCTCGATCGTCTCGGGGTCGAGCTTGACCACCTCGATGAAGGCATCGATCGCGCGATCGGGCTCGTCGCTGAGCAGCAGCTGCAGGCCGCGGAACAGCGACCGGGGCGCGGCCCCCTGATCGGCGGCCCGCACGCGCGCCTCGTAGCCACGCGCCCACCAGCCGACCCCGAACAGCACCGGCAGCGCCGACAGGTACCACGGTTCGAATTCCATCGAGCCCTCAGCGCGGTCGCGTCCGAGTCTCCGTATCCAGCCCGCCGACGGCCCCGACCCGGCGGGCCACGTCGGTCAGACTCTCGGCTGCGATCTCGGTGCGCGAGGTCACCGATTGCGGCTGCCCGCCGCTGCGCGCGAGCTGCGCGATGCGCCGGCGCTGCCGCAGCATGTACGGCACCAGCGCCAGCATGCCGGCGACGGCGCCGGCCACGAAGCACACCAGGATCACCACCACCAGCGGGACCTGGCTCCAGCCCTGGGTGGGACTGAGGCGCAGCGGCACCGGCACGGTGTTCTGCAGCGCGAACCACAGCGCCAGAATGAAGAAAATCAGCCGCAGCAGCCAGCCGATCAGGTCCATGGCGGCCCCAGGGCTACCGTTGCGGCGGCCCCGGTTCGGCCTCGCCCGCTCCGTCGACCCGGACGCGCAATTCCTTGCCGGCCTTGAAGTGCGGCACGAACTTGGCCGGCACCTGCACCCGCTCGCCCGATTTCGGATTGCGGCCGATGCGGGGCGGGCGGTAGTTCAGCGCGAAGCTGCCGAAGCCCCGGATCTCGATGCGGCCGGCCTGGATCAGCGCCGCGCTCATCATGTCCAGGATCGTCTTGACCGCCTCGTCGGCGTCGCGCGCCACCAGGCGCGGATTGCGCTCGGCCAGACGCGCAATCAGCTCCGATTTGGTCATCCCCTGCTCTGAGGACATGGTGCCGACGGCCGCTTACTTGGTCTGGGTGTCCAGCTTGGCCTTGAGCAGCGCGCCCAGGTTGGTCGTCCCGGTGGTCGCCTCCGACTGCATCCGGGCCATGGTCTCGGCCGTGTCGGCGTTGTCCTTGGCCTTGATCGACAGATTCAGTGTGCGGTTCTTGCGATCGACGTTGATGATCATCGCCGTCACCGCGTCGCCTTCCTTCATATGATTGCGGGCGTCCTCGACCCGATCCGACGAGATCTCGGAGGCGCGCAGGTAGCCTTCGACATCCCCGCCCAGCAGCACCACCGCCCCCTTGGCATCGACGCTCTTGACGGTGCCGCTGACCACCGAGCCTTTCTCGTGGGTGTGCGCGAAGTTGGTGAACGGGTCGCCGCCGAGCTGCTTGACGCCGAGCGAAATGCGCTCGCGCTCCACGTCGATCGCCAGCACGACCGCCTCGAGCTCCTCGCCCTTCTTGTACTTGCGCACCGCTTCCTCGCCCGCCTCGCTCCACGACAGGTCCGAAAGGTGCACCAGCCCGTCGATCCCGCCGGGCAGCCCGATGAACACGCCGAAATCGGTGATCGACTTGATCGCGCCCTTGACCTTGTCGCCCTTCTTGTGGGACAGCGAGAAGTCCTCCCACGGGTTGGGCCGGCATTGCTTCATGCCGAGCGAGATGCGGCGGCGCTCCTCGTCGATCTCGAGCACCATCACCTCGACCTCGTCGCCCAGCTGCACGACCTTGCGCGGATCGACGTTCTTGTTGGTCCAGTCCATCTCGGACACGTGGACCAGCCCTTCGATGCCCGCTTCGATCTCGACGAACGCGCCGTAGTCGGTGATGTTGGTGATCTTGCCGAACAGGCGCGTGCCGTGCGGATAGCGCCGCCCCAGCCCCACCCACGGGTCCTCGCCCAGCTGCTTGACCCCCAGCGAGACGCGGTTTTTCTCCTGATCGAACTTGAGCACCTTGGCGGTGATCTCCTGGCCGACCTGCACCACCTCGGTCGGATGGCGCACCCGCCGCCAGGCGAGGTCCGTGATGTGCAGCAGGCCGTCGATTCCGCCCAGGTCGACGAAGGCGCCGTAATCGGTGATGTTCTTCACGGTACCGCGCACGATCGCGCCTTCCTTCAGCGTCTCCAGCAGGCGGGCGCGCTCCTCGCCCATGCTGGCTTCGACCACCGCGCGCCGCGACACCACGACGTTGTTGCGCTTGCGGTCCAGCTTGATCACCTTGAACTCGAGGGTCTTGCCCTCGTACGGCGAAGTGTCCTTGACCGGGCGCGTGTCCACCAGCGAACCGGGCAGGAAGGCGCGGATGCCGTTCGTCATCACGGTCAGTCCGCCCTTGACCTTGCCGGTGATGGTGCCGCTCACCAGCTCGCCGTTTTCCAGGGCCTTTTCCAGGTTCAGCCACGCGGCCAGGCGCTTGGCCTTGTCGCGCGACAGGATCGTGTCTCCGTAGCCGTTCTCGAGCGATTCGATCGCGACCGAAACGAAATCGCCGGGCTTCACGTCGAGCTGGCCCAGGTCGTTGCGGAACTCCTCGATCGGGATGTAGGCCTCCGACTTCAATCCGGCATTGACGACGACGAAATTCATGTCGACCCGGATCACTTCGGCCGTGATCACTTCGCCGGCGCGCATCTCGTGGCGCGCCAGGCTTTCCTCGAACATCGCGGCGAAGCTCTCACCGCCCCTTTGAGTCAGGGTCTCTGCAGCTACGGAAGACATGTCGACCTTCGTTCACGCCACAGGCTTGCCCTGCGGCGGGGTTGATCACCAGGCGCGAAATCCGCTTTCCGCGCCCACCAGGAAAACCATCAATGCTCCGAAACCGACCGATACCAATTCAGCACCTGCTCGACGACCGCGTCGATCCCCAGGTTCGAGGTATCGAGTTCGTACGCATCGTCAGCCGCGATCAGCGGCGCAACGGCGCGCGTGCGGTCGCGCTCGTCGCGCTCGCGCAGATCCAGCAGGAGGTCGGCGAGATTAGCAGAATATCCCTTCTCCATCAACTGTTTAAGTCGGCGCTGCGCGCGCACCTCGGCGCTCGCGGTCAAAAACACTTTCACGCAGGCATCGGGAAACACGATCGTACCCATGTCGCGGCCGTCGGCCACCAGTCCGGGCCAGCGGCGGAACGACCGCTGCAGCTGCAGCAGCTCGCTGCGCACGGCCCCGTGGGCCGACACGCGCGAGGCGGCCCGCCCGACCTGCTCGGTGCGGATCGCATCGGTGAGGTCCTCGCCGTCGACCTGGACGCGCCCGCCTTCGAACTGCAGGCGCGCCCCGCGCGCCAGCTGCGCCAGGCGCTGCGCATCGCCGGTGTCGATCGCCCGCCGCAACGCCAGCAACGCCACCACCCGGTACAGCGCGCCGCTGTCCAGGCAGGCAAAACCGAGCGCGCGCGCCACCGCCTGCGCGATCGTCCCCTTGCCCGAGGCGGTGGGCCCGTCGATGGTGATCACCGGCGGTTCACTCATAAGTTAGGTCGAAAAATCATAACGGCCCCTCACCCCCGGCCCCTCTCCCCAAGGGGCGAGGGGTGGGCGATCACCGTAGCTCACCCTCACCCCGGCCCCTCTCCCCAAGGGGCGAGGGGTGGGCGATCACCGTAGCTCACCCTCACCCCCGGCCCCTCTCCCCAAGGGGCGAGGGGCGAGCGACGATCCGAAGCCGTTCGAGCTCGACGAAGTAGCGCGGAAACGTCTTGGCGACGCAATCGGGGTCGCGCACATGCACGGGCACCCCGCCGCACGCGGCCAGCGCAAAGCACATCGCGATACGGTGATCGTCGTAGGTATCGATCCAGGCCTCGCGCAGTCGTGCCGGCCCCTCGATCGAGATCCAGTCTGCGCCGCTGTCGACCACCGCGCCCAGCTTGCGCAGCTCGGTGCCGACCGCGGCGATCCGGTCGGTCTCCTTCACTCGCCAGGAGCCGATGCCGTTCAGGTGCGTGGTTCCACGCGCAAACAGCGCAACGATAGCGGCGGTCATCGCCGCATCCGGAACCGCGGTGCAATCGGCCGTTACGGCCGTCAGCGGCCCCGAGCGCGCCTCGATCCAGTCCGGGCCCAGCTCGACCTGTGCGCCCATCTGCCGCAGCAGGGCGGCAAAGGCCACGTCGCCCTGGATGCTGGCGGAGCCGACTCCCAGCACGCGCACGGGTCCCCCGGCGAGCGCGCCGAGCGCCAGAAAGTACGACGCGCTGGACGCATCGCCTTCGACCGCAAAATGGCCCGGCGAGTGGTAAGGGGCGGCCGTCACGTGGAAGTGCCTTTCCTGTTGGTCGACCTGCGCGCCGAAGCGAGCCATCAAGGCCAGCGTCATCTGCACGTAGGGCTCTGAAATCAGCTCGCCTTCGACCTCGATGTGCAGTCCCTGCTGCGGGGCGATCAGCGGGGCGGCCATCAGCAGCGCGCTCAGAAACTGGCTCGATACGTCGCCGCGGATCGCGACGCGCTCGCCGATCGCGGCGCCTGTGGGCTCGATGCGCAGCGGGGGAAAGCCTGGCTGGCCTTCGTACCGGATCTTCGCCCCGAGCGCGTTGAGCGAATCCACCAGGTCGCCGATCGGGCGCTCCCGCATTCGGGGCGCGCCATCGAGGCGGTAGGCTCCACCCTTGAATGCGAGCACTGCCGCCAGCGGGCGCATCGCGGTTCCCGCATTGCCGAGGAAGAGGTCGGCCCGGCGTTGCGGGAAGCGGCCCTCACACCCCGATACGACAGTGCGATCGCGACCGGACTCGACCTGCACGCCCAGGGCGCGCAAGGCCTCGACCATCACGCGCGTGTCGTCGGCCTCCAGCACGCCGGTGAGCTCGGTGCGGCCCTGCGACAGTGCCGCCAGCAGCAGCGCCCGGTTCGAGATGCTCTTCGATCCGGGCAGCTTCACCTGCCCGCCGGCGCGCACGATCGGGCCGACCGTGAGGACTTTCTGCGGCGTCTCATGGTCCATCGCCGCCTCCGTTCATCTGGCGCCGGGTGCGGCTGGCCAGTTCGAACAGCTGGTGCAGCCACGGGGCATCGCCCCCCGCCATGGCCTGGTCGACGCGCTGCAGCAGCGCGATCAGCGCGCGCAGTTCCTGGCCGATCGCATCGCGGTTGGCCACGGCGATGTCGCTCCACATCACCGGGCTGCTGGCGGCGATCCGGGTGAAATCGCGAAACCCCGGGCCTGCCAGCGACAGCTTGCGCTGCCCATCGGGCTCGCCGGCGATCTGCGCCACCAGGGCGAAGGCCAGCACGTGCGGCAGGTGACTGACCGACGCCAGCAGGCGGTCGTGGTCGCCGGCGTCCATCCGGGCGACGCGTGCCCCGCACGCGCGCCACAGCTGCTCCACGCTTGCCAGCGCGGCGGCCGCCGTCTCGCGCGCGGCGGTGATCACCACCGTGCATCCTTCGAACAGGTCCGCATCGGCGCCTTCGGGGCCGGAGCGCTCGCCACCGGCGATCGGGTGGGCAGCAACGAAACGCGCAAAGGCCGGCCCCAAGGCGGCGCGGGCGGCGGCCACGACGTCCGTCTTGGTGCTGCCCAGGTCGGTGACGAGCGCGGCCGGTTCGAGCGCGCCGGCCACCTGCGCCAGCAGAGCGGCCATCGCGCGCACCGGCGCGGCCAGCACGACCAGGTCGGCACCGCGCACCGCATGCGCGCAGGTCGGCGCCGTCGCGTCGAGCAGGCCTGCCGCGAGCGCACGCGCACACGCGTCCGGGTCGTGGTCGTAGCCGACCATCGATGCGGCCAGATTGCGCTGACGAAGAGCAGCGGCTACCGAGGCGCCCATGAACCCGCAGCCGATGATTGCAACCTTCATGGCTTCGACACCGGCGTAGCCTGCGGGGGAAAAGCAGGAGGATCGGCTTCGAGGGTGGGCTGCGCCCCCCCTCGAGCACCCCCCGCGGCATTCACAGGCGTCGCAGTTGCGAGCATTCAAGTTTCCGCGGCAGCCGCGGCGATGGCGCCCGGCAGCTCGAGCAGGAAGCGGGCGTTTTCTTCCGGCAGGCCGACCGTGACGCGCAGCCACTGCGGCAGTCCGTAGTTGGCCACGGGGCGCACGATCACCCCGCACTTGAGCAGTTGCTGGAAGACGGCGGCGGCCGGGCCGATCCGCACCAGCACGAAGTTGCCGTTGGCCGGCGCCAGCTCCAGTCCCATCGCGGCCAGCGCCTGGGTGAGTTGCGTGCGGCCGCGCTCGTTGAGCTCGACGCTGCTTCGCACGAATGCCGTGTCGTCCAGCGCGGCCCGGGCGGCCGCCTGCGCGACCGTGCTGACGTTGAAGGGCTGGCGGATACGGTTCAGAAGATCGGTCATGTCGTGCTGCGCGACGCCGTAGCCGACCCGCAGTCCGGCCATCCCGTACACCTTGGAAAACGTGCGCGACACGATCAGGTTCGGGTGCCGGCGCACCCAGGCCAGGCTGTCGTATTGCAGATGCGGCGGCAGGTACTCGTTGTACGCCTCATCCAGCACGACCACCACCTCGGGCGGCACCGACTTCAGAAAATCCTGCAGCGCCTCGCCCGCCAGCAGCGTGCCGGTCGGGTTGTTCGGGTTGGCGATGTAGATCAGGCGGGTGTCGGCGTCGATCGCTGCCCGCATCGCGGCCAGGTCGTGGCCGAGCTCGTGCGCCGGCGTAACGATGGCGCGCGCCCCGCGCGCCTGGGTCGCCAGCGCGTACACCGCGAACGAGTGCTGCGAGTACACGCAGCTCGCCCCGGGCGCCAGCATCAGCGAGGCGGCCAGCTCCAGGATGTCGTTGCTGCCGTTGCCCACCGTCAGCCACGAGGGCGGCACGTTCAGCCGTTGCGACAGTGCCGCCTTCAGCGCCGCGCCGTTGCCGTCCGGGTAGCGGCCGGCGTCGGCCAGCGCGGCCGTGGCAGCGGCCCGCGCCGCCGCGGGCATACCCAGCGGATTCTCGTTGGACGCGAGCTTCACGATCGACTCGGGCTTGCACCCCAGCTCGGTTGCCACCTCCTCGATCGGCCGGCCGCCCTGGTACGGCGCGATGGAGCGCACATAGTGGGGCACCGCCCCTGCCGCGGCGCAAACCGGGGCAGGGGCGGTGGCCTCCGAAGCCTCGGCGAAGGAGGCCGAAGCCTTGGCGAAGGAGGCCGAAGTCTTGGTCGGGGAGGATCTCATGTCGCCCTCGGATAGGAGCCCAGGCACCGGAAAAAAGCGCACGCCTGCTCCAGCTCGGCCAGCGCTGCCGCCACGGCCGGGTCGGTCGCGTGTCCCTCCAGGTCGACGTAGAAGTAATACTCCCAGGCGTCGGTGCGCGCCGGCCGCGACTCGAAGCGCGTCATCGAGACGCCGTGCCGCGCCAGCGGCGCCAGCATGTGATAGACGGCGCCGGCGCGGTTGTGGACCGAAAGGATGAGCGAGGTCTTGTCCCGGCCGGTGGCGCCGCAGTCCTGCTGACCGAGCACGATGAAGCGGGTGCGGTTGTGCGGGTCGTCCTGGATCTGGCTCGCCGCCATTTGAAGTCCGTACCGCAGCGCCGCATGCTCCCCGGCCACGGCCGCGGCCGCCTCGTCCAGCGAAGCCAGGCGCGCCGCTTCGGCGTTGCTGGCCGCCTGCACGCGCTCCAGGGACGGCAGGTGCCGGTTCAGCCAGGTCAGGCACTGGGCCAGCGCCTGCGGATGGGCGAACACGCGCGTGACCCCGTCGAGCGTGCCGTGCCGCGTCAGCAGGTGATGCTGCACCGGCAGCGAGATCTCGGCCACGATTCTCAAACCGGTCGCCAGCAGCAGGTCCAGCGTGCGGCTGATGGCCCCCTCGGTCGAGTTCTCCACCGGCACCACCGCATAGTCCGAGCGGCCGGTCTCGACCGTCTGGAACACATCGTCGATCGACGCGCACGGCTCCAGCCGGACCGCGCTGCCGAAGTGCCGGATCGCGGCCAGCTCGGAGAAGGTTGCGGCCGGCCCGAGAAAGGCCACCGCCAGCGGCCGCTCCATCGCGCGACAGGCCGAAATGATCTCGCGGAAAATGGGCTCCAGCGCGGGCGCGCTGAGCGGCCCCGGGTTCAGCGCCGCCACCGAGCGCAGCACGTCGGCCTCGCGCTCCGGCCGGTACACCAGCGCGCCATCGGCCATCTTCAAGCGGCCCACTTCGTCCGCCAGGCGCGCGCGCCGGCTGATCAGCTCGATGAGCTCGCGATCGATCGCGTCGATCTGCGCCCGCAGCGGGGCCAGTGCCTCGTCGTTGGAGTCGTTGCCGTCGGCCATGTCCGTGGTCCGCCCGTTGCGCGCCTTACCCGTTGCGCTGCGCGAACTCGTGCAGGTAAGCGGTCAGGGCCTGCACGCCGGCCAGCGGCATGGCGTTGTACAGGCTGGCGCGCAGGCCGCCCAGGCTCCGATGCCCGCGCAGATTCGCCAGGCCTCGCTCCGCTGCGCCCTGCAGGAACTGGTCCTGCAGGGCCTGGTCGCGCAGGAAAAACGGCACGTTCATCCGGGAGCGGTCGGCCGTCCGTACGCGGTTCTGGTAGAAGCCCTCCGAGCCGTCGATGGCCCGGTACAGCAGCTGGGACTTTTCGATATTGCGCCGTTCGATCGCGGCCACGCCGCCCTGGCGCTTGAGCCAGCGCAGCACCAGACAGGCGAAGTACACCGAAAACGTGGGCGGGGTGTTGTAGCCGGAGGCCGCGCGCGCGTGCGTGGCGTAATCGAGCATGGTCGGCGTCGTGGGCCCACAGCGCCCCAGCAGGTCCTCTCGCACGATCACCAGGCACAGCCCGGCCGGGCCCAGATTTTTCTGGGCCCCGGCGTAGATCAGGCCATAGCGGGCCACCTCGAGCGGCCGCGACATGATGTGCGAGGACATGTCCGCCACCAGCGGCACCGCGCCGGTGGCCGGCGTGTAGCCGAACTCCACGCCGTGGATCGTCTCGTTGCTGCAGTAATGCACGTAGGCCGCGCCCGGATCCAGCCGCAGCTCGGACTGCGCCGGCACCGAGCCGTATCCCCCCTCGGCGCTGGAGGCGGCGATGTTGACCTGGCACCAGCGGCGCGCCTCCTCGATCGCCACCTGCGACCAGGCGCCGGTGTCCAGGTAGTCGGCCCGGGTCGAACCCGCCAGCAGGTTCAACGGGACCATGGCGAACTGAAGGTGGGCGCCGCCCTGCAGCAGCAGCACCTGGTGCGAGGCCGGCACGCCCAACAGCTCGCGCACCAGGTCGACCGTCTCCTGCATCAGCGCGAGGAGCCGCTCGTGGCGATGGCTGCACTCGATCACCGAATAGCCCAGGCCCTGCCAGTCGAGCATTTCGTCGCGCGCCTGCACGAGGCATTCCTCGGGAACGACGCCCGGTCCGGGGGAGAAATTAAACACGCGCGACATCAGCCCTCACCCCCTCCCCTCTCCCGCTGCGCGGGCGAGGGGCGATACGGTGTGCCCGTGCGAATGCGTACTGGCTTGCTGCGCCGGGTCGCCCCTCGCCCGCGCAGCGGGAGAGGGGAGGGGGTGAGGGCCACGTGCGAAGGGCGACCGCTCGGCAGATCGTTCAGGCATTTCCGGAGGGCTCGTCAGGGGGCGGCTCCGCCTCGGCCGGGGCGGCCGGCGGGGCGCCCGCAGTGCCATTGCCGGCCGACCCGTTGCTCGCCGGATGCTCGGCATCGGTCTCGACCACGCGCTGCAGGCCGGACAGGCGCGTGCCTTCGTCCAGCGCGATCAACGTCACGCCCTGGGTGGCGCGCCCCATCTCGCGGATCTCGGACACGCGCGTGCGGATCAGCACCCCGCCCGTGGTGATCAGCATGATCTCGTCGTCCGGGTTCACCAGCGTGGCCGCCACCACCCGCCCGTTGCGCTCCGTGGTGGCAATGGCGATCATCCCCTTGGTGCCGCGGCTGTGGCGCGTGTACTCGGTGATCGGCGTGCGCTTTCCGTAGCCGTGCTCGGTCGCCGTCAGCACGGCCTGCCGCTCGTCGCCCGCCACCAGCAGCGCGATCACGGCCTGGCCGGTGTCCAGCTGCATGCCGCGCACGCCGCGCGCCTGCCGGCCCATCGGGCGCACGTCGTTCTCCTCGAAACGCACCGCCTTGCCCGCGTCCGAGAACAGCATCACGTCGTGCCGACCGTCGGTGATCGCCGCGCCGATCAGGAAGTCGCCCGGATCCAGGTCGACCGCGATGATGCCGGCCTTGCGCGGATTGGCGAACTCCGGCAGCGGCGTCTTTTTGACGGTGCCGTTGGCGGTGGCCATCAACACGAAATGCTCGGCATCGAAGGTGCGAACCGGCAGCACCACTGTGATCTTCTCGCCGTCGGCCAGCGGGAACATGTTGACGATCGGCTTGCCGCGCGAGGTGCGCGAGCCGTGCGGCGCCTCCCACACCTTCAACCAGTACAGGCGCCCGCGGTCCGAGAAGCACAGGATCGTGTCGTGCGTGTTCGCGATGAACAGCTGATCGATCCAGTCGTCCTGGCGCGTCACCGCGGCCTGCTTGCCGCGCCCGCCGCGCCGCTGGGCCCGGTAGTCCGCCAGTGGCTGGCTCTTGATGTAGCCGGCGTGCGACAGCGTGACCACCAGGTCCTGCGGCGCGATCAGGTCCTCGGTGACCAGGTGGGTGCCGTCCAGCACGATCTGCGAGCGCCGGCGGTCGCCGGCGGCTTCGCCGTGCTCGCGGCGCAGCTCGACCAGCTCGTCGTGGATGATCCGGTTGATGCGCTCGGGGCGCGCCAGCACATCGAGCAGGTCGCCGATCTGGGCCACCACCTCGCGATACTCGGCCACGATCTTGTCCTGTTCCAGGCCGGTCAGGCGCTGCAGCCGCATCTGCAGGATCTGTTCGGCCTGCTCCTCGGACAGCTGGTAGCGGCCGTCGTGCTGGATGCCGAACTGCACCGCCAGCCCCTCGGGTCGGTACGAGCTCATCGCCTCGGGGCCGGCCCGCGCCAGCATCTCGCGCACCAGCTGCGAATCCCACCGGCGCGCCATCAGCTCGGAGCGGGCCACGGGCGGCGTGGGCGCGGCACGGATGATGGCGATGAACTCGTCGATGTTGGCCAGCGCGACCGCCAGGCCCTCGAGCACGTGGCAGCGAGCGCGCGCCTGGCGCAGTTCGAAGCCGGTGCGCCGCATCACCACTTCGCGCCGGTGCGCCAGGAACGCCTCCAGCATCTGCTTCAGGTCGAGCAGCCGGGGCTGTCCCTCCACCAGCGCGACCAGGTTCATGCCGAACGTGTCCTGCAGCTGGGTGAGCTTGTACAGGTTGTTCAGCACGACCTCGGGCAGCTCGCCGCGCTTGAGCTCGAACACGACCCGCATGCCGGACTTGTCCGACTCGTCGCGGATGTCCGAGATGCCTTCGATCTTCTTGTCGTTGACCAGCTCGCCCACGCGCTCCAGCAGCGCGCGCTTGTTCACCTGGTAGGGCAGCTCGTCGACGATGATGGCCGTGCGCGCGCCACGGTCGATTTCCTCGGTGTGGGTCTTGGCGCGGATCACGATGCGGCCGCGCCCGGTGCGGTAGCCCTCGCGCACGCCCTCCAGGCCGTGGATGATGCCGGCGGTCGGAAAATCGGGCGCCGGCACGCACTCGATCAGGTCGTCGACGGTGGCGGCCGGGTTGGCCAGCAGCAGCAGGCAGGCCCGCACCACCTCGCTCAGGTTGTGAGGCGGAATGTTGGTCGCCATGCCGACGGCAATGCCGCCGGAGCCGTTCACCAGCAGGTTCGGCAGCCGCGCCGGCAGCACCGTGGGCTCGCGCTCCTTGCCGTCGTAGTTGGGAACGAAGTCGACCGTCTCCTTGTCGATGTCGGTGAGCAGCTCGGAGGCGATCTTGTCCAGCCGGCATTCGGTGTAACGGTAGGCGGCGGGGTTGTCGCCGTCGATCGAGCCGAAGTTGCCCTGGCCGTCGATCAGGGGGTAACGCAGCGAAAAATCCTGCGCCATCCGCACCAGTGCGTCGTAGGTTGCGGTGTCGCCGTGCGGGTGGTACTTGCCCAGCACCTCGCCGACCACGCGCGCGCATTTGACGTACGAGCGATTCCACAGGTTGCCCGCCTCGTGCATCGCGAACAGCACCCGCCGGTGCACCGGCTTCAAGCCGTCGCGCACGTCCGGCAGCGCGCGGCCCACGATCACGCTCATCGCGTAATCCAGATAGGAGCGCCGCATCTCCGCTTCGAGCGAGACCGGCAGGGTTTCCTTGGCGAAGGGTTCCATGCTTTCCTGCGGGCAAACAGCAAATTTTAGCAGTGCCGCCGGCGCGGGCGGCCGCGCCTTGGTATAACGGCGCACTCGGACTTTTCCGGTCGCGCCGCACGATGCAAGCCGTCGAAACCCTGATCAGCGCGCGCTGGGTGGTGCCGGTGGTGCCGCGCGGCGCCGTGCTGGCCGCCCACTCGGTGGCCATCGAGCGAGGCCGCATCGTCGAGGTGCTGCCGACCGCGCTGGCGCACACGCGCTTTCAGGCCGCGCAGCACGTGCAGCTGGAGCGGCACGCGCTGGTGCCGGGCCTGGTGAACGCGCATGCGCACGCCGCGATGAGCCTGTTGCGCGGCACCGGCGATGACCTGCCCCTGTCGCGCTGGCTGACCGAGCGGATCTGGCCGCTGGAGCAGGCGCTGGTGAGCGAGCGCTTCGTCTATGACGGCGCCCGCCACGCAGCGGCCGAAATGCTGCGCGCCGGTATCACGTGCTGCAACGACATGTATTTCTTCCCCGAGGCCTCGGCGCGCGCCTTTACCGACCTGGGGATGCGCTGCGTGGTCGGCATCATCGCGCTGGAGTTTCCGAGCGCCTACGCGACCGACGCCGACGACTATCTGCGCAAGGGTCTGCGCACTCGCGATGCGCTGCGCGAGGAGCCTCTGGTGAGCTTCGCGCTGGCGCCGCACGCCCCCTACACGGTCGCCGACGCAACCTTGTCGCGCATCGCGATGCTGGCCGAGGAGCTCGATGTGCCCGTGCACACGCATCTGCACGAGACGCAGGCCGAGATCGCCGCTTCGGTCAAGGAGCACGGAGCCCGCCCGCTGGCGCGGCTGGACCGGCTCGGCCTGGTCACGGAACGGCTGCTGGCGGTGCACGCCGTGCATCTGCAGCCCGACGAAGTTGCATTGCTGGCGCAGCGCGGCGCAAGCGTCGCCCACTGCCCCACGTCCAACCTGAAGCTGGCCAGCGGAATCGCGCCGATCGCGGCGTTGCTGCGCCAGGGCGTGGGTGTCGCGTTCGGCACCGACAGCGCCGCCAGCAACAATCGGCTGGACCTGCTCTCGGAAATGCGGATGGCCGCCCTGCTGGCCAAGGGCGCGGCGCAGGACGCTTCGGCCCTGCCCGCGTGGCAGGCGCTGGAGTGCGCGACCATCGCCGCGGCCGGCGCGCTGGGGCTGCGGGATCGGATCGGATCGATCGAGGCGGGCAAGCAGGCCGACCTGATCGCGGTCGACCTGTCGCAGCTCGAGACGCAGCCCTGTTTCGACGTCGTATCGCAGCTCGTCTACTGCGCGGGACGTGAACACGTCAGCAGCGCCTGGGTCGCGGGCTCGCGCGTTCTGGACGACCGGCGGCTGCTGCGCGATGGGCACGAGGTCGACGTGGGGTCGATCGCGGCTGCTGCCGCATCGTGGCAGGCGCAGATACACCGGCGCATGGTCAACCCGCCCGCTTGAGTTGGCTGCGGTATATTGGCCCGCAGGGCTGCCACGCGGCGGGCCATGGCGAGCGATGAACGTCGATCCGGCCGAGCTGCAGAAGTTCAGTGAACTGGCACACCGCTGGTGGGATCCGGCCGGCTCGTTTCGCCCGTTGCATGAGATCAATCCGCTGCGCCTGGACTGGATCGACCGGCGCGCCGCGCTGCCGGGCAAGCGCGTGCTCGATGTCGGCTGCGGTGGCGGCATCCTGTCGGAGTCGATGAGCGCGCGCGGGGCCGACGTGCTGGGGATCGACCTGGCGGACAAGCCGCTGCGGGTGGCGCAGCTGCACGCGCTCGAAAGCGGCGCGCGGGTGCGCTACCGGCCGGTCAGCGCCGAAGAGCTGGCGCACGAAGCGGCCGCCTCGTTCGATGTGGTCACGTGCATGGAAATGCTCGAGCACGTGCCCGATCCGGACTCGATCGTGGCGGCCTGCGCGGCGCTGGTGCGGCCTCAGGGATGGGTGTTTTTCTCCACCATCAATCGCAATGCGCGCGCCTTCGTGATGGCGATTGTCGGTGCCGAATACGTGTTGGGCCTGCTGCCGCGGGGCACCCACGAGTACGCCCGCTTCATCCGCCCCAGCGAGCTGGCGCGTTCGGCGCGCGCCTCGCTGCTGCAGATCGATGAGCTGTGCGGGCTGTCGTACCTGCCGCTCACCCGCAGCTACCGCCTCGGATCGGACACGCGTGTGAACTACCTGATGGCGTGCAGAAAGAGCCGTTGAGCGCTGCCGCGCCGGCCTCGGGAGCGCCCACGCGGCTGGTCCTGTTCGACCTGGACGGCACCCTGGTCGATACAGCCGACGACCTGGCTGCGGCATTGAACCGGTGCCGGCTGCAACGCGGCCTGGCGCCCACCCCGCCGGAGCAGCTGCGCCCGTGGACCAGCCATGGCGCGCGCGGCCTGATCCAGCGCGCCTTCGGACTGCAACCGCAGGACGCCGGATACGTCGAGCTGCGCGCCGAGTTCCTCGACTACTACGAGCAGGCCTTGTGCGTGCACTCGCACCTGTACGAGGGCATCGAGCAGACGCTGTCGGCGATCGAGGCGGCCGGCCGGCGGTGGGGCGTGGTCACCAACAAGCCGGCCCGCTTCACGGTGCCGCTGCTGCGCGCGCTCCAGCTGCAAGATCGTGCCGCTTGCGTGGTCAGCGGCGACACCGCGGCCCGCGCCAAGCCCGACCCGGCCCCGATCCTGCATGCGCTTGCGCAGTGCCGCTGTGAAGCCGGCGCCAGCATCTATGTGGGCGATGACCTTCGCGACGTTCAGGCCGGTCGCGCTGCGGGCGTGGGAACGGTGGTGGCAGCCTACGGCTACTCGGCCAGCATCGAGGACGTCAGCACCTGGCAGGCCGATCTGGTGATCGACCGCCCCCAGGACCTGCTGCCCTGGATCCTGCCGCCGTAACACAGACGATGAAGTCGGCCCTGACGCTGCTTGCCCTGGCCGCCGCGTTGCCCGCCGCGGCGGCGGGCTTGGATTTCGAGATCTCCGCCCACGACATCGGGGGCCTGGTGGCCGCCCAGGGCGGCCCCGAGGCCGGCGTCTGGGTGATCGCGGAAACCACCGATCTGCCGACCCGGTTCGCCCGGATCGTCGTCACCGACGATGCCGGGCGGTTCCTGATACCGGATCTGCCGCACGCCCGCTACCAGGTCTGGGTGCGCGGCTACGGCCTGGTCGATTCCCCGAAAGTCGCGTCCTACCCCGGCCAGCGGCTGAACTTGAAGGCGGAGCCGGCGCCGTCCGAGCGGGCGGCCGCCGCGTACTACCCGGGCGTGTACTGGTACTCGATGCTGCGCATCCCGCCGCCCACCGAGTTTCCCGGAACGGGCGACAAGGGCAACGGCATCGGCGAGACGATGACCGGCCAGCCCGCCTGGATCGACACGCTGAAAAACGGCTGCCAGTCCTGCCATGCGCTGGGCACGCGGGGCATGCGCGAGGTGCCCGAGGTGTTCCGCAAGCCGGGTGACTCGTTTTCCGCGTGGGCCCGGCGCACCCAGGCCGGCCAGGCGATGACCACGATGGCGACCATCCTGGGGCGATTCGGCGCGGAGCATGCGCTGAAGCTGTTTGCCGACTGGACCGATCGGATCGCGGCGGGCGAAGTGCCGTTCGACAAACCCGAGCGTCCCAGGGGCGTGGAGCGCAACGTGGTCGTTTCGATCTGGGACTGGTCCTCTCCCCGGTATTACCTTCACGATGCCATCTCGACCGACAAGCGCCATCCGACCGTCAACGCCAACGGCCTGATCTGGGGCTCCACCGAAGAGAGCACCGACCTGGTTCCGACGCTGGACCCGGTGAAGAACGTCGCCGCCACGGTGCGGCATCCGTACCTGGACCCGCACACGCCTTCGGCTGCGGACCTGCCCCACGCGGAGTCGGCGTACTGGGATATGCAACCGATCTGGGACGGCCACACCAGCGTTCACAACGTGATGATGGACGAGCACGGCCGGGTCTGGTTCACGGCCCGCATCCGCTCCGCCGCCAATCCGGATTTCTGCAAGGCCGGCTCCAGCCTGGCATCGACGAAGGTCGCGCCGCTGGCGGAGTCCTCGCGCCAGCTTTCGATGTACGAGCCCGCCACCGGTCAATGGCACCTGATCGACACGTGCTTTACGACGCACCACCTGTATTTCGCCCACGACGGCGACGAGACGCTGTGGACCAGCGCCGGCTCCCCGGCGAGCGGCGTGGTCGGCTGGCTCAACACGCGCCGGTACCTGCAGACCCATGATGCGGCCCAGGCTCAGGGTTGGACGCCGCTCGTCGTCGACACCAACGGCAATGGCCGGCGCGACGACTACGTGCCGGCCGGCCAGCCGCTGGACCCGCGCAAGGACGAGCGCGTGATGGCCGCCTTCTACGGCGTCATGCCCAGTCCGGTGGACGACGCCGTCTGGGGGCAGTCGATGGCAGTGGGACTGTACGGCGTGGAGCAGCCCGGCTACCTGATCCGCCTCACGCCGGGCAGCGACCCAGCTCGGACTTCGCTCGCCGAGATCTACCAGCCCCCGCCCGGCGCGTTCGGTCCGCGCGGACTGGACGTCGACCTGAACGGCGTCGCCTGGACCGCGCTCTCCAGCGGACACCTGGCCAGCTTCGACCGGCGCCGTTGCAAGGGGCCGCTCAATGGCCCGACCACGGCCGACGGCCGCCAGTGCCCCGAAGGCTGGACGCTGTACCGCTTCCCCGGCCCGCAATTCAAGGGCGCAGACCCGAACGGTAGCGCCGACCACGCCTACTACGTCTGGGTGGACCGCTACAACACGCTCGGGCTTGGCGCCAACGTTCCGATCGCGATGACCAATGGCGGCGAGGCGCTGCTGGCGCTGGCCGACGGCCAGCCGGTGCGCCTGCGCGTGCCGTATCCGATGGGCTTTTTCACGAAGAACGTCGACGGCCGCATCGACGATGCCGGCGCCGGCTGGAAAGGCCGTGGACTGTGGACCACCTCGGGCACCCGGGCCAACTTCCACGGCGAAGGCGGCAAGGACGCCTATCCGAAGGTCTACAAGATCCAGCTGCGTCCGAACCCGCTGGCGCACTGAAGGGCCGCCGCTGCCGGGCATCCGCCCGCGCCGAGACCTCGAATCAACCCCAACTCAGGGGGTGGCCTCCAGCCTCAAGGTTCGAATGTCGTTCAGCATCACGTCGGGTTGGAGGAAGTCGAGCGCATAGATCTCGCGAACGGTACCGCCGGCGTCGATCAGGAAAAGCTTCAGCATATGGTGGATCGTTCGGGCAGCTCCCCCCGCGCGGGGCGGCTCGACGCGCGTGTCCTGACCGAAATCGTCGAGCAGCGGCTGAAGCCGGGCCGTCGACGCGGCCGTCAGGAACTCCCATTCGAACGGTGCCCGCGCCGACAGGTCGCGCGCATAGCCGCGCAGCTGGGCGGGAGCATCGCGCGTGGGATCGAAGCTGATGCTCACGAAGCGCACGTTCGGGCGCAGCTCCGGGTCTGCCATCAGCCGGTCGCGCAGATCGGCCATCAACCCGAACGCGTACGGGCATCCGAGCGGGTCGGTGCAGTGCGTATAGAAGAACGTCACCAGCGAGATCTTGCCGCGCGTCAGCTCCGACAGCCGGCGCGGACGGCCCGACGAATCGAGCAGCTCGCCGTCAGGACAGGCCTGGATGCGCTGCAGGCGATAGGTGCCGGCCGGCGTCGGCACGAACTGCATCTGGGGCGCGCGCGGCAGCCCGGGATCGGCGGCCGCCATCACGCCCGAGCACAGCGGCAGCGCGCCGGCCAGCACCGCGCTGCGAGCCGCCGCTTGCCAGGCAGCGCGCAGCGCAGCGGCCTCAGTAGCCGACGGCCGGAACCGGTGTCGCATCGTCCGCGGCCACCCCGACCGGACGCGCCGTGAACTTCATGTGGTGGGCCCGCCCGAGCTTTTCCTGGGCGAAATCCACCTCGAAGGCGGGCGTCAGATCCTTACCGTCCCAGTTGAACGCGCGCAGGAACTGCTCGTTGTCGGCGCCCGCTTTGTCCCAATGCGCGAGCAAGCTCGATGTGATGTAGACGCGCTTTCCGTCCCAGGACTGGCTGATCATGTTCACCTGGCGCCCGGTCTGCTTCGCGTAGATCTGCCGGGGCGCCTCAGGATTGGTGAGGTCGAAGTAGCGCGTGGTGCCGTCCATGAAGGTGTTCACCCACAGCCCCTTGCCGTCGGCGCGGATCGAGATGTCCACCGGCAGCGGAATCTTGGCCGGATCGCCGATCGTGCCCACGTCCTTGGCCTGCCACTCACCGCTCGCGTCCTGCCGGACCAGCCACAGCTTGGACGTCAGCGCCGTGGCGGTGATAGCCCAGTGGTCGTCCGGATTCAGCGACCAGCGGATCTCCAGGGGCGCGCCCGGCACGCTGAAAATCCGGCGCGGCTGCATCGCCTTCAGGTCCCACAGCACGATCGTGTTGCCGAAATGCTTCATGGCTGCCTCGTCCTTGATCAGCGATCCGAGGTCGCGCATGTAATTGCTCCGGCCCGAGAAGCTCGACGTCAGCAGCACGTTCTTGGCCGGATCGATCGCCACGTCGTAACCGTAGCCGTCGCCCTGCACGCCGTTGACCCGATCGGTCGGCAGCGGGTATTGCTGCACGAAGTCGCCCTTGTTGTTGTAGACGGCCAGGCCGGTCACGCCGCTGCCGTCCCTGGTGTTGGACAGGTTTCCGATCAGCATGCGGCCCGGCAGCGCATAGAACGTATGCGGCCCGACCAGCCCGGCGCGGGCCGGCAGATCCGATATGGTCTTTACGAGCTTCGGCTTGGACGGGTCGGCGCCGACGTCGAACACGAAGATCTTGCTGTCGTCCAGCCGCCCCGCCCACAGGTACCGGCGGTCGTCCGTGAAGCCCATGTGGTGCGCTTCGCCGCGTCCGTCCACGGAAACCTTGTGCACCACCTTGCCGTAGGTTTTGGAGCGGGGATTGGCGTCGATCGTCACCAGCTTGTCGGAGCCGTCGCCCCAGCCTTCCACCCCCAGCGTCCACACCTGCACGTAGTCTTCCTGACCTTTGATCAGCCCGGCCATGTAAGGCGAATTGCAGGTCTCGTCGGCCAGGGCGCCGATCGGAATCGCCGCCGCGGTCAACAAGCCCAGCCGGACCATCAGTGTTCGAAGCGCGAAATGCCGTATTGTCATTTTGGTCTCCCCGTCGCGGCCCGGCCGACTTCCGAGCCCAGGTCAAATTGCGGCCACCCCGGACCGCAATCCAGCATCTTGCAACAAGCGGCCGGCGCCCGCATCTACGGACTACAATATCGAAATCGACACTGGGGGCGACCTGGTTTCGACGCAGGTTGTGAAGCAGCGCGGTGCATGCCGAGGGCCAGTCACCTCGTAAATCCAACTGGAAGCCAAACAAACGCCAACAACGAGCGTTTCGCTCTCGCCGCCTAAAACCGGTGAGACGCTGCACTAGCCGGCCACTGGGCTAGGCCGGGCAACCGGCAGCAGCGCCATTTTCAGTGGCTGGATCCAGGCGAGGTCACGGCGTCCGGATCGAGATCAAGTGACTGGCTGTGCGTCGGCCTGCCGGCTGGCTAAACGCACGGCGAGAATCAAATAGGCCGGCTACGCACGTAGAGCCGTCTGTGAATCGCTTGCGGACGCGGGTTCGATTCCCGCCGCCTCCACCATTGCGCGACCCAAAGACCGCGCGAGCGGTCTTTTTTTTCTACGGACACTCCACCGGCATTCTTGTATAGCAGCGGGCGGGTGAACCTGCGAACCTGCTCCGAACGAGACGTTCAGGTTAGAGCGGAGCGGACACTTCGAGCCAAATGACTACTGAGCCTAATACGCCGCCGCCATGAGCGGCGGCGGCGTTGATCGAAGGTCACCGATCTTGACTGGCCAATGCGGCAGCAGCCCTCTGGATCACAAGAGCCACGTCCTTTGGCTTCGACATGTAGATTGCGTGACTTCCTGCGACCTCTGTCAAGGTAGCACCGGCGCGCTTTGCCATCGATCGCTGCGCAGGCGGCGGTATCATGCGATCTTCCGTCGAAACCAGATACCAGCTCGGCTTAGTCTTCCAGGCGGGAGACGTCACCGCTCCATTGAGCGCATCTAGCCCCCAGGGCACCTGCGAGTTCGCCAGGAACTCAGCGCGATCTGCCGGAATGTCGGCTGCGAAGCTGTCCGCGAATTTCGCGGGGTCGAGGAACAGGAACCCATTTTGCGGAGGCAGAATGGGTGGGACCGGTGCACCGGGAGGCGCATTCTTGATCAGGGACGACACCGACTCCCCTTTGTCAGGTGCGAACGCTGCGATGTATACGAGCGCCGCCACCTTGGGGTCATTCCCAGCTTCGGTGATGACCGCTCCGCCGTAGGAATGACCGACCAGAACGACCGGCCTCGTCTGCGCCGCAATTACTTGCTTCGTAGCCGCCACATCGGCGTCCAGCGAAGTGGTTGGGTTCTGAACCACGGACACTCGGTAGCCATCCTTTTTGAGAACGCGATAGACCTCGTCCCACCCGGAGCCGTCGACAAAACCGCCGTGAACTAATACGACTGAAACAGCTGATGCGAGAGTACCCATAACTGATTCTCCTGGTTGAGTTGCGCTCTTAGCGAGCGGAGAAGTACTGCTTCAGGCCGAACACGAGGCCGGCGAAGGGCATGCCGAGCGCGGCGTAGACGGCGTCGGCTTCCGGTGCGGCGTTGTCGGCCAGGATCTCGATGGCGGCGTTCGAGTAACCGACGGGAATCACGCCGGCCTGCTGCATGCGCAACACGCCCATCTCGACCTGGGTCTTCGTGAAGCCGCCGGAGGCATCGACCACCGCATAGCTGCTGTAGCCGTCGGCGATCGCCAAGATCGCCGGGAAGGCGAGGCAGGTGTCGGTCGAGATTCCGGTGACGATCAGCTTCTTGCGGCCGGTCGCCTTGACCGCATCGACGACGCGGCGCTCGTCCCAGGCGTTGACGGTGGTGCGCTCGATGCGCTTTACGCCCGGCAGCGCTTCGGCGAGTTCTGGGATCAGCGGCCCCCACATCTTCTCGGTCGTCGTGGTGACGATGACCGGCACCTTCAGCGCCAGCGCCGCCCTGGTCAGGCCGACGACGTTGTGCTTGAGCTCCAGTGTTCCGATGTCGCGCACGCCGGTATAGAGGCCGACTTGGTGGTCGACCAGCAGCAGAACGGCGTTGTCGCGGGTCAGGCGTTCGTAGACATGTGGCGAGTTCATGGCAAGGAATCCTGTGTTCGAATGCGCTTCATTGGAATGGTCCGCTTGGTTGGGGATGTCACGTTCCGATTGCGCAAAGATACGGGCTTGACCTGCTCGTCAGAAGACTGGAGATTTGGGACCCATCGTCCAATGCATTGGACGGCTATGCAGCGCCGCCAACGGGGTGGGGCCGATGCTCGACCTTAATGACCTTTTCTACTTCGTGCAGATCGTCGACCGGGGCGGCTTCACAGCCGCAGGTCGAAGTCTCGGCATGCCCAAGTCCACATTGAGTTATCGCATGCAACAGCTGGAAGCGGCGCTCGGCGTTCGCCTGCTCAATCGCACCTCGCGGCACTTCGGCCCGACGCAGGCAGGCGAAGACTTCTACCGGCACGCCCTGCTCATGGTCCGAGCGGCCGAGGAGGCCGAGTCGCATGCGCGGCAGAGGGTCACTGAACTCGTCGGCGTCGTACGATTCACAGCGGCGATAGGTACGGCACAATTCGCCCTTCGCGACATCGTCATGCGCTTCATGCAGGAATACCCAAGGGTCGACCTCGTCGAGTACGTGACAAGCCGACAGGTCGATTTGCTGGCCGAGAATTTCGATGTCGCCATCCGTGCGCACTCGGGTGAGCTGCCGGACTCCACGCTTGTCCGCCGCAGGCTGGCCGTCGCCCCGTGGATTCTTGTTGCGGGCAGCGAGTATCTCAAACGCGCCGGATCTCCGGAGACGCCTCAAGAGCTGAAGCAATTCCCTTGCGTTTTCGTATGGAGAGCGAACAGAACTGCCTCTTGGCACCTACGCCGGCACTCGACCTCGCGGCGGGGAGGTAGCAGCGAACTGATTCAGCCGCCGGCGCCCCGACTGGTCAGCAATGACATGTCCAGCCTTAAGCGAGCATCGATCGAGGGAGTCGGAATCGTCGCTCTGCCTGCCTACGTTTGCAAGAGCGAGCTAAGCACTGGCGAACTGACGCAAGTTCTGCCGGGATGGTTCGCTGACGAATCGACCTTCAGCGCGTTGCTGCCCTATCGGCGAGGACTATTGCCGACCGTAAGAACCTTCGTCGATTATCTCGCGCGCCATCTGCCTAAGTACGTCGCCTCCTAGCTCCAGCGACGGACTTCGCTTTCGGCGTCAGACGGACCTCGAGCCACGAACGATCTGGACGCGCAACCCGAGCACCGACAGCAAGTTCAACACGTGCGAAACGCCCAGGTCGGAATCCCCAGTACAGAACTTGTACAACATCTCGCGACTGATTCCAGCACGGAGCGGCCGCCGGACTCAGTGCGCTGCGAGGAAGTCCTGCACCGCGGCGATCGTTGCCGCGGGCGCTTCCTCCATCAGCCAATGGCCGGCGTTCGGCACGATGACTTCCTGCACGTTCGTCGCCGCGTTGCGCATGACGACCGCCACGTTGGCGCCGAAGGCCTTCGCGGCGCCGATGGCGAGCACCGGCATCGCCAGCTTCGTCTCCATCGCCTTGAGGTTGTCGGACTCGTCCTTCTGGCCGATCGCAAGGAACTGGGCGAACGCGGAATGCATCGCGCCGGGCCTGCCGTAGATCGCGGCGTAGTGGCGGCGGGTCGCTTCGTCGATCTTCGACGGGTCGCCGGCAAACTCGTTCCAGAAGCGGTCGAGGTAGACGCGCTCGCGGCCGGCGACCAGGCGCTCGGCGTCCGGGCCGCCGAAGTTGAAGTGCCACAACGCGGGCAGGCGCACGATCTGGTTCCACGGCGGGATGCCGGGCACCGGCGAGTCCATCACGACCAGGCGGCTTGTCTTGTC
>DASZFP010000118.1:0-59088 GCA_035939615.1 Burkholderiaceae bacterium | reverse complement strand
CGCGGCTGAGGCCGCCAAGGCCGACGGAGCCTTGGCGAAGGCGGCCCCGACATTAGCTGCGCCGGCCGCCGTGGCCAAGGGAGTTGCACCATGAGCAAGGGACCGATCCAGGCGATGGGGGATTTTTTCGACTCGCTGCTGCTGCGCGAACTGTTCAAGGGGATGGCGCTGACGGGAAAGTACCTGTTCTCGCGCAAGATCACGATCCAGTATCCGGAGGAGAAGACACCGCTGTCGCCGCGCTTTCGCGGGCTGCACGCGCTGCGGCGTTACGAGAACGGCGAGGAGCGGTGCATCGCGTGCAAGCTGTGCGAGGCGGTCTGCCCGGCGCTGGCGATCACGATCGAATCGGAGCAGAGAAGCGACGGAACGCGGCGCACGACCCGCTACGACATCGACCTGACCAAGTGCATCTTCTGCGGTTTCTGCGAGGAGAGCTGCCCGGTCGATTCGATCGTGGAAACGCACGTCCTGGAATACCACGGCGAGCGGCGCGGCGACCTGGTCTACACCAAAGAGATGCTGCTCGCGATCGGCGATCGCTATGAGAAGGAGATCGCAGCGGCGCGTGTTGCCGATGCGGCTTATCGTTGAGGCAGGACTGCCCCTGGATACCCAAAGCGTCCTTTTCATCGTGTTCGCGGTCTGCACGCTGCTGGCCGGACTGCGCGTGATCACGGCGCGCAATCCGGTCCACGCGGTGCTGTTCCTGGTGCTCGCGTTTTTCTCGTCGGCCTGCCTGTGGATGCAGCTGCGCGCCGAATTCCTCGCGATCGTGCTGATCCTGGTCTACGTGGGCGCGGTGATGGTGCTGTTCCTGTTCGTCGTGATGATGCTGGACATCAACATCGACCGCACGCGCGCCGGTTTCTGGCGCCACCTGCCGGCGGCGCTGCTGGTGGCGATCGCGATCGCCCTGCAGCTGTGGCTGGTGCTGTCGCACGGAAGCTGGCAGAGCCTGGCCGAGGCCCCGGTCTTGCGGGGCGGCAACACGGGCGCGCTGGGGCGGCTCGCGTTCACCGATTACCTGCTGCCGCTGCAGGTGGCGGGGGCCGTGCTGCTGGTGGCGATCGTGGCGGCGATCGCGCTGACGCTGCGCCACCGCAAGGATGCCCGCCACCAGAATCCGGCCGAGCAGGTCGCGGTGCGGCCGTCGGACCGTCTCAGGATCGTGCAGATGCCGTCCGAACCGGGCCCGGCCGCGGCCGCCGGAGCGGCGGCCGACCCAACAAAGGGATAAGACACCTCGAGGAGTGCAACAGGCCATGGTCTCGTTGTCCGCGTACCTGGGAGTCGGGGCGCTGCTGTTCGCGATCGCCGTGATCGGCATCTTCCTGAACCGGAAGAACCTGATCGTGCTGCTGATGGCGATCGAGCTGATGCTGCTGGCCGTGAACACGAATTTCATCGCGTTCTCGCGCTACCTGGGCGATCTGCACGGCCAGGTGTTCGTGTTCTTCATCCTGACCGTCGCGGCCGCCGAGTCGGCCATCGGGCTGGCCATCATGGTGGCCCTGTTCCGCTCGGTTCACACCATCAACGTCGACGAGCTCGACTCGCTGAAGGGCTGAGCCGATGGACCGGTGGATCGGCCTATGCCTGATCGTGCCGCTGGCGCCGCTGGCGGGCGCCCTGATCGCGGGCCTGCTCGGCCGCACCATCGGACGCCAGGGCGCCCACTGGGCGGCGATCCTCGGCGTTGCAGCGGCCACGATCGCCTCCGCGTTGGTGTTCCAGCACGTCGTGTTGAACCGAGGGACGATCCAGGCCGACCTTTACACCTGGACCCAGGTCGGTGCGGCGCGGTTCAACATCGGCTTCCTGATCGATACGCTCACCGCCACGATGATGCTGGTGGTGAGCTTCGTGTCGTTGATGATTCACGTGTACACGATCGGCTACATGGCCGACGACCCTGGTTACCGGCGCTTTTTCGCCTACATCGCGCTGTTCACGTTCTCGATGCTGATGCTGGTGATGAGCAACAACTTCCTGCAGCTGTTTTTCGGCTGGGAAGCGGTGGGACTGGTGTCCTACCTGCTGATCGGGTTCTGGTACGAACGCCCCACGGCGATCGCGGCCAGCCTGAAGGCATTTCTGGTCAACCGGGTCGGCGACCTCGGGTTCCTGCTGGGCATCGCTCTGGTGTTCGCCCACTTCGGAACGCTCGACTACCGCCAGGTCTTCGGGGCGGCCGGATCGCTGACCGGGGCGGTGCTGCCCGGCACCGACTGGCCGCTGGCGACCGTGATCTGCATCTGCCTGTTCATCGGCGCCATGGGCAAGTCGGCCCAGTTCCCGCTGCACGTCTGGCTGCCCGATTCGATGGAGGGCCCCACGCCGATCTCGGCGCTGATCCACGCGGCCACGATGGTGACGGCCGGCATCTTCATGGTGGCGCGCATGTCGCCGCTGTTCGAGCTGTCCGACACGGCGCTGTCGTTCGTGCTGTTTATCGGCGCCTTTACCGCGTTCTTCATGGGGGTGCTGGGCATCGTGCAGAACGACATCAAGCGCGTGATCGCCTACTCGACGCTGTCGCAGCTCGGCTACATGGCGGTGGCGCTGGGCGCGTCCGCCTATTCGGTGGGGATCTTCCACCTGATCACGCACGCGTTCTTCAAAGCGCTGCTGTTCCTGGGCGCCGGCTCGGTGATCATCGCGATGCATCACGAGCAGGACATGCGCAAGATGGGCGGGCTGGCGCGCTGGATGCCCGTGACCTACCTGACCACGCTGATTGGCGCGCTGGCGCTGATCGGCACGCCGGGTTTCGCCGGCTTCTATTCGAAAGACAGCATCATCGAGGCGGTCGCGCACAGCAACCTGCCGGGTTGGATCGTCGGGTTCGCGCAATTTTCAGTGACCGCCGGGGTGTTCGTCACGGCGCTGTACACGTTCCGGATGCTGTTCCTGACATTCCACGGCAAGCCGCGCTTCGACGCCGAGCATCATCCGCCGCACGAATCGCCCTGGGTGGTGACGTTCCCGCTGGTGGCCCTGGCGATTCCGTCGGTGGTGATCGGCTACCTGGCCATCCAGCGGATGCTGTTCAGCGACTTCTTCGCCGGTTCGATCTTCGTCGACAGCGCCCGGCACCCCGCGATGCGAGCGCTCGCGGAGGATTTCCGCGGGGCGCTCGAGATGGCGCTCGACAGCGTGGCGCACCTGCCCCTCTGGCTGGCCGCCGCCGGGGTCGCCACCGCGTGGTTCCTGTACCTGAAGCGCCCGGATTTGCCGCAGTGGTTGAGGGCGCGGTTCGGCGGCCTGTATGCGTTCCTGGACAACAAGTACTACATGGACCGGTTCAACGAGATCGTGTTCGGCACCGGCGGCCGACTGATCGGCCGGGTGTTGTGGCGCGGCGGCGACGTGGCCGTGATCGACGGGGTGGCGGTGAACGGATCGGCGCGGCTGGTGGGGTGGATCGCGCTGCTGGTGCGGCGGGCCCAGACCGGTTATATCTATCACTACGCGTTCGCGATGCTGGTGGGCGTGGCGGCCGTGCTGTTTGCGTTCCTGACCTGGCCGTACATCGTGGCGGCGTCGCGCTGAGCGGCCATGACAGCTTTTCCGTGGCTCAGTGCGGCGATCTGGATTCCGATCCTGTTCGGCGTTTTCCTGTTGTGGGCCGGGCGCGACGGATCGGCCGGCGTGGTGCGCGCGGTGGCACTGGTGGGCAGCCTGATCGGGCTGCTGGCGACCGCTCCGGTGGTGAGCGGATTCGACCTGCAGCGGGCGGGGCTGCAGTTCGAGGAAAAGGCGGTCTGGATCGGCACGCTGAACGCCAATTACCACCTCGGCGTCGATGGCCTGTCGATCTGGTTCGTGCCGCTGACCGCTTTCATCACGGTGATCGCGGTGCTGGCGGGCTGGAAAGCCATCGGCGAGCGGGTGGCCCAGTACTACGCGTCGTTCCTGATCCTGTCGGGATTGCTGATCGGCGTGTTCAGCGCGGTCGATGGCCTGCTGTTCTACGTGTTCTTCGAGGCCACGCTGATCCCGATGTACATCATCATCGGCGTGTGGGGCGGGCCTAACCGCGTCTACGCGGCCATCAAGTTCTTCCTGTACACGCTGCTGGGGTCGCTGCTGTTTCTGGTATCGCTGGTCTACCTGTACCAGGGTTCGAGCGGCAGCTTCGACATTTTTGCCTGGCAGCGCATGCCGATCGGCCTGACAGCCCAGATCCTGCTCTTTCTGGCCTTTTTCGCGGCGTTCGCGGTCAAGGTGCCGATGTGGCCGGTCCATACCTGGCTGCCCGATGCGCACGTCGAGGCGCCTACGGCCGGATCGGTGGTGCTGGCCGCGATCATGCTGAAGCTGGGCGCTTACGGATTTCTGCGCTTTTCGCTGCCGATCGCGCCGGACGCGGCCCACCACCTGGCCGGCTTCGTGATCGCCCTGTCGCTGATCGCCGTGATCTACATCGGCTTCGTCGCACTGGTCCAGACCGACATGAAGAAGCTGGTCGCGTACTCGTCGATCGCGCACATGGGGTTCGTCACGCTGGGCTTTTTCATCTTCAGCCAGATCGGCATCGAAGGGGCGATCGCCCAGATGGTGTCGCACGGCTTCGTGTCGGGCGCGATGTTCCTGTGCATCGGCGTGATGTACGACCGCACCCACAGCCGCAACATCGCCGACTACGGAGGCGTGGTCAACACGATGCCGCGCTTTGCCGCGCTGATGATGCTGTTCACGATGGCCAACTGCGGGCTGCCGGCCACCAGCGGCTTCGTGGGCGAGTTCATGGTGATCCTGGGCGCGGTCCAGTATGACTTCTGGATCGGTCTGGCCGCCGCCACCACGCTGGTGCTGGGCGCGGCTTACTCGCTCTGGATGTACAAGCGGGTGATCTTCGGAGGCATCGCCAATTCCACCGTGGCCGCCATGCCGGACGCCGACGGGCGCGAGCTGCTGGCAATGGGCCTGCTGGCCGCCGCGGTGCTGGCCATGGGCATTTATCCCAGGCCGTTGACCGATGCGATGCACCAGTCGGTCGGGCAGCTGCTGCAGCAGGTCAACCATTCGAAACTTCCGGCGGGACTCTAGTTCGATCCGGCCAAGCCCATGTCCAAGTTCAATCTGAGCGCCGTGCTGCCCGAGGCCATCGTGCTGGCGGCGGCTTGCCTGATCCTGGTGGCCGATCTGTTCATTTCGGATCGCCGCCGCAATCTGAGCTACTCGATGTCGCTGACGGCGCTGGCCGCGGCGGCGCTCGCCTGCTGGAACCTGCTGGACGGCCAGGTCGTGCAGTATGCGTTCGGCGGCATGTTCGTCACCGACCCGATGGCCCAGGTGCTCAAGCTGTTCGCCTGCCTGGCGACTGGCCTCGGGCTGGTGTACGCGCAGAGCTATGCGCGGGCCCGCTCGATGTGGCGAGGGGAGCTGTTTTCGCTGGCGCTGTTCACGCTGCTGGGCGTGATGGTGATGATCTCCGCCAACAACCTGCTGGTGATCTATCTGGGGCTGGAATTGCAGTCGCTGGCGCTGTATACGCTGGTCGCCCTGGAGCGCGATCAGCCGCGCGCGGGCGAGGCGGCGATGAAGTACTTCGTGCTGGGCGCGCTGGCGTCGGGTTTTCTGCTGTACGGCATGTCGATGCTGTACGGGGCAACCGGCACGCTGGATATCAACGAGATCGCGCACCATATTGCCGCTTCGCAGGTCGCCAACCGCCCGGCCCTGGTGCTGGCGACCGTGTTCCTGGTGGCTGGAATCGGTTTCAAGCTGGGCGCGGCGCCGTTTCACATGTGGGTGCCCGACGTCTACCACGGCGCGCCCACGCCGGTGACGCTGCTGATCGCTTCGGCGCCGAAGATTGCCGCGTTCGCGGTGGCGTTCCGGCTGCTGGTGGAGGGCCTGGCGCCGGTGTCGGGCGACTGGCACCTGATGCTGCTGTTGCTGGCGATGGCGTCGCTGGCGGTGGGCAACCTGACCGCGGTGGCGCAGAGCAACCTGAAGCGGATGCTCGGCTACTCGACCGTCGGGCAGATGGGATTCATGCTGCTGGCGATGCAGTCCGGGGTGGCCGGCGGCACCACCGCCAGCGCGGCGTCGGCCTATGGCGCCGCGATGTTCTACATGGTCACCTATGCGCTGGCCACGCTGGCCGCCTTCGGCGTCATGCTGCTGCTGTCGCGCCAGGGCTTCGAGGCCGAGCAGATCGCGGATCTGGCGGGCCTGTTCCGGCGGCAGCCCTGGTACGCGTTCGTGATGGCGGTGGCGATGTTCTCTCTGGCCGGGGTGCCGCCGACGGCGGGCTTCTACGCCAAGCTGGTGGTGCTGCAGGCGCTGCTGGCTGACAGCTCCTCGCTTCCGGTCGTGTGGATTGCGGTGATCGCCGTTCTGTTCTCGCTGGTGGGCGCCTTCTATTACATTCGGGTGGTCAAGGTGATGTACTTCGATGCGCCCGTCGATCAGCAGCCGTTCGAAGCGGCCGCCGACATGAAGATCGCGCTGACCGCCAATGGCCTGGCGGTCCTGGTGCTGGGCGTGCTGCCGCAATATCTGCTCGCACTGTGCTCGAGCGCGATGGTTCGCACGCTGGGCGGATAGGCGCACCATGCCGCACCGTGTGCGCAAGATCGAGGAGCAGGCCGCTGCGGCCGGCCAGGCCACGGAGGTTCTGGCGGAGACCCGGCTGCACACCCGGCTCGCCTACGAAGGCGGCATGCTGCGGGTTCACCGCGACATCGTGCGCTGTCCGGACGGGCACGTGACGTTTCGCGAATATGTCCGGCATCCCGGCGCTGTCATGGTGATCCCCATGCCGGACGACGACCACGTGATCCTGGAGCGCCAGTTCCGCTATCCGCTGGGCCGCGCCTTCATCGAGTTCCCGGCCGGCAAGATCGAGCCGGGCGAGGCGCTGCTGCAGTGCGCGCAGCGCGAGCTGCTGGAGGAGACCGGTCACCGGGCCGGCGAGTGGAACCATCTGGGCGGATTTCACAACGCGATCGGCTACAGCGACGAACGGATCGACGTGTTCCTCGCGCGCTCGCTCGAACTCGACACGGCGCGTCGCGACCCGGGCGAGGTTCTGGAAGTGTTCGAGGCGCGGTGGCGTGAGCTGGACGAGTGGGTCCGCGATGGAAGGATCGCCGACGGCAAGACCATCATCGGGATCTGCTGGCTGCGGCGCCTGCTCGGCGCCACCTGAGGTCGATGGCTGAGGCCAAACCGGATTTGAAGGCGCGGCTGCGCCTGCCGACGCGGCTGACGCGGGTTTCATGGCGCGATCTGGCGGTCGTCGGGCTGCCGACCTTGCTGATCGTCGTGGCCGCCTTCGCGATCGCCGGCCGCTTCATCCAGCCGCCGCCGCCATCCACGATCGTGATGACGGCCGGTGCCGACGGCAGTATGTTTCGCAACTACGCCGAGCGCTACCGCAAGATTTTGGCCCGCAACCGCATCAAGCTCGAAATCCTGCCTTCGCGCGGTTCGGTCGAGAATCTGAAGCGCCTGGCCGATCCGAAGCAGGCGGTCGACATCGGCTTCGTGCAGGGGGGCCTGCCGGCCGACCTTCGCTCCGATGACCTGGTGTCGCTCGGCAGCCTGTTCTACGAGCCGCTGTTCGTGCTGTACCGGAGCGCGCAGCCGATCGATCGGCTGTCGGCATTGACTGGAAAGCGCCTGGCGATCGGCCGCGAGGACAGCGGCGGCGAAGCGCTGGCGTTGGCGCTGCTGAAGGAGAACCAGATCGACGACGGCGGCCCGACGGCGCTGCTACGGCTCGCCGACCAGGACGCGCTGGATGCGATGCTGCAGCACCGCGTCGACGCCGTGTTCCTGACGGGCGACTCGGCCCGCTCCGACCAGATCCGCCGTCTGTTGCACACCCCGGGCGTGCGCCTGTTCGATTTCGTACAGGCCGACGCCTACCTGCGCCGCTTCCGCTACCTGAGCCGGCTCGATCTGCCGATGGGCCTGCTCGATCTGGGGCGCAATCTGCCGGCCCGGCCAGTCACGCTGGTCGCGCCCACGGTCGAGCTGGTGGCCCGCGACGACCTGAATTCTGAGCTGTCCGACCTGCTGATCGAGGCCGCGCAGGAAGTCCATGGCCATGGTTCGGCGCTGGCGCGACCGGGCGAGTTTCCCTCGCCCGTGGAGCGCGACTTCCCCATCAGCGACGATGCCGCGCGCTACTACAAGTCGGGTAAGAGCTTCGCCTACAAGCATCTGCCGTTCTGGCTGGCGAGCCCGGTCGACCGGCTGGTGGTGCTGCTGGTGCCGACGCTGGTGCTGCTGCTGCCCGCCTTGCGCCTGGTGCCGACCATGTACAACTGGCGCATCCGCACCCGCATCTATCGGCACTACGCGCAGCTGATGGCGGTGGAGCGGGACAGCCTGCAGCTGCAGGCGCCGGAGCGGGCGCAGCAGATCACCGAGCGGCTCGACCTGATCGAAAAGGCGGTGATCAACATGAAGCTGCCGCCCAAGTTTGCCGACGAAGCCTATGTGCTCAGGCAGTACATCGACTTCGTGCGCGCGCGCTTGAAGAGCGTGGCTACGGCCTGAATCACGCGGGAGGATCAGGGGTTTGCCGGAGTGCAAGCTCCGCGATATCACGAATGCGGGAGGGCATATTGCCGATCGCCGAATGAAGGCCGTGGGACACGAGCAGTTCGCCCGGTAGTTTGCAGCGTCGCCGCCCTACTATCCACCGGCAAGCGTGGAGGGACTCATGGCGAAGCAAACGAATGCGGCGTCGCGCGCAGCTCGTCGTCGTGAAGAGGCCGCTTTCAGGCTTCTCGCGGCCGGCGTCATCATCGTGATCGTGCCCCTTGTTTTGCGGGCATCGCCGTTGGGAAAGGCAGCGTCGGCGATCCTGCCCCTCGGCTTGATCGTGCTCGTTGTCGGTGCGTTTCTGCTCTTCGTGGGGGGCCAGCCAAAAGCAGGGCGCGCGCGGGCCCCCGCACACCCCGAGTATGTGCCCACGCTGCTGACAAGGCTGGACCTGCCCGAAGCAGACCTGGTGGCTGCGCAATTCGAGCGTGCGAGCGAGGAAGCCAAGGCTACCTGGCGCACAAGACCCACCAGACCGTCGTCCTGGGGGCCGGGCGTCTTCCGCGTGATCGAATGGCGCCGCTTCGAAGCGGTCGTCGAGGTCTTGTTCCAGCAAGCCGGCATGGAAACCAGATCACAGTCGCACGGAGCCGACGGGGGTGTGGACATCTGGCTGTATTCGAGGCAGCAGCCGGGAATTGCGGTCGGCCTCGTGCAGTGCAAGCATTGGGCCAGCAAGTCAGTCGGCGTCGAAAAGATCCGGGAACTGCGTGGAGTGATGGCCGCCAGGAAGGTCGGCCGCGGCATCTTCGCGACGACCAGCACCTTCACCGCGGACGCTGCGCAGTTCGGCCGGGAGAACGGTATCGATCTGCTGGACGTCGACCGCCTGCTGGCCCTGATTGCCAAACGGACGCCGGAACAGCAGCGTGGGCTGCTCGACGTGGCCCTGGAAGGCGAGTACTGGCGGCCGACCTGCGTGAATTGCGGCGTCAAGATGGTGGGAAGAACCCCCCGCAAGGGCGGCGATGCCTTCTGGGGCTGCGCGAAGTTCCCGGATTGCAGCTCGACTCTGCCGATGAGAGCCGCGTGACGGGTTGAAGGACTGCTCCGTCCTCGCAGGCCTGCTCACCCGACCCATACCCGCCTCGCTGATTCGCGCAAAGCAGTCGCGAGTTTTCCCCTAGACCGGACCCAGGCTCTCACCAATAAGCGAAAGCAAACGTGCCTGCTCCTCGGGCGTCGTGGCTCGCACCCTCGTGAAGTCTGCGAGGTTCAACTTAACGTCCGCGTAAATTCCAGAAGGATCTTCGTGGAAATGCAGGTAGGCGTGTGACTTCCGGTAGAAGGAACCAGGTGTGCGCTCAACCAGCGAAGGGTGCTCTCGAACCCTCTGAAGTAGAGGCGCAAGTGCTGCAAGCGTTTGTTGGCCCGCGTGCTTCACGGCTTGATTACCTAACTCCCTAAAGCGGTCGCTCGCGCAGCCTCAGGAACCCGTTAGAGACTTCTTCATCGGCATACATTCCAACGAAATCTGTCGGCCTTCAGGGCCATCCTCACATGTTCGAGTAGTTCGGCCCGCCGCCGCCCTCCGGCGCGACCCACACGATGTTCTGGGTCGGATCCTTGATGTCGCACGTCTTGCAATGAACGCAGTTCTGGGCGTTGATCTGCAGCCGTTGCCCGGCGCCACCGTCGGTGACGAATTCGTACACGCCGGCCGGGCAGTAGCGTGCCTCCGGACCGGCGTAGCAGGCCAGGTTCACGTTCACCGGGACCGCGGGATCTTTCAACGTCAAATGGGGCGGCTGGTTTTCCTCATGGTTCGTGTTCGACACGTACACCGAGGACAGCCGGTCGAACGTGATCTTGCCGTCGGGCTTGGGGTACTGGATCGGCGCGCACTCGGCGGCCGGGCGCAGCTTGGCGTAATCGGGCGTGCGACGGTGCAGCGTCCAGGGTGCGCGGCCGCGCAGCACCACCTGGTCGATTCCGAACATCAAGGTGCCCAGCCACAGCCCCTTGTCCATCCACGGCTTGAAGTTGCGCGCCACGCGCAGTTCCTGGTGCAGCCAGGATTGCTCGAACTGGCGCGGGTACTCATCGAGCTCATCGTGGCTGCGCCCGGCGGCGATGGCGTCGAAGGCGGCGTCGGCCGCCATCATTCCGGACTTCATCGCGGCATGGCTGCCCTTGATCCGGGAGGCATTCAGGAAGCCGGCCTCGCATCCGATCAAGGCGCCGCCCGGAAAAACGAGCGCGGGCAACGACTGCAGCCCGCCGGCCGTGATGGCGCGGGCCCCGTAGCCGATGCGCCGCCCGCCCTCGAAGGTCGCACGCACGGCAGGATGCAGCTTGAAGCGCTGGAACTCCTCGAATGGGGACAGGTACGGGTTCGTGTAACCCAGCCCGACCACGAACCCGACCGCGACCAGCCGGTCCTGCATGTGGTACATGAACGAGCCCCCGTACGTATCCGGGTCCAGCGGCCAGCCGGCGGTGTGCACGACCCGGCCGGGCTGATGCTGCGCGGGGGCGACCTCCCAAAGCTCCTTGACGCCGATCGCGTAGGTCTGCGGATCGCGACCGCGGTCCAGGCCACGGCTCTCGATCAACTGACGGCCCAGCTGGCCGCGGGATCCCTCGGCAAACAGCGTGTAACGCGCGCGCAGCTCCACGCCGGGCTGAAAATGGGCGGTCGGCTGGCCGTCGCGCCCGATTCCGAGGTTTCCGGTGGCCACGCCCACTACCTGCCCGGCGGACCCTGACAGGATTTCGGTTGCAGCGAAGCCGGCAAAGATCTCGACCCCGAGCTCCTCGGCCTGGTGGCCCAACCAGCGCACCACGCTGCCCAGGCTGATCACGTAGTTGCCGTGGTTGCGAAAGCAGGCCGGCAGCATCCAGTTTGGCAGCGCCACGGCCCGCTGCTCGCCCAGAAAAAGAAAGTGGTCGGCGCTCACTGGCGTATCGATCGGCGCCTGCCGCTGTTTCCAGTCCGGCAGCAGCTCCTCGAGCGCGCGCGGGTCCAGCACCGCGCCCGACAGGATGTGGGCGCCGATCTCCGAGCCCTTCTCCAGCACACAAACGCCCAGTTCGCGGCCGGCCTGCAGCGCGCGCTGCTTCAGCCGGATCGCCGCCGCCAGCCCGGCCGGGCCGCCTCCGACGATCACGACGTCGTATTCCATCGCCTCCCGCTGGCCGGCCGGCATGTCGGGCTCCTCCTGTAGGCCGCTTTGCTTTCATTCTAGTGTGAGATGATTTTGCATCGAGCGGGGGAACTGGAATGACGCTGAGGGTGAATCTGAAGGAGAAGGTCGCTTTCGTCAGTGGCGCCTCCAGCGGCCTGGGCGCGCGCTTTGCGCGGGTGCTGGCGGACGCCGGCGCCAACGTCGTGCTGGCCGCGCGCCGGGTCTCGCGGCTGAAGGAGCTGCGCGCCGAGATCGAGGCGGCCGGGGGTGCGGCGCACGTGACCCGGCTGGACGTGACCGACCTGGACAGCGTGCGCAGCGCGGTGGCGGAGGCCGAAGCGCAATGCGGCCCGCTGGACATCCTGATCAACAATTCGGGCGTCGCCTCGGCGCAGGAGCTCGCCGAGATCGAGGAGGCCGAATACGAGCGCCTGTTCGACACCAACGTGCAGGGGGCCTTTTTCCTGGCCCAGACGGTCGGGCGGCGCATGATCGAGCACAGCCGCACCAACGCCGGGTTTCGCGGGCACATCGTCAACATCGCTTCGGTGGCGGGGCTGCGAGCGTTCCCGCGCATGGGGGTGTACGGAATGACCAAGGCGGCTGTGATCCATATGACACGCGCGCAGGCGCTGGAATGGGGACCGTTCGGCATCAATGTGAACGCGATCTGTCCGGGCTACGTGCGCACCGAGATGAACGAGTCGCTGTGGGAAACCGAGCGCGGCCAGCGCCTGGTGCAGTCGCTGCCGCGCAAGCGGGTCGGCGCGGTCGAGGACCTCGACGGCCTGATCCTGCTGCTGTCGTCGGACGAGAGCCGGATGATCAATGGCGCCGCGATTCCGATCGACGATGGCTGGGCGCTGGCGTAAGGTGGGTAGAATTTTGTTGCAACGGGTGCGGAGTGCACGATGAACAAGCTTTTCGCGTCGGCGCAGGTGGCGTTGGACGGACTGGTGAAGGACGGTCAGACCATCGCCGTCGGCGGCTTCGGGGTGTGCGGAGTGCCGGAGGCGCTGGTCGATGCGCTCAGGGCATCGGGAGTCAGGAACCTGACCTGCATCAGCAACAACGCGGGGCTGGACGATTTCGGCCTCGGGCTGCTGCTGGGAACGCGCCAGATCAGCAAGATGATCGCCTCGTACGTGGGCGAGAACAAGGAGTTCGAACGGCAGTATCTGGCCGGCGAGCTGCAGCTGGAGTTCACGCCGCAAGGCACGCTGGCCGAGCGGATGCGAGCGGGGGGAGCAGGCATTCCGGCGTTTTTCACGCGCACCGGGTACGGCACCATCGTCGCCGAAGGCAAGGAGACACGCGAAATCGACGGTGAGCACTACGTGCTGGAACGCTGGTTGCGTTCGGACGTTTCGCTGGTCAGGGCCTGGAAGGCGGACCGCCAGGGCAACCTGATGTACCGGAAGACGGCCCGCAATTTCAACCCGATGGTGGCGATGTGCGGGCGCGTCACCGTGGCCGAGGTCGAGATCCTGGTCGAGAACGGCGAACTGGACGCCGACTGCATCCACACGCCGGGAATCTACGTGCAGCGCCTCATCGTCAATGCCCATCCGAGCCGCCGCATCGAGCAGCGCACCGTGCGCGCTGCAGGAGCCTGACATGGCCTGGAATCGCGACCAGATGGCACAGCGCGCCGCGCGGGAGCTGCGCGACGGCTTCTACGTGAACCTCGGCATCGGGATGCCCACGCTGGTGGCCAATTACATTCCGGCCGGCATGGACGTGATGCTGCATTCGGAAAACGGGCTGCTGGGGATCGGGCCTTTCCCGACCGAGCAGGAAGTCGACGCGGACCTGATCAATGCGGGCAAGCAGCTGGTGACCGCGCTGCCCGGCTCGAGCTACTTTTCCAGCGCCGACTCGTTCGCGATGATCCGCGGCGGACACATCGATCTGGCCATCCTGGGCGCGATGCAGGTGAGCGCCACCGGCGACCTGGCCAACTGGATGATTCCGGGCAAGCTCGTCAAGGGGATGGGCGGCGCGATGGACCTGGTGGCGGGGGTCGAACGCGTGGTCGTGCTGATGGAACACGCCTCGAAAAACGGCGAGCACAAGATCCTGCCGAAGTGCACGCTGCCGCTGACCGGGGTCGGGGTGGTCGACCGGATCATCACGGAGCTCGGCGTGTTCGACATCACGCCCGACGGCGTCGTCGCCGCCGAAATCGCCCCGGGCGTCACGCCCGAGGATATCCGCACCCGGACCGGCTGCCCCGTGCGCCTGTCGCCAACCCACTCCCGGTGACCCGGCCAACGACTTCGCCCGGCTTTAGCGAACATCGAGAAGGCGACAGCCGGCACCATCACCACTCCGAGGCGACCGCCTCGCGTTCGCTGGTCCTTGCGGTCGGGCTGACCACCGGCTACGCGCTGGTCGAGCTGATCGGCGGTTTATGGTCCGGCTCGCTCGCGCTGCTGGCCGACTGTGGCCACCTGGTGACCGATGCGGCCGCGCTGCTGTTCTCGCTGGCTGCGAACCGGCTCGCCCAGCGGGCGGCCTCGGAGCGGCACTCGTACGGGCTGGCGCGGGCCGAGGTGATCGCAGCGTTCGTCAATTCGCTGGCGCTGCTGGCGGTGGTGGCCTGGCTGCTGATCGAAGGCATCGATCGGATCCGGCACCCGGCTAACGTCAATGGCGCGGCGGTCGCGCTGATCGCCGGCGTCGGACTGGGCGTGAACCTGTGCGTCGCGGCGGCCCTGGCGAGGCATCGCGAGAACCTGAACATGCGGGCGGCGTTGCTGCACGTGCTTGGTGACCTGCTCGGCTCGGTGGCTGCGCTGGTGGCCGGTGTCGTGATCTACTTCACCGGATACACGGTGGTCGATCCGCTGCTGTCGATGCTGGTGAGCGGGCTGATCCTGCGCTCCACGCTCGGGGTGCTGAAGGAATCGACGCTGGTGCTGCTCGACAGCGTCCCGTCCGGGGTCGAGTTCCAGGCCGTCGGCCAGGCGCTGGCCCGGATCGACGGCGTCCAGTCGATCCACGATCTTCACGTCTGGTCGATGGTGCCGGGGCGCCACGCGGTGTCGGCTCACCTGCTGGTCGATCGGATCGAACGCTGGCCGCTGATTTTGCGCGAGGCGCGCACCGTGCTGGCGCGCGACTTCGGCGTCGATCACGTGACGCTGCAGCCCGAGTGGCTGCGGGCCCGGCCGACCGGGCAGACGATCACGCTGCGCGAGCTGCCCTGAGTGAAGAGGCTCATGACGCCGCTACATATCGCACCACGGACAGCACCCCCATCATGACCGGCTGGTGCACCAGGTAGATCGTCAGCGGCCAGCGGCCCAGCCATCGCAGCGCTCGCGCCGGTGCCGACTGCAGCCGGCGCAGGGGCGAGGGCACGGCGAATGAGTGGCCTCGCCACATCGCGGCCAGCCCGATCCCGATCGCGACCACGCCGAACCACGGCACAAGCGGCACATAGTCCTCGGTAGCCGGCTTGTGGGCCGCCAGGCCGATCCAGCTCGCCCACGGCGGATCGAAGCGGGCATCGTGCACCGACAGGCCCAGCCCCAGCGCGGCGGCGCCCAGGGCGAGGTTGATCCGGCCGCTCAACCCCGCCAGGGGCCGCGCCAGCACCACCGCCAGCGCGGCGAAGTGCAGGATCCCGAACCAGATCAGGCGCGGCCCGAAGAGGGACGCGCTGGCGATCGAAACCAGCGCAGCGGCGGCCGCGATCTGGGCCCAGCGACGCCAGAAGCGGGCGCCGGAGCGCCCCGCCGCCGCCCCGATCCCGGCGCCCAGGCCCACGACCAGCAGGAACTGCGAAACGATCGCATTGCGCCAGGCGATCCACCCCGCCACCTCGGTCATTTCGATGTGAAGCCAGCCGAAATAGGTCAGGTCATAGATGAAGTGATAGGCGATCATCTGCACGATCGCCAGCCCGCGCGCGAGGTCGACGATCGGCAGCCGGGGCATCTGGGAGTTCGGACCGGGGCGCGGCGCGGGCATGATCGACCCGCGCGCAGGCCACGCTTGCGAATGTCGTCGGCCCGGGCAGGATCGACGGATAATAGCGAGTCAGATCCGGATGGATCCAATTCCTTGGGAGCTTCGCACATGTCGCACGCCGCAGCCGAGGCGGTAGGCCAGCTCGACGCGTTCTGGATGCCGTTCTCGCCGAACAAGGAGTTCAAGAAGGAGCCCCGCCTGTTCGTCCGGGCCGAGGGCATGTACCTGTACACGCCGGACGGGCGCGCGCTGATCGATGCGTCCGCGGGACTGTTCTGCGTGGCCGCCGGACACTGCCGCCCCGAGATCGCGCAGGCCGTTTTCCAGCAGCTCAATACGCTCGACTACGCCGGCTCGTTCATGCGAGCGCACCCGAAAGCCTTCGAGCTGGCCAACCGGATCGCCGAGTACACGCCGGCCCCGCTCAATCGCGTGTTTTTCGTGAACTCCGGCTCGGAAGCCGTTGATACCGCGATGAAAATCGCGCTGATGGTGCACCGGGTCCGGGGCCAGCCGCAGCGTCAGATCTTCATCTCACGCGAACGCGCCTATCACGGCGTCAACTTCGGAGGGGTCGCGTTGGCCGGAATGGTCAACAACCGGCGCGCCTTCGGCACCGGGCTGCCGGTCGTGTACCACATGCGTCATACGGCGCTGCCGGAGAACCGCCTAGTCAAGGGGCAGCCCGAGCGCGGTGCCGAGCTGGCCGACGATCTGCTGCGTTTCTGCCAGCTCTACGGCGCGGAAAATATTGCCGCGGTGTTCGTCGAACCGACCGCCGGCTCCTACGGGTGCCTGCCGCCCCCGAAAGGGTACCTGGACCGGCTGCGCAAGATCTGCGACGACAACGGGATCCTGCTCGTGTTCGACGAGGTGATCTGCGGCTGGGGCAGAATGGGGGCCAATTTCGGGGCGCAGGCATTCGGCGTGACGCCGGACCTGCTGACGATGGCCAAGGCATTGACCAATGGGGCCCAGCCGATGGGGGCGGTGGCCGTGCGCCAGTCGATCTACGATGCGATCACCGATGCCGGCCCGGAACGCGGCATCGAGTTCTTCCACGGCTACACATACTCGGCCCACCCGGTGGTCTGCGCGGCGGCGCTGGCGATGATCGACATCTTCGCCAAGGAGCGCCTGATCGAGCGGGCGCGCACGATGAGCCCGTACTTCATCGATGCGGTCCATTCGCTGTCGGATCTGGCCTGCGTCAACGACATACGGTCGATCGGCATGCTGGCCGCGGTCGAATTGCATCCGCAGGGAACCCCGGGCAGCCGCGGCCACGAGGTCCAAAAGCGGCTGTATGACCGCGGCCTTCACCTGAAAAGCACCGGCGAGTCGCTGATCCTGGCGCCCCCGCTGGTGGCCGAGCGCAGTCACATCGACGAGATCGTCGGCAAGCTGCGCGCGGTGCTGGCCGAGATCTGACCAAAAGATTTTTTCGGCCGGCGCTGGCGCAACCGGTATACTGCGGTTTGCCGGCTGTGCACGCGCGAATGACCAAATACGTGTTCGTCACCGGTGGGGTCGTGTCTTCCCTGGGTAAGGGAATCGCGGCCGCCTCCCTCGCCGCGATCCTCGAATCGCGGGGTCTGAAAGTCACCCTGGTAAAGCTGGATCCCTACATCAACGTCGATCCCGGCACGATGAGCCCGTTCCAGCACGGGGAAGTCTTCGTCACCGAGGACGGCGCCGAGACCGACCTGGACCTGGGGCATTACGAGCGCTTCATCTCGGCGCGCATGCGGCGCGTGAACAACTTCACCACGGGCCAGATCTACGACTCGGTGATCCGCAAAGAGCGGCGCGGCGAGTACCTGGGAAAGACGGTCCAGGTGATTCCGCACGTCACCAACGAGATCCGGGAATTCATCGAGCGCGGCGCCAAGGCGGCGTGGAACGGCCGCGCCGACATCGCGATCGTCGAAATCGGCGGCACCGTGGGCGACATCGAATCGTTGCCGTTCCTCGAGGCCGTGCGCCAGATGAGCCTGAAAATGGGCCCCGGGTCGGCCTGTTTTGTGCACCTGACGCTGGTGCCGTTCATTCCGGCCGCCGGCGAGCTCAAGACCAAGCCGACCCAGCACAGCGTGCAGAAGCTGCGCGAGATCGGCATCTCGCCGGACGTTCTGCTGTGCCGCGCCGACCGGCCCATTCCCGAGGATGAGCGCGACAAGATCTCGCTGTTTTCGAACGTGGTACCGGACGGCGTCATTTCGGTTTGGGATGTCGATTCGATCTACAAGATCCCGACGATGCTGCACCGGCAGGGCCTGGACGAGATCGTGTGCTTCCGACTCGGGATCGTGGCCAAGCCGGCCGACCTGACGGCCTGGGAGAGGCTGGTCGAGGGGCTGGAGCACCCGGCCCACGAGGTGCGCGTCGGCATGGTGGGCAAGTACGTGGAGCTGTCGGATTCGTACAAGTCGCTGAACGAGGCGCTGGTCCACGCGGGCATCCACACGCGCACGCGCGTGCGGATCGAGTATGTCGATTCCGAGCAGATCGAGCAGGACGGCCTGCCCGATCTGTCGCAGTTCGACGCTCTCCTGGTGCCGGGCGGATTCGGGCCGCGCGGTGCCGAAGGCAAGATCGAGGCGATCCGTTACGCCCGCGAGCGCGGCGTGCCATACCTGGGTATCTGCTTCGGCATGCAGCTCGCCACGATCGAGTTCGCGCGCAACGTGTGCGGCCTGAAAGAGGCCAACAGCACCGAATTCGATCGCGACGCGCGCCACCCGGTGGTCGCTCTGATCACCGAGTGGACCGACCGCAGCGGCCGGGTCGAGTGCCGCACCGAAGGCTCGGACCTGGGCGGAACGATGCGCCTGGGCGCGCAGAAGTGCCCGGTCGAGCCCGGATCGATGGCGCACCGCATCTACGGTTCCGAAGTCAACGAGCGGCACCGCCATCGCTACGAAGTCAACAACAACTACGTAGCGCAGCTCGAGGCCAAGGGGCTGCGCTTTCCGGCGCGCACGCCGGTCGAGCACCTGCCGGAGATCATGGAGCTGCCGACCCATCGCTTTTTCTTCGGGGTGCAGTTTCACCCGGAATTCACTTCGACTCCTCGCGGCGGCCATCCGCTCTTCAAGGCGTTCATCCAAGCGGCGCTCGCATTTCAGCAGGAGCGTCGCGGCGGCGCGTTGCGGGTCGCGGCCGCATGAATCTGTGCGGGTTCCAGGTCGGACTGGATCGTCCGCTGTTCCTGATCGCCGGCCCCTGCGTGATCGAGTCCCAGCAGCTGGCTCTCGAAGTGGCCGGCCGCTTGAAGGAGATCACGGCGCGCCTGCAGATGCCGTTCGTGTTCAAGGCGAGCTACGACAAAGCCAACCGCAGCTCGGGGCGCTCCTTTCGCGGACTGGGCATCGAGCAGGGACTGCGCATCCTGGCCGAAGTGCAGCGCCAGCTGGACGTGCCGGTGCTGACCGACGTGCACACCGTCGAGGAGGTCGATCCGGTGGCGGCGGTGGTCGACGTGCTGCAGACGCCGGCGTTTCTGTGCCGGCAGACGGATTTCATCCAGGCCTGCGCCCAGTCGGGGCGCCCGGTCAACATCAAGAAGGGCCAGTTCCTGGCCCCGGGCGACATGGGCAACGTGATCGACAAGGCGCGCGATGCCGCGCGCGAGGCCGGGCTGGATGCCGACCGCTTCCTGGCGTGCGAGCGCGGGGCCTCCTTCGGGTACAACAACCTGGTGAGCGACATGCGCTCGCTCGCGATCCTGCGCACCACCGGCTGTCCGGTCGTGTTCGACGCCACCCACTCGGTGCAGCTGCCCGGCGGACTGGGTTCGGTCAGCGGCGGGCAGCGCGAATTCGTGCCGGTGCTGGCGCGCGCCGCGGTGGCGAGCGGCGTGGCCGGCGTGTTCATGGAGACCCATCCGCGCCCGGCCGAGGCCATGTCCGACGGTCCCAACGCGGTGCCGCTGGCGCGGATGCCGGAGCTGCTGGAAACGCTGGCCGAGCTGGACCAGGTCACCAAGCGGCGCGGCTTCGTGGAAACCCGGTTCGAATGACTCCCGGCGAATTGCGCCCGATCCGATGAGTACGATCGTGGACATCGTCGGCCGCGAGATCCTCGATTCGCGCGGCAACCCGACCGTCGAATGCGATGTGCTGCTGGAAAGCGGCGTGATGGGACGGGCCGCGGTCCCGAGCGGGGCCTCGACCGGGTCGCGCGAGGCGATCGAATTGCGCGACGCAGACCCGGGGCGCTACCTGGGCAAGGGCGTGCTGAAGGCCGTCGAGAACCTGAACACGGAGATCTCGGAAGCGATCATGGGTCTGGAGGCGGCCGAGCAGGCCTTCCTCGACCGTACGCTGATCGAGCTGGACGGCACCGACAACAAGGCGCGCCTGGGCGCCAATTCGACGCTGGCGGTATCGCTGGCGGTCGCGCGCGCCGCCGCCGAGGAAGCGGGGCTTCCGCTGTACCGCTACCTGGGCGGCGTGGGCGCGCTCACGATGCCGGTGCCGATGATGAACATCATCAACGGCGGCGCCCACGCGGACAACAATCTGGACGTGCAGGAATTCATGATCGTGCCGTACGGCGCGCCGACCTTTTCGGAGGCGCTGCGCTACGGCGCCGAAGTGTTTCATGCGCTCAAGAAGCTGTTGCACGGGCGCGGCCTGAACACCGCAGTCGGCGATGAGGGCGGTTTCGCGCCGAACGTGCGCAACCACGAGGAAGCGATCGAGCTGATTCTGACCGCGATTCGCGAGGCCGGTTTCGAGGCGGGAAGCCAGATCGGCCTGGCGCTCGATTGCGCGAGCACGGAGTTTTATCGCGACGGCAAGTACCGCCTGGCGGCCGAGAACCTGTCGTTGTCGTCGGTCGATTTCGCCAATCTGCTGGTGCAGTGGTGCGACCGCTATCCGATCGTTTCGGTCGAAGACGGCATGGCCGAGGATGACTGGGGCGGATGGGAAGCCCTGACCGAGCGGCTGGGCTCGCGCGTGCAGCTGGTGGGCGACGATCTGTTCGTCACCAACACGCGCATCCTGGCCGAGGGCATCCGCCGCGGCGTCGCCAATTCGGTGCTGATCAAGGTGAACCAGATCGGCACGCTGACCGAGACGCTGGCGGCCATCGAGATGGCCAAGCGGGCCGGCTACACGGCCGTGATCAGCCATCGCTCGGGCGAGACCGAGGACTCGACCATCGCCGACATTGCGGTGGCCGTCAACGCAGGGCAGATCAAGACCGGCTCGCTCTCGCGCAGCGATCGCATCGCCAAGTACAACCAGCTGCTGCGGATCGAGGAAGACCTGGGCGGCGTGGCCCGCTATGCCGGGCGCGGCGCGTTCGGCCACCTGGACTGAGCGGCGCCATGAAGCGGCTGGCCGCGGTCCTGGCGGTGCTGCTGCTGGCGATTCAGTGGCCCCTGTGGTTCGGACGGGGCGGGTGGCTGCGGGTGTGGGACCTGCAGCACCAGCTCGATTCGCAGCGATCGGTCAACTCGGAACAGGAAGCGCGCAACCTCGCACTGGCGGCCGAGCTGCGCAGCCTGCAGCAGGGGCGCGAGGCGATCGAGGAGCGCGCGCGCCAGGAGCTGCACCTGATGCGCCCCGACGAGACGTTCTTCCAGCAGCTGACTTCCGCCGCTGCGCCGCCCGTCGCCCCGCAGACCTCTGTGCCCCCTTGATGTGAGGGCTAGATTCGCTTCAAGGCCGTGCGGTAAAGGCCCGCGCGCGTGACATAGGACCGGGCGATCGCGCGCGATCGCTCGATTTCATGCGGCTCCAGCATCCGGGTGACCTTGCCGGGGCTGCCGAGCACCAGGCTGCCGTCGGCGAATTGCTTGCCTTCGGTGATCAGGCTCGCCGCGCCGACCAGACAGCCGCGTCCGACCACGGCGCCATTCAGTATCACCGCCTGGATCCCGATCAGGCTGTCATCGCCGATCGTGCATCCGTGCAGCATCACGTGATGTCCAATGGTCACCCGCTGCCCGATCACCAGCGGAAAACCCGGATCGGCGTGCAGCGTGCAGTTTTCCTGGCAATTGCTGTCCGCGCCCAGAATGATCGGCTCATTGTCGCCGCGGATCGTCGAAAATGGCCACACGCTGGCATTGGGTCCGATGCTGACTTGCCCGATCAGCACGGCCGTTTCATGGATAAACGCGCTCGGGTCGATGCTGGGGATCCAGTCGCCGAGCTGGTAAATTGGCATCGCGTACCCCGCGTTGGAGGAATTCGCACGGTCCGAGCTGGATTGTATCGGCCGTGCGTGCCAGACCATGGCTCAGCTGTTTTCGATCCACCCGTACAATCCCCAGCTGCGCCTGCTCAAGCAGGCGGCCAGGATCCTGGACGCAGGAGGAATCGGAGCCATTCCGACCGATTCCAGTTATGCGCTGGTCTGCCATCTGGACGACAAGGGCGCCGTGGACCGGATCCGGCAGCTGCGACGGCTGGACGAGCGGCACTTGATGACGCTGATGTGCCGGGACCTGTCGGAGATCGCCGCTTATGCCCAGGTCGACAACGCAACCTACCGGCTGCTGCGCCAGGCAACCCCGGGACCGTTCACGTTCATTCTTGAAGCCACGCGCGAGGTTCCTCGGCGCCTGTCGCACCCGTCGCGCAAGACGATCGGGATCCGCGTTCCCGCCCATGCGGTGGCCCTTGGACTGCTCGGCCAACTGGCTCAGCCCCTGATTGCGACCACGCTGCAGCTGCCGGGCGACCTGGTGCCGATGACCGAACCGGGCGACATCCGCACACGCCTGCAGCACGAGCTGGAACTGGTGATCGATTCAGGCAGCTGCGGGCTGCAGCCGACCACGGTGATCGATCTGACCGGACCGTCTGCGGTCGTGACGCGGCTCGGCAGCGGCAATCCTTCGGCTCTTGGCCTGACATGAGCGCGGCTCCGGTCGCGCGCCGCCCGGCTGATAGACTGCGGCCGGGAGAAGGCAGGGTCCTGGGGGACATCTTATGACGTCGACGCGGGTGGTGCCGCGCTGCAAGCCTGCCGCGCGATCCGATGTACGCTGACCGGGTTCTGTCGGGCATGCGCCCGACCGGCGCACTGCACGTCGGCCACTACCATGGTGCGCTGAAGAACTGGATCCGTCTGCAGGACGAGCACCCGTGCTTTTTCTTCGTGGCCGACTGGCACGCGCTCACCACCCATTACGAGTCCACCGACCTGCTGGCGCCCAGCGTGTGGGACATGCTGATCGACTGGTTTGCGGCCGGCATCGATCCGACCAAGGCGACCGTCTTTCTGCAGTCGCGGGTGCCCGAACACGCCGAGCTGTTCCTGCTGCTCGCGATGGCCACGCCGCTGGGGTGGCTCGAGCGCGTGCCGACCTACAAGGACCAGATCGAGCGCCTGCGTGACCGCGATCTTTCGACCTACGGCTTCCTGGGCTACCCGCTGATGCAGGCCGCCGACATCCTGATCTACCGCTCCACCCTGGTTCCGGTCGGAGAGGACCAGGTGCCGCACATCGAGATGACGCGCGAAATCGCGCGCCGCTTCAACCACCTGTTCGGGCGCGAACCCGGCTTCGAGGAAAAGGCGCTGGCGGCCGTCAAGAAGCTCGGAGTCAGGCGCAGCAAGCGCTACCTGGAATTGCGGGCTCGCTACCAGGAGCACGGCGACGAGGAGGCGCTCGAGCAGGGACGGGCGCTGCTGGCCGAGTCGCAGAACATTTCGCTCGGTGACCGTGAGCGCATGTTCGGGTATCTGGAGGGCGCGCGCCGGGTGATCCTGGTGGAGCCCGAGGCGGTGCTGACCGCTTCGCCCCGGCTGCCGGGAGTGGACGGGCAGAAGATGTCCAAGAGCACGGGCAACGACGTGTCGATGCGCGAGGAGCCCAAGGTCCTGACCGAGAAGATCCGCAAGATGATGACCGACCCGGCGCGGGTCCGACGAACCGATCCGGGCGAGCCGGAGCGCTGTCCGGTCTGGCAGCTGCACCTGATTTATTCGAACCCCAGCACACGCGACTGGGTCCAGAAGGGTTGCCGCACCGCGGGCATCGGCTGCCTGGAATGCAAGCAGCCGCTGATCGACGCGATGCTGGCCGAGCAGGAACCCTGGCGGCAGCGCGCGCAGCCGTACCTGGACGATCCTTCGCTGCTGCGCTCGATCGTGGCCGACGGTTGCGATCGCGCGCGCACCGTGGCCCAGGAAACGATGCGGGATGTGCGCGAGGCGATGGGCCTTGCCTACACCTGACAGCCCGCCCTCCGAGTGGATCCTGAGGTGGTGCGCGCGGCTCGCGCCCGGATCGGACGTGCTGGACCTGGCCTGCGGCGCAGGCCGGCACGCCCGGGCCCTGGCCGCGCTTGGCCACCGGGTCGAAGCGGTCGATCGGGATCCGGCGCACGGCGCGCGCCTGGCGGGGCTGTCCGGGGTGCAATTCCGGCTCCTGGACCTGGAGCAGGGTCCCTGGCCGCTGGCGGAGCGCCAGTACGACGCGATCGTGGTGGCCAGCTACCTGCACCGCCCGAGGCTGCCGCTGCTGGCGCAGGCGCTGCGCGACGGCGGCGTGCTGGTCTACGAGACCTTCGCGGCCGGCAACGAGCGCTTCGGGCGGCCGAGCAATCCCGATTACCTGCTGGCGCCGTTCGAGCTGGCCGCGTGCTTTGCTCCCCTGCTGCACGTACTGGCGTTCGAGGACGGCGTGATCGAGCGACCGGTTCCGGCCCGGGTGCAGCGGCTGTGCGCGGTGCGGTGCGAATCGGGGCAACTCGATCGCCTGGCGCTGGCGGGGCCGCGTTAGCGCGCGTGTAAAATTTGTCATCTTCGACGATCGCGGCCCGCAATGATCACCGGCAGCCTGGTAGCCATCGTTTCACCGATGCTGGAAGATGGCACGCTCGACCTGGACGCATTGCGCCGGCTGATCGAGTGGCACATCGCTGAAGGCACGAACGCGATCGTGGCGGTGGGGACCACCGGCGAATCGCCGACCGTCGATCCGAAGGAACACATCGAGCTGGTGCGCACGGCGGTACAGGCCGCTGCTGGCCGTGTTCCGGTGGTGGCGGGCACCGGAGGCAATTCGACGCGCGAAGCGATCGATCTGACCCGGCACGCGCGCGAGGTGGGCGCCGATGCCACGCTGCAGGTCGTTCCTTACTACAACAGACCCACGCAGGAGGGGCTGTACCGGCACTTCGTCTCGGTGGCCGAAGCGGTCGATCTGCCGATGATCCTGTACAACGTGCCGGGGCGCACGGTGGCCGATCTGGGCGTGGACACGACGCTGCGGCTGGCGCAGGTGCCGGGCATCGTCGGGCTGAAGGACGCCACCGGCGACCTGGCGCGCGCCGGGCAGTTGCTGCGGCGGCTGCCGGCCAAGTTCGCGCTGTACAGCGGCAACGACGATTCGGCGCTGGCGCTGATGCTGCTGGGAGGTCATGGGGTGATCTCGGTGACGGCCAACGTCGCCCCGCGCCTGATGCGCCAGATGTGCGACGCGGCCGCCTCGTTCGAGCTGCCCAAAGCGCGGGCGCTGAACGCCCGCCTGATGCCGCTGCACACGCGGCTGTTCATCGAGCCCAATCCGATCCCCGTCAAGTGGGCGTTGCAACGGATGGGGAAGATCGCGGGCGGCATCCGTTTGCCGCTGGTTCCATTGTCGGCTTCCGGGCGCGAGGCGGTACAGGTCGCGCTGGACGAGGCCGGGTTGGTCTGAAATTTGGATCGAGGTTCGCAGGCAATGAGCTTCTTGCAGCAGAAAATCCAGACCGGCAGGCGCCTGGCCGGGATCATGCCGGGCGGCGCCGCCTGTTTCGCGTGTGCGCTGGTCGTGGCATTGACCGGTTGCGGACTGTTCGGAACGAAATCGGGCACCACCGGCTACGGGTCCGAGGCGAAGCACGACGGGCCGCTGGAGGTGCCTCCCGACCTGGCGCCGATGCCCAAGGACGACCGCTACGCGCTGCCCGACCAGGGCACGTCGGCCAACGCGTTGCGTTCGGCTGCGGGCGGCGCCTCGGCGTCCCAGGCGGTCTCGGTCAGCGGGGCGCACGCGCGCCTGATGCGCGACGGCGCCCAGCGGTGGCTGGCGGTGGACCTGCCGCCGGAGAAGGCCTACCAGGTGGTCAAGGATTTCTGGCCATCGATCGGCCTGCAGGTGCAACGGGACGAGCCCGCGATCGGTATCGTCGAGACGGACTGGAAGGAAAAACACGCCAATGTTCCTGAGGGCGTGATCCAGCGCGCCATCAATCTGGTGCTGGAGTCGGTCACATCGACTGGCTTGAAGGACCGGTTTCGCGCCCGGATCGAGCGCACTCCGAACGACACCTCCGAGATCTTCATCACGCACAGCGGCCTGGAAGAAGTCTATTCAAACCCGGCCAAGACCAGCACGATCTGGCAGCCGCGCGCGCGCGATCCCGAGCTGGAGGCCGAGATGCTGCAGCGGCTGCTGGTGAAGTTCGAAAGCGGCGAGCCGGCCGCCGTCGCCAAGGCCGGAGCCGAAAAGGTCACCTCCAGCGGGGCCGCCGTCACCGTGCTGCCGAGCGTTTCTCATATCATCAAGGAGGGCACCGAATCGCACCTGGAGGTCGACGAGCCGTTCGATCGCGCCTGGCGCCGCATCGGGCTGGCGCTGGATCGGGGCGGCTTCACGGTCGAGGACCGCGACCGCACCAAGGGTCTGTACTTCGTGCGCTATCTTGATCCGGACTACGAAGCCAAGAAGCGCGACGCCCGGGGCCTTTTTTCGAGGATCTTCGATTCGGATCCGAAAATCGATGCCCAGCAGTTCCGGGTTGCGTTGCTGACCGAGGGCGACCGCACCGCGGTGCGCGTGCAGGACAAGGACGGGCACCCCGAGGCCGGTTCGGCCGGCGACCGGATCTTGAAGCAGCTCGACGAGCAGATGAAGTAGCGGGCCGTTGAACAGCTGCTGCGCGCCCCCCTTGAAAACCTGAGTGCTGCGCTTCTGTTGCCTCGGTTCCGGAAGCCGCGGCAACGCGTACGTGGTGGAGGCATCGGACAGCTCGGGTGCGACGCGGGTACTGATCGACGACGGATTTTCACCGCGCGAGCTGGAGCGGCGGCTGGCGCGCGCCGATGTCGATATCGCCTCGCTCGGCGCGATCCTGGTGACGCACGAGCACAGCGACCACGCAGGCGGTGTTGCGGCCTTTGCCATGCGTCGGGACCTGGCGGTCTACGCCACGCAGGGAACGGCCATTGCGGCCCGCTTCGACGAGCGCGTGCGGCGGCTGCATCGGATCCGCGCCGGCGTGGAGCTGCGGATCGGACCGCTGCAGGTGCTGCCGATCGAAGTGCCGCACGATGCCAGCGAGCCGGTGCAGTTCATGCTGTCCGATGGCGAACGGCGTCTGGCGATTCTGACCGATCTGGGACACCCGGCGCCGGCCGTGATCGCGATGCTGTCGCGACTGAACGCCCTGGTGCTGGAATTCAACCACGACCTGGACATGCTGCGCGGGGGGCCCTATTCGGACGCCCTGAAGGCGCGGATCGAAAGCGACCTGGGCCATCTTTCCAATTCGCAGTCGGCGCAGTTTCTGCAGGCGCTCGATCGCGGCCACCTGACCCGGGTGGTAGCCGCCCATCTGAGCCAGACCAACAACCGGCCGCAGCTGGCGCGCCAGGCCGTGGGCGGCCTGTGCATGCCCGTGCACGTGCAATGCGACGTGGCGGACCAGGCGCTCGGACTGGATTGGAGGACGGTCGGCGCGCCGTGAGTGCAGAAAAAAAGGCCGGCAGTGCGCCGGCCTTTTGTTGACCCCGAGACGCTTACTTCTTCTGGTCCTTGGACGCGTCGGGGGCGGCCATCGGAGCAGCGTCTTTCGGCGCTTCGGCCGGGGCAGGAGCGGGAGCCGGCGCCGGCGCAGCCATCGGCGCAGGAGCGGGAGCCGACGCGGGCTTTTCGCAGCCGACCAGCGCCGCAACCGACAAGGAAGCAACGGTCAACAGTTTCTTCATGAGATTTCCTTTGAAAAAGACGACGAGTCGATTATGAAGAGCCGATTGCCGCGAGGACTCTGGTTGGCGCGGCTATCGCCAAAGCGAGCAGATTTGACCTCATCTCCCCAGAAACCAATTATAGCTAGCGCAGCGCAGCAATGATACGCGGCCCGTTGCGCCACGATCACATCGGCTGGGGGAGCGCGAGGGGGCCGCCCAGCCCCCTCGCTCCCGATCCTCCCGCCTTTCGGTTACAGGCCACGATGTCCTCGAAGCTCATGTGCCCCCATCGAGGTAGCGCCCACTATGAGGTGCAGCCAGCCGGCAAGATACCACTCGTACAGTTGCGCCGATACCGACCCGGCGAGCGGCGTTGCGCCTTGAGCCGGCAGCACCCGCCGGTCCGCCAATGACTGCAGAAGGGTCCGCTGTGCCCGATCCGTCAAGGGCACCAGCTCTCCGTTGATTGCGAGCGTGGCGCCCGAGTACAGCATCCGGGTGCGGCGGTCGGTGCGCAGGCCGTAACGACGAATCAGGTGCGCAAATCGACCGCGCGTGATCGGCTGCCGCGGCGCCTCGAAGCTGACGCGGGCTTTGGGCTCGCTCAATTGCCGCAGCAGAGCAAGCGCCACCTGTTGCCGGCCGGGCCTGCGTTGCAGCAGTTGCCGGTGCGCCTGATCGACCATCACAGCGGGCAAGCGTGCCGGATGCGGGGAGGGCGCCAGTCCGGCGTCGTGAAACGCAGCACGCCGAGCGGTATCGCTGCCCGATTGCAACTGACTCCACAGGTCGGCCAGATCGGGCCACGCGGGCACGCGAAACCCGATCGAACAGGTGATGCATTCGCCCACGGCGACGCCATCATGAGCGACGCCGGGGGGCAGGTACAGCACGTCGCCGGGCTGCAGCTCCCACTCGTCCTGCGGCGCAAAGCGCGCCAATTGCCGGATCGGAAGACCGGCAACGCAGGCCGGATCGGCCCCTTGCTGGATGCGCCAACGCCGCCTTCCGAACGCCTGCAGCAGCAGCACGTCGTACGAATCGATGTGCGGCCCGACCCCGCCGCCGTCGCTGGCGTAGCTGACCATCAGGTCGTCCAGTCGCGCATCGGGCACGAAGCGGAAGCGCGCCAGCAGATCGGCTGCGGCCTGCAGGTGAAGGTCGACACCCTGCACCAGCAAGGTCCACCCGGGCCGGCGCCTCGACGGCAGACTGCCGCGGCGAAACGGTCCGTGACGCAATTTCCAACGACCACCGGCGCGCTGCACCAGGCGCGACTCGACCTCGTCGAGCGCGGATAGATCGAACAGCGTATCGGCAGCGAAGGGCGAGGCGAAATCGGGCAGCGCCTGTCGAATCAGCAGCGGGCGACGCTGCCAGTGGCGCGCCAGAAACTCGCGCACGCGAAGCGCTCCCAGGTGCGTGAGCGCGCGAACCGGAGCGCCCGATGGCGTGTTCGCCGCATCGCTCATCCCGGCCGCTCGGGGTCCGACTGCGGGCGCGCCAGCTCGATCAACTCGTACACCAGGTCGAGCGCCGCGCGCGGCGAAAGCTGCTCGGCATCCAGCGCCGCCAGGCGCTCGCGCACCGGATCCCGGGCGGCCGGCTCCGGGTTTGCAGCCGCAGCCGCCTGGAACAGGTCGAGCTGATCGCCGCTGGCGATCGCCCGCTGCTCGAGCTGCGCGAGCAGGTTGCGCGCGCGCCGCACCACCGCGCCCGGCACTCCCGCCAGCGCGGCCACTGCCAGGCCATAGCTCTGGCTGGCAGGCCCTTCACGGACTTGGTGCAGGAACACGACCTTGCCATTGGCCTCGGCGGCCGCGACGTGAACGTTGGCGACCTGGGGCAGAGCCTGGGCGAGCTGGGTCAACTCGAAGTAGTGGGTCGCAAACAGGGTCAGCGACTGGTTGCGCACGGCCAGCTCGTGCGCAATGGCAGCGGCCAGCGCCAGGCCGTCGAAGGTCGATGTGCCGCGCCCGATCTCGTCCATCAGCACCAGGCTGTGCTCGCTGGCCGCATTCAGGATCGCGGCCGCCTCGGTCATCTCGACCATGAACGTGGAGGCGCCGCGCGCCAGGTCGTCGCTGGCGCCGATGCGCGTCAAAATGCGGTCGATCGGCCCGATCCGTGCGCTGGAGGCGGGCACAAAGCTTCCGCAGTAGGCCAGCAGCACCACCAGTGCGACCGATCGCATGAAGGTGGATTTGCCGCCCATGTTCGGACCGGTCACGATCAGCATCCGGCGGCCCGGATCGAGCCGGCAGTCGTTCGGCACATACACTTCCAGGCTGCGTTCGACCACCGGGTGGCGGGCCCCCTCGATCTGAACGCCGGCCTCGGGCACGAGCTGCGGGCGCACCCAGTTGGCATGTGCGGCATGCCCGGCGAGCGCCGTGAGCGCGTCCAGGCAGGCGAGCGCTTCGGCTGCGCGCAGCACGGCCGGCACGTGCGGCAGCGCCGTCGCCAGCAGGCCGTCGTACAGTTGGCGCTCGCGCGAGCGCGCCCGTTCCTGGGCCGACAGGGCGCGATCCTCGAAACTTTTCAGCTCGGGCGTGATGTAGCGCTCGGCATTTTTCAAGGTTTGACGCCGGCGGTAGTCGTCGGGAACCTTGTCGGTCTGGCCGTGGGTCACTTCGATGTAGAAGCCGTGCACCCGGTTGTACTCGACGCGCAGATTCGCGATGCCGGTGCGCGTGCGCTCCCTGGCTTCCAGGTCGGACAGGAACCGGCCGGCGTGGTCTCGTAGCCCGCGCAGCTCGTCCAGCTCCGGGTCGTATCCTGCCTGGAACACATCGCCGTCCCGGGGCGAGGTGGCCGGCTCGCGCAGCAGGGCGCGCCTGAGCTCCTCGCCCAGCGCCGGCGGCAACAACATGCAGGCTGCGAAGCGCGCCGCCAGCGGCGCGTCCAGCGTGCGGGCCGCGGCCTCGATCTGCTCGATCCACGGCAGCGCATCGCGCAGGGCGGCGAGCTCGCGCGGACGGGCCGATTTGAGGGCGACGCGGGCGGCAATTCGGTCCAGATCGGGCAGCTGGGCGAGTGCCTCCCCGATCGCGGCAGCCTGCGGCGATTGCAGCAGCGCCTCGATCGCCTGGTGGCGCTGCTGCGCGCCACCCGGATCGCGCAGCGGCTCGCTCAACCACGCCCTCAAGCGTCGGCTTCCCATGCCGCTGCGGCACTTGTCCAGGACCGAAAGCAGGCAAGGCCCGTCGCGGCCGTACAGTGGCTCGGTCAGCTCCAGATTGCGGCGCGTGGCCGCATCCAGGCCGATCGTGTCGGACTCGGACTCGAAGCGCAACGAGGTGATGTGACTCAGACGCTGTTTCTGCGTCAGCTCGGCGTACCCCAGCAGCGCGCCGCAGGCGGCCAGGGCCGCGTTGTGTCCCTCGATGCCGTAAGCATCCAGATGCGCAACGCCGAGCAATTCGCGCAGGCGCTGCTCGCCCAGCGCGGAATCGAAATGCCACTCATTCAGCGTGCGCACGCAGGCAACGCCGGATATCGCTTCCCGGGCCGATTCGGCCACCAGTACTTCGGCCGGCTCGAGACGGGCCAGCTCGCCGCCGAGCGCCTCTGCGGTGGTCTCGGTCGCGCGCAGATCGCCGCTGGCCAGCACCAGCCAGGCAATCCCTACCCGTGCCGGCTGGCCGCGGCGGCCGGGTTGGAGCGCGACCGCTGCGAGACGTGAATCGGCCTTCGGACTGAGCAGCGCACTGTCGGTCAGCGTGCCGGGCGTGACGATCCGAACGACCTGGCGCTCAACCGGTCCCTGGGCCGTGGCGGGATCGCCGATCTGCTCACAGATCGCAACCGACTCGCCCAACTTGACCAGCCGGGCAAGGTACTGCTCGACGCTGACCGCGGGGACACCGGCCATCGGCACTGCAACACCGCCCGAAGCTCCGCGCGACGTCAGGGTCAGATCCAGCAGCCGCGCCCCCCGCTCGGCATCCTTGAAGAACAGCTCGTAAAAGTCACCCATCCGGTAAAACAACAGGTGATCTTCGTGCTGCGCCTTGATTCTGAGGTACTGCTGCATCATCGGGGTATGACCCGACAAGCCCGTTGTACCGGCTAAGGCATCCGTGCCGGCGCCTGGCGTCATAAACACCTTTCCGCAGAGGGAATTGCAGCGCTCAGTGCCCGCTGGCCCCAGTCCAACATGCGACCTCTTTCCCTTGTACAACGTATACGATACAGTCGGTCGAGTCCTCAGTTGAGGCGCGGATGCTGAAGGTTTTCGCAAGATGACTCCGGGTTTACCCGAGGCCTCCTTGGATGCATCAAGGGCGACTCCGGCGCGGATTTTGGTTGTGGAAGACGAGCGAATCGTCGCCCGCGACCTGGCCAGCGCACTGACGGACCTGGGTTATTCGGTTCCGGCCACCGTTGCCACCGGGGAGGACGCGATCAGCCGCGCCCGCGATCTGCGGCCGGACCTGGTGCTGATGGACATCCGCCTGGCGGGCGCCATCGACGGCGTCCAGGCGGCCTCTTCGGTGCGCCAGGACCAGGACATACCGGTGATCTATCTGACGGCGCACTCCGACGACGAAACCCTGCGCCGGGCGATGCAGACCGAGCCGGTCGGTTACCTGGTCAAGCCGTTTTCCACGCCGCAGCTGCGCTGCGCGATCGAGATCGCCTTGAATCGGCGCGAGATCAACACGCGCCTGCACCAGCGCCACGAGTGGCTCGCCTCGACGCTGCGCTCGGTGGGCGAAGCGGACGGCTCCGACAATCGCGGCACGAACGCCAGTTGCTTGAGCGCGGTGGCCGAAGCCCTGGCGGGATGCGGGCGTGGCGAGCCCGAGCTGGAACCGCGGGTGGCCGAGCGCATCGCCGATCTGGAGGCGGCCAACCGCGAGCTGGAAAGCTTCATGTACGGCATCGCCAATGATCTGCGGGAACCGCTGAAGGGAATCGACGGCTTGAGCCAGTCGTTGATCGAGGATCACGCGGCCAATCTGGGGCCCGACGGTCTGAACACGCTGCGGCAGGTTCGAGACACCGCCGCGCGCGTGCGGCACGTGATCGACGATCTGCTGCTGCTGTCGATCGACGACCTGCTGCTGCAGTCGGGGGTGCACAAGACCGTGCCGCAAAAGGACACGGTCGATCTGTCCCGCATCGCTCGCGACATCATGGCCTGTCTGCGCGAGGCCGCGCCTGACCGCACGGTCAAGGCCGTGATCGAACGGGACATCCGGGTCGACGGTGACGCGGCCCTGCTGCGGGTCGCGCTGGAAAATCTTCTGGGCAACGCCTGGAAGTCCACCGGGGACGTCGAGCACGCGCGCATCGAGTTCGGCGCCTTCGACCAGGATGGCACCCAGGTCTGCTTCGTCCGGGACAACGGAGCGGGCATCGACATGCAGCACGTCAACGGCCTGCTCGACGCCTTCCAGCTGCTCGATTCGGCCGATCCGTTCGAAGGCTTCGGGCTGGCGATCGTGCAGCGCGTGATCGACAAGCACGGCGGCCGGGTCTGGGCGGAGGGGGCGGTCGGCCAAGGCTCGACGTTCTACTTCGCACTCTAGGGCGTGCTCAAGACCACTGCGCACGCCGTCGGCGTTGCGCTCGTCTATTACGTTCTGGGTCGGCTGGCGCTGTTTCTGGCCATTCCGCCCGGCTACGCCACGGCCGTCTGGCCGGCGGCGGGCGTTGCCCTGGTGGGGATCTTGCTGTTCGGCTATCGCATCTGGCCGGCAATCCTCGTGGCCCACTTCCTGGTCAACATCTTCACCGCCTTCGACGCTTCCAGCGCCCAGGCGATGCTCAAGTCGGTCACTTTGCCGTTGGCCATCGCATCCGGTGGCGTGCTGCAGGCGGTGCTCGGCGCGGCCTTGATCCGCCGGGCCATCGGAGCGTCGATCGCGCTTCAGGACGAAAAGGAGATCGTCGGGTTCCTGGCCCTGGGCGGCCCCGTCAGTTGTGTGGTGAGCGCCACCATCGGACACGCGTGCCTGTACGCGTGGGGCCGCATTTCGATCTCCGACATCCCCTTCAGCTGGTTTACGTGGTGGGTCGGAGACACGATCGGCGTGATGGTGACCGCGCCGCTGCTGTTGGCGTGGTTCGCGCCGCCCGAGCGCTGGCGCGGGCGCCGCGCGGCGCTGACCTGGCCCACTGCCGTTGCGCTGTTGCTGGCCGTGGTGCTGTATGTCTACATCAGCGAGCGCGAGCAACTGCGCATCCGCGCCGAGTTCGAGCGCGCCAGCGATACGCTGGGGCGGGACTTCACCACCGCCGTGCGTCGCCACCTGGAAGCCGTGGCTGCGCTGCAGGACCTTTACACGAGCCTGGGACCGCTGGACCGCGCGAGCTTTGCCTCGTTCGCCACCCCTCTTCTGAGCCGGCACCCTGGAGTTCAGGCTCTCGAATGGTGTCCGGTCGTTCCGGCCGCGCAGCGCAGCCGGCTCGAGCAGGCGGTGCGTCGCGAGGGCTACCCGGCGTTCTCCATCACCGAGCGGGGCCAGGACGGCCGGATGATTCCGGCGGCCCCGCGCCCGCTGTACGTGCCGGTGCTGTTCATGGAGCCCTACGGCGGCAACGAAACCGCGCTGGGCTTCGACCTGACTTCGCTGCCCAGCCGGCGCGAGGTGATCGATCGCGCGCGCGATTCGGCCCTGCCGGCCGCGAGCGGGCGCCTGATCCTGATACAGGAACGCGGCACCCAATCCGGGGTTCTGATGGTGCTGCCCGTGTACCAACGCGGATCGTCCCGGGGCACGGTGGAGCAACGCCGCTCCGCGCTGCGAGGTTACGTGCTGGGCGTGTACCGGGTGGGCGACCTGGTCCGCACGGCGCTGTCGGGGGCCGACTCTTCGCATATCGATTGGACCGTGACCGACGATACGGCGCCCGAGGACGAGCGCGTGCTGTACCAGCGCCTGCTGGGCGGCGGCGGCCTGCCCTGGAGCCGCGTCGCCACCTCGGCCGTGGGGGACCGCAAATGGTCGATCCGCTTTGCCCCGGCCGCCGACTACGTGATCGTTCACCGCAACTGGCAACCATGGACGGTCCTTGCGGTGGGGCTGTTGTTCGCCACCGTGCTGGAGATGATGGTGCTGCTGATGACCGAGCGCGCCGCGTCGATTCAGCGTGTGGTTGAACAGCGCACCGCGGAATTGACCCGCGCCAACGCGGTGATTCGCGACGCGCTGAAGGAAAAAGAGATGCTGCTGCAGGAGATCCACCACCGGGTGAAGAACAATCTGCAGGTGATTTCGAGCTTGATCAACCTGCAGCGGCGCAAGCTCGGGCCGGGCTCTCAGCAGGACGCGCTGCAGGAATGCCAGACACGGGTGCAGGCGATCGCCCTGATCCACGAGAAGCTGTACCAGGCGCGCGACTACTCGCGCGTGCCGTTCGCGCAATATGCCAGGAGCCTGGCCAACGACGTGTTTCATGCAGCGGGCCTGTCGCCCGGTACGGTCAACCTCGAAGTCGAGGTGGGGGACGTGGCGCTGGCCGTGGACAAGGCCATCCCGTGCGGGCTGATCCTGAACGAGTTGATCACCAATGCCTTGAAGCATGCGTTCCCGCACGAACGGCGCGGCACGGTGCGCGTGGAGCTGGACCAGACGCCCGACCGGCGCGTCAGGCTCGTCGTGAAGGATGATGGCATCGGCATGCCCGGCGATCTGGATATCCAGCACGCCGACACCCTGGGGATGCAGCTCGTGTCGACGCTGGCCGAGCAACTGGCCGCGAAGCTGCAGATCAAACGGGCTGCTGCCGGGACTTCATTCGAGGTCGTATTCCAGGCGTGATGCGGCGCGCGGCGACGAACAGGAGCGCGCCCAGCCCGATCAGCCACAGCAGGGCCCAGGCCGGCATCGACAGCCTCAGGAAGGTCCAGTCGACCTGCGTGCAGTCGCCGTAACCCTGGAAGATGCGCGGCAGCGCGCGCCCCAGCGGCAGGTTGGTCAGCAGGTATTGCAGGCTGGGCCCGCACGAGGCCTCCTCGGGCGGGAAAAGCTGCAGGCGCACGTGCCAGGCTGCAACGCCGGCGCCGGTCAGGGCCGAGACCACGCCCAGGGCGGCGCTCGCGAGGGCGGCACGACCGGACAGCACCGCTGCCAGCGCGGCGAACAGCGCAACCAGGGTGAACGCGTAGCGCTGCAGGATGCACAGCGGGCACGGCTCCAGATGGTCGATGCTCTGCACGGTCAGGGCCGCTGCGATCAGGCACAGGGCGGCCGACGCGACCAGGGCCGCCAGCAGGCGCGGGCGCTGCAGCAGGCGTGAAAGGCTCGTCGAGAACACGCTGCGCAGCGCTCCTATGAAGTTGTGACGCGGCGCCGGATCGAGGAGGGCGTCTCCCGCATCAGCGCCTGCAGCTTGGAAAAGATCTTCGGCGTGCCGCACACGATATCACCCGACTCCATGTAGTCGCCCTCGCCGTGAACGTCCGAGATCAGCCCGCCCGACTCGACGATCAGCAGGCTCCCGGCGGCGATGTCCCACGGCGACAGCCCGAATTCCCAGAAGCCGTCCAGGCGGCCGGCCGCCACGTACGCCAGGTCGAGCGAGGCCGCGCCCGGCCTGCGCACGCCGGCCGTGTTCTTGGTCACGCGCGTGAACACTTCCACGTATTCGTCCAGGTGCTCGAGCTTGCGGAACGGAAAGCCGGTTCCGATCAGGCAGTCTTCCAGCTGGTCGCGCTTGGACACCCGCAACCGCCGGTCGTTCAGGAACGCGCCGCGCCCGCGCGTGGCGGTGAACAGCTCGTTGCGGGTCGGGTCGTACACGACCGCCTGCGTGATCTGGCCGCGGTGCTTCAGTCCGATCGATACGGCGAACTGCGGAAAGCCATGGATGAAATTGGTGGTGCCGTCCAGCGGATCGATGATCCACAGGTAGTCCACGTCGCCCTCGGGTCCGCTGGCACCGGACTCCTCGGCCAGGATCGAGTGATTCGGGTACGCTGTCTTCAGGATCGCGATGATGGCCTGCTCGGCGGCCCGGTCGACCTCGGTGACGAAGTCGCTGCGGCCCTTGCTCGAAACGCGGACCAGGTCGAGATCCAGGCTCGCCCGGTTGATGATGGAGCCGGCCTTGCGCGCCGCTTTCACGGCGGTGTTCAGCATCGGATGCATCGAAGGGAAGCGGGTAGGACGCGGACTATGCAAGCGCCCGATTCTATAGGTACCGGGGACCGCGACGCGGACGCCGGCGGCCTGGATCCGGTCCCGGTGCGCTTCGTGCTGGTCGAGCCGACCCACTGCGGCAACATCGGCGCCTCGGCGCGCGCGATCCGGACCATGGGCTTTGGCGGGTTGTCGGTGGTGGCGCCGCGCGATCAGGACTATCGCAGCTCCGCCGACGCGGTGGCGCTCGCGGCCCACGCGAGCGCGGTGCTGCAGGACTCGCGCTGCTGCGCGACCGTGGAGGAGGCGCTGCAAGGGGTGAGCCTGGCCTTTGCGATGACCGGCTACGCGCGCCAGTTCGGGCCGCCCCATTGCTGGGTGCGCGAAGCGGCGCAGCAGGCCGCGCTGTGGCTTCAGCAGCAGCGCGGAGCGGTGGCATTCGTGTTTGGCACCGAGCGCAGCGGGCTGGTCAACCGCGATGTGCAGCGCTGCCACTACAGCTGCGCGATCCCCGCCGATCCGCGTTCGGGCTCGCTGAACCTGGCGCAGGCGGTCCAGGTTGCCGCCTACGAGATGCGTTTCGCGTTGACCCGTCCGGACCAGACTCGCGCGTTACCGGCGCCGCCCGGCGGGGCCACGGTCGACATGGTGGAGCGCCTGTTCGACTCGTTCGAACGGGCTCTGACCGCGATCGACTTTCTGGACCCGCACCAGCCGAAGCGCTCGATGGACCGGCTGCGCAGCCTGCTGGCCCGCGCCGGCCTGAGCCCGTCCGAGGTCGATTTCCTGCAGGGGATGTGCGCCGCCATCATCGAGCCGAAGCACTTGCGGGCTGGCCGCAAGCGCCCTCGCACGCCAGTGGGAGGGCGCCCTGCGTAGCCGGGCTAGGCCCGGCGAAGCAGGGACCTTCAGACCAGATCCACCAACTCCATCTCACGCCCCGCCACCCGCAAATAGCCCCCCCGCCGCTCGCCCCCCTCGAAGTCCCAGTCCGGCAGCACCCAGCGCTCGCCCCGGTGCCCGTCCAGATCCAGCTCGTGCCGCGCCGGCCGATGCGTGTGGCCGTGGATCATGCGCGCAACGCCGGCCGACCGCAGCGCCTGCTCGATCGCCTCGGGGGTGACATCCATGATATGCGCCGCCGTCGACCGCTTGCCCGCTTCGCTGAGCCGGCGCACCTGGCGCACGATCGCTCGACGAACCACGAGCGGGCGGCCGAGGAAGAGTCCCTGCCAGAACGGGTCGCGGGCGCGGCGGCGAAAGGCCTGATACGCCCGGTCCAGCGTGCAATAGGCGTCACCGTGCGCCAGCAGCGTGGGCACATCCCCCAGCACCGTGCTGCACGGATCGGCCAGGAACGCGGCGCCGCTCGCCCGCGCGAAGCCGTCGCCCAGCAGCACGTCGCGGTTGCCGTGCATCACGTAGACCGGCGTGCCGCTGCCCGTGAGCCGCCGCAGGGCGCCGCTCACCGTGGCGCCGATGCCGTCGGCGGCTTCCTCGTCGCCGACCCAGCTTTCAAACAGGTCTCCCAGGATCACCAGCTCGCGGCCGCCGCGACCGAGCTCCTCGGTCAGCCGCACAAAGCGCTGGACCGTGCCGGCGCGATCCTGCGTCAGATGCAGGTCCGAGATGAACACCGGGTCGCGCAGCCGGACCGAGGCCAGCGCGACGGCCTGGTTCACTCCGAGACGACCTCGGCGCTCTCGATCACGACCTCCTGGTCCGGCACATCTTGGTGCGCGCCGTAGCGCATCGTGGCCACGGCCTTGATCTTGTCGACCACCTCGGTGCCTAGCGTCACGCGTCCGAACACGCAATAGCCCCAGTTCTGGCTGTCGGCCGCGGTGAAATTCAGGAAATCGTTGTCGGCTACATTGATGAAGAACTGCGCGGTGGCCGAATGCGGATCGGAGGTGCGCGCCATCGCGATCGTGTAGCGGTCGTTCTTCAGCCCGTTGGCCGCCTCGTTCTGAATCGGCTTGGAGGTGGGTTTCTGCCGCATGCCGGGCTCGAAGCCGCCGCCCTGGATCATGAAACCGTTGATGACGCGGTGAAACAGCGTGTTGTTGTAGTGGCCCGAACGCAGGTAACCCAGGAAGTTCTCGACCGTGCGCGGAGCGCGCTCCCGGTCCAGTTCCAGCGTGATCGGTCCCATCGAGGTGTTCAAGCGTACGGTCGACATGGCGCCTCCGCCTAATTTACGAGCCGCGCCGACTTGATCAGCACGGTCGTGCGCGGAACGTCGCCCCCGCCGGTCGGCACGGCGCGGATCTTGTCGACCACGTCCATGCCTTCGACCACGCGGCCGAACACGGTGTAGCCGGCCCCGTCTTGACCGGGGTAGTCCAGAAAAGCGTTGTCGACCACGTTGATGAAGAACTGCGCCGTGGCCGAATTCGGATCCATCGTGCGAGCCATCGCAAGGCTGCCGCGCACGTTTTTCAGGCCGTTGTTGCTTTCGATCGGAACCGGCGGGCGGGTCGGCTTCTGGGCCATGGCGGCCGTGAAGCCGCCGCCCTGGATCATGAAGCCTTTTATCACGCGATGGAAGATCGTGCCATCGTAGAAGCCGTCCTTCACGTACTGCACGAAGTTGGCGACCGTCTTGGGCGCCTTGTCGGGCAGCACCTCCACCACGATGCGGCCCTCGCTCGTTTCAAACGCCACGCGCACCGGCGCCGCCGCCCCGGGCGTTGCGGCCGGCTGGGCCGCGAGGGCCTGGCCCCCGAAAGCCAGTGCCGCGAGGGTTGCGAAGACGGCGACGCACGTCAAGCGGAGTTTTCGGATGGTTGTGATCTGCAGCATCATCGGTGGGTTCCTTCGGGTTGATCCCGGATCAGCGGGTCGTCTTCAGTTTGGACGTCAGGTCCCGCGCCAGCGCCAGCTTCGATTTGAGCACGCTGTTGGCCGGTTCGAGCTTGGAAGCGCGTTCGAACGCCGCCGCCGCCATCGCGACGTACAGATCGCCCAGATTTTCCTGCGCCGTGATGTAGTTGGGTTGCGCGGCCAGCGCCTGCTGCAGCAGGTGCTCAGCCTTGTCCAGACCGCCTTGCGCCGCCGCCAGCACGGCCAGGTTGTTGTACGGTTCGGGCAGCTCCGGGAAGTCCTGCGTCAGGCGCAGCAGCGCATCGGAGGCGTCCTGGCGGCGTCCCAGGTCGATCAGCGTCACGGCCCGCAGGAAGCGCACCTGCAGGTCGCGCGGCTTGTCGACCAGGAACTCATCGGCGCGCTTCAGCGCTTCTTCGCTCTTGCCGGCCTGCATCAGCTCGGCGATTTGGGCCGCCTCCGAGCGGGGCGCGGGCACCAGCTCGGACGACCAGGGTGACCACTGGGTCGGTTGCTGGCCCGCCACCGGGCCAACGAGGCCGGCGGCCAACAGCACGATCACAGCGGTGCCACGAACACGGGACATGTCATATACTCCAATTCGATTCTAACAACGCGGGCGACACCTGCCTGCGCGGTCCCGCACGCGGGGCGAATGCCGGATGTACGCGAGTCCCGCCACCTCCAGTGCGAATCCACAACACGCTGACCGGACGCAACGATCCTCTCGAACCGATCGAGCCGGGCCACGTGCGCATGTACGTGTGCGGCATGACCACCTACGACTACTGCCATCTGGGCCACGCTCGCCTGATGGTGGCGTTCGATCTGGTGCAACGCTGGCTGCGGGCGCGCGGGCTGCGCGTGACCTACGTGCGTAACATCACCGATATCGACGACAAGATCATCCGGCGGGCCGCCGAACTGGGCGAGCCGATCCAGGCGCTGACGGCGCGCTTCATCGGCTACATGAACGAGGATTTCGGCGCGCTGGGCGTGCAACAGCCGGACATCGAGCCGCGCGCGACCCAGCACGTGGAGCCGATGCTCGAGCTGATCGAGCAGCTTCAGGGCAAGGGCCTGGCGTACCAGGCCGAAGACGGCGACGTGAATTTTTCGGTGCGCAGCTTCCCCGCCTACGGGCGCCTGTCGCACAAGAACGTGGACGAATTGCGCGCGGGCGAGCGCGTGGCGCTGATCGATTCCAAGCGCGATCCGCTCGACTTCGTGCTGTGGAAGCACGCCCGGCCGGACGAGCCGCAATGGCCCTCGCCGTGGGGACCGGGCCGCCCTGGCTGGCATCTGGAGTGTTCGGCGATGGCGCGCCAGACGCTGGGCCAGCCGTTCGACATCCACGGCGGCGGGCCCGATCTGGTCTTTCCGCACCACGAGAACGAGATCGCCCAGAGCGAGGGCGCCTTCGGGATCCCGTTCGCAAGGCTCTGGATGCATTGCGGGGCGCTGCGGGTGGGCGACGACAAGATGTCCAAGTCGCTGGGCAATTTCCTGACGATTCGCGAGGCGCTGACCCGGTACGACTGGGAAGTGCTGCGGTTTTTCCTGGTCCGGTCGCACTATCGCAGCCAGATCGCGTTCGGCGCGGCGATGATCGACGAGTCGCGCTCGGCGCTGACGCGCTTGTACACGGCGCTGCGGGCAGCGCCGACAGCCTTGGCCGCCGAAGCCTCGGCGAAGGCGGCGAGCGCGCCGGTCGACTGGGACGGTCCCTACGGCCAGCGCTTCGCCGAGGCGATGGACGACGATTTCAACAGCGCGCGGGCGGTCTCGGTGCTGTTCGAGATGGCCGCCGAGCTCAATCGCGCCCCGACGGCCGAGCTGGCCGGGCAGATGCGCGCGCTGGGCGCACTGCTGGGCCTGTTGCAGCGCGACCCGGACGAATTCCTGAAAGGCCGGCCTGCCGGCGCCGAGGCGGGCGGGTTGGACGAGGCCCAGATCGCCGAGCGGATCGCCGCGCGCGCGGCCGCCAAGGCACGGCGCGACTATCCCGAGGCTGACCGGATCCGCCAGGACCTGCTGCGGCAGGGCGTCGTGCTGGAGGACGGGGCGGGCGGCACCACATGGCGGCGCCGCTGAGGAGCGAATCGACCGCGCTGCGCCCGCCCTTCTGGCAGAGCGCCAAACGCCGGCTGGCGGCGGCCGACCCGGTACTGGGCGCGATCATCCGGCGTCACCCCCGGATCGCGCTGGCATCGCGGGGCGATGCCTTCCAGACGCTTGCGCGCTCGATCGTCGGCCAGCAAATCTCGCTCAAGGCGGCATCTGCCGTCTGGGACCGCGTGGTGGGCGCCTGCGGCGAGATCTCGCCCCGCTCCGTGAAGCTGCGGCGCGCTGCGACGCTGCGCCGCTGCGGCCTGTCCGAGCGCAAGGTCGAATACCTTCGGGATCTGGCCGCTCATTTTGCCGACGGCCAGGTCGATCCGGCGAGCCTGGCCAGGATGAGCGACGACGAGGTGATCGCCCGCCTGACGGACATCCGGGGGATCGGGCGCTGGACAGCGGAGATGTTTTTGATCTTTAATCTGCAGCGCCCCGATGTGCTGCCGCTGGACGACCTGGGACTGCTGAAGGCGGTCGGGCGGCATTACCTGGCGGGGCGAACGCCGGTGTCCCTGTTAAAGGGGGAGGGACGCCAGCAGGTGGTCGAGGTGGCGGGCCGGTGGGTGCCGTACCGCAGCGTGGCCACCTGGTATCTGTGGCGCAGTCTGGATCCGGTGCCGGTCGAATACTGAGGTATGAAGACGACATTCCTGGATTTCGAGCAACCGATCGCGGAGCTGGAAGCCAAGATCGAGGAGCTGCGCTTCGTGCAGGACGACTCGGCGCTGGACATCTCCGAGGAGATCGCGCGCCTGCACACCAAGAGCCAGGCGCTGCTGAAGGACATCTACGCCAAGCTGACGCCCTGGCAGGTCTCGCAGCTGGCGCGGCACCCGCAGCGACCGTATACGCTCGATTACGTCAACGAGGTCTTCACGGACTTTCACGAGCTGCACGGCGACCGCTCGTTTTCGGACGACCTGGCGATCGTCGGGGGACTGGCGCGCTTCAATGGCCAGGCGGTGATGGTGATCGGCCATCAGAAGGGGCGCGACACCAAGGAGCGGGCGCTGCGCAACTTCGGCATGCCGCGGCCGGAAGGCTATCGCAAGGCGCTGCGGCTGATGGGCCTCGCCGAGAAGTTCGATCTGCCGATTCTGACCTTCATCGACACGCCCGGCGCCTACCCGGGTGTGGATGCCGAGGAGCGCGGCCAGTCGGAGGCGATCGGCCGCAATCTGCTGGAGATGGCGCAGCTGCAGGTGCCGGTGATCGCCACCGTGATCGGCGAGGGCGGCTCGGGCGGGGCGCTGGCGATCGCGGTGGCCGATACGGTGCTGATGCTGCAGTACGCCACCTACTCGGTGATTTCTCCGGAAGGCTGTGCCTCGATCCTGTGGAAGAGCGCCGAACGCGCTGCCGATGCTGCCGAGGCGCTGGGCCTGACGGCGCACCGGCTCAAGGCGCTCGGGCTGATCGACCGGATCGTGTCCGAACCGGTCGGGGGCGCGCACCGGGATCCGAAGCAGATGTCCGGATTGCTGAAGCGTGCGCTGGCTGACAGCCTGCGACAGTTCCAGGGCGTGAAGGTCAAAGACCTGCTCGCCGCTCGCCACGCCCGGCTGATGGGCTATGGCAAGTACAAGGAAACGTCGACCGACAGCTGACCCGCTGGAGCGCTCGCTGTTGGCCGCGGTCAGTTCGGCGGTCGACGATGCACTCTCTCAGGCGCCGGCACCGCAGCCGGGCCGCTCCCGCAGCCGGCCCGACGCGCCGCTGGTGGTCGCCTACAGTGGCGGGCGCGACTCCACCGCCTTGCTGAGCCTGGTGTGCGCGTTGCGCGATCGACGCGCGCCGGGCTTTGGGCGGCCGCACGCGGTGCACGTTCACCATGGCCTGCACCGGGATGCCGATTCCTGGGTCAGCCATTGCGAAGCGCAGTGCGCCGCGCTGAAGGCGCCACTGACCGTGCAGCGCGTGCTCGTCGAGCGCCGCGGTCTGGGGGTGGAGGCGGCCGCGCGCGAGGCGCGCTACCAGGCGCTGGCGCAGGCGGCGCGCGAGCTGGGCGCCAGGGCCGTTCTAACGGCGCACCACCTGGACGACCGCCTGGAGACGTTCCTGCTGCAATGGATCCGCGGGGCCGGTCTGGACGGCCTGTCCGGCATGGCGCCGGCGCGCGAACTGGACGCCGACGGCGCCTCGCCCATCGTGCTGCTGCGCCCGCTGCTGCATGTGCCGCGCGAGCGGATCGAGCGTTACCTTCAGCTCAAGGAGCTCGCCTTCATCGACGATCCCGGCAATTCGGATCTGCGGTTCGACCGCAACGCGATCCGGCAGCAGGTGATGCCGGAGCTGGCGCGGCTGCGCTCCGGCTTTCGGGCGGCGGCCGAGCGTTCGATCGAATTGATCGCCGAAGGGGCCGAGGCCCTGCACTCGCTGGCACGCGAGGATCTGCTGGCGTGCACGCGGGATGCGCCGGCCTCGACCGTCCGCATCGACCGGCTGGCGATGCTGCTGCCGGCCCGCCGCACCCTGGTGCTGCGCGAATGGCTGGCGCAGGCGGGGCTGAAGGCGCCCCCGCGCGCGCGCCTGCAGCAGGCGTTGCAGCAGGCCATCGGCGCCGGTGCCGATGCCCGACTGCTGATCCGCATCGGCGATCACGAGCTGCGCCGCCACCGCGGCTTGCTGTGCCTGGTCGCGCCGCGGCGAGGCGCGGTCGGTCCGCACGCGGTGCAGTGGCAGGGCGAAGCGGAGCTCCCAGTGCCCAGCTGGGGTGGCGCGCTGGTGTTCACTCGCACCAGCGACGAGGGGTTCGATGCGCGCTGGCTGGGCGCCGAGCCGCTGGAGCTGCGCCCGCGCACGGGCGGGGAGCGCTTCAAGCCGCACCCGACGCGACCGTCCAAGCGCCTCAAGCAGATCTTCCAGGAGGCGCGCATTCCGGAATACGAGCGCTCGGCGCTGCCGCTGGTATGGCGCGACGGGCGCCTGATCTATGTGGCAGGGGTCGGGCCCGACGTACGGATGCTGGTGGCCGACGGGGAGCGCATCCGCATCGACTGGGTCGGTGCCACGCGGCTGCTGCGCGACTGAAGCGACGGACGGTCAACGTGCCGCCTTTATAATTCGCGCCGAGAACGCTTCCTCGCGCACGCGCGTCGACCCCATGGCACTGATCGTTCAGAAGTACGGCGGCACCTCGGTCGGATCGGTCGAGCGCATCAAGAACGTCGCGCAGCGGATCGCCAAATGGAGCCGCGCCGGCCACCATCTGGTAATCGTGCCGTCGGCGATGAGCGGCGAGACGAACCGCCTGATCGCGCTCGCCAAGGACATCCAGCCGGTTCCCGACCCGCGCGAGCTCGATGTGGTGGCCTCCACCGGCGAGCAGGTGACCATCGGCCTGCTGGCGATGGCGCTGAAGCAGCTCGGCCTGAAGGCCAAGAGCTACACCGGCCACCAGGTCCGGGTGCTGACGGACAGCACGTTCACCAAGGCCCGCATCATCGATATCGAGGAAAAGCGGATCCGCGCCGACCTGGATGCGGGCACCATCGTGCTGGTGGCCGGCTTTCAGGGCCAGGACGAACTGGGCAACATCACGACGCTCGGGCGCGGCGGCTCGGACACCTCGGCCGTGGCGCTGGCGGCCGCGCTGCGCGCGGACGAGTGCCTGATCTTCACCGACGTGGACGGCGTGTACACGACCGACCCCCGGATCGTTCCGGAGGCGCGGCGCCTGCACACGATCACGTTCGAAGAAATGCTCGAGCTGGCCAGCCTCGGATCGAAGGTGCTGCAGATCCGCTCGGTCGAGTTCGCCGGCAAGTACCGGGTGCGGTTGCGCGTGCTGTCCAGCCTGAGCGACGCGGACCAGCCGCTGGCGATCGAGGCCGCCTCCGGAACGCTGATCACGTACGAGGAAGACACGAAGATGGAACAGGCCCTCATTTCAGGCATCGCCTTTTCGCGCGACGAGGCCAAGATCACGCTGACGCGCGTGCCGGACCGGCCCGGCATCGCCTACCAGATCCTCGGGCCGATCGCCGAGGCCAACATCGACGTGGACATGATCATCCAGAACACCAGCGTCGACGGCACCACGGACTTCTCGTTCACGGTCCATCGCAACGAGTACGCCAAGGCGATGGACGTGCTGAACACCAAGGTCAAAGGCCACGTGGGCGCGCAGGCGCTGGTGGGCGACCCGAAGATCTGCAAGGTCTCGGTGGTCGGCATCGGCATGCGCTCGCACGTGGGAATCGCCAGCCTGACGTTCCGGACGCTGTCGGAAGAGGGGATCAACATCCAGATGATTTCGACCAGCGAGATCAAGATCTCGGTGGTGGTCGAGGACAAGTACATGGAGCTGGCCGTGCGCGCCCTGCACAAGGTCTTCGGCCTGGAGCAGGCCCCGGCCTGACCCTGCTACGCGCTGCGCGCTTCGCAAGGTAAACCCTGTCGCGTTGACCCGCATGGGGGTGCGATCTACACTGCCGCGGCTGCGCGCGAAGCGGCGGCGGCGAGATTTTCCCGGAGACGTGGCCGAGTGGTCGAAGGCACTCCCCTGCTAAGGGAGCATGCGCGCAAAAACGTGCATCGACGGTTCGAATCCGTCCGTCTCCGCCACTAGAGGTTGATTTAATGCAGTTTTTCTGCGAAAACCCCAAGTAGCCCGTCGCCCAACCCCAATTAGAGATTCGACGCAGCTATACGCTGGCGTACGTCCGTAGACAGCGCGAAGTGAACGCGACGGAGAGGGTGACGGCCTAGGCCGATGCCCGCCGCGAGTCTCCGGAGAAAAGTTGGCGCGGTCCGCCGTTCGGTCTGCCGCCCGCGAAACGCTGGTCCCTCCTCGCCCCCTCCCCCACTCAGCGCAGTCTATCCGTTCACGCGCAGAGGCGTACGCTGATCGACGCCGCCCGAGAGGGAATGGATGTCTCGCCTCACCAAAGACAAAATCAAGCAGCACCGCGCGGCGCTCGAACGATGGCAGCGCCCTGAGGAAATGTTACGGCACTATGAGGAGATTCGCGGCGCGATGACAGGGGAGGAGTTTTTCAATCAGCCGGGTATCCAGTTTGTGCGCGACGCTTGGGCGGCAGCAACGCTGGGAACCGCGCGCTCGGCGGAAGAGGTGCGGCTTGTTCCAGAGCCGGAACGCTGGCCCGATTTCGCGCTGCGGCGAAACGGGATGACCGAGCAATGGGAAGTTACCGAGGCCGACATTCCGGGGCGCCGCCGCGGGGAAGAGTATCAATATGACCCTTTGATACCTGGCGATAGGGCACTAGGACTCGACCACCCAGAAAACTATATCGCGCGGGCAGAGCGCGCGCCCGAGGCGATCCGCGCGGCTTGTACCAAGAAGGCCGCCAAGAACTATTCGAGCAGCGTGTCGCTCCTCGTCTACCTCAACATCTCGGACTTTGGCGCTCGACATGAACAGGTTGTGAGTAGCTTTCCAGACGCTACTCGCGCAGCGAAGGACAAATTTAACGAGGTGTGGGTCTTGTGGAAGAATTGCGCCTATCGAGTATGGCCGATGGTGGCGAATGAAGCTGGCGCTTAACGGATGGTGGCGGCTTTGGATAGTGCTTTCCGTCGTATACGGGGCCGCTGTAGCGGCGAAGGGATGGGTGCAGGAATTGGCATACACCGCGCTTCTTCAGCGCACGATAGAGATCGGCGCAACTGACCTCGACGAAGGCGACGACGCCAGGCCCGTGTAGGAACGCACCGGAGGGGCCACAACTATAGGGCGCGATTACAGGGTGGCGTCCCACGGGGTCCCAATCGTGGCCAGCGAGCCGTACGGATTCGCGGTCCGTTAGATCGACTTGGATCCCACCGGAGTAAGGATCGAGGGTGAAGCCAAGAAGAGCAGGCGAGTAAATGGGAAAGATATACGGACAGAGGTGGCGCATTCTCGGCAAGATCGGGCACGGCGGTCAGAGCGAAGTGTTCCGCGCGATCGACGATAGAGGCGAGCACCAGGGGGAATTTGCGCTCAAACGTGTCCTGAATCCAACCCGTCATCAGCGCTTCTGCAACGAGATCGAGGCAATCAAGCGGCTGGAGCATCCCAATATTGTCAAACTGATTGACCATTCAGCGCTGGACGATGGAAGTCAGAATGTCGAAAAGCAGTTCTTGGTCATGCCGATCGCCGAGGGCGGCGACCTGAGCAGCCCCGATCGCCTTAGCTTGTACGCGAATGCGTTGGACGGCGTCCTTCAGGTCGCCGGACAACTGTCGGGTGCTCTCGGCGTTGCCCACGAAGTCGGGATTATCCATCGCGACATAAAGCCAGAGAACATACTATTTACCGGGCACGGCCACGAGGCATGGGTTACCGACTTCGGAATTTGCTTGCTTCGCGATTTTCCCCGCTCGACGGAGGCGAGTGAAGTCGTTGGGCCCCGATCCTTCATGGCACCAGAATTGGAAGATGGCGGGCAGCTGGGCGTTACGCCCGCAGCCGACATCTACTCGTTCGGGAAGGTTATCTATTACATGATCACCGGCGGTACGGTGCTTCCGCGTGAGCGCTTCCACGAGGAGACCTACAGTCGCATATTCGCGAACGGCGGGCGATACGGCCTCTTGCAGATACTTCTTGGACGAATGATTTGCCCGCTGGAACGCCGATTTCAAAGTGTGGCCGAGGTGGTTAAGGGCCTCGAAAACATCGAAGCGTGGGAGAGGAATGCAGTCCTCTTGCCGATAAGCCCGGAAGGGTTGGCCGGAATCGACAAACTCAGGCGCCAAGCATTGGAGGCACAGCGCGCGACAGTCGCGAACCAGGAAGTGCGCGCTCGCGAGGCGGCGACCATTGCGGCCGTCGTGGAAGGCTTTGAGCCTTGGCTACGTGGGGAGTTTGAAAGGGCAGCAGCCCACATTCGCGACGATTCGGCTCTTAGGTGCGAGGCGCGGCCGCTCACGGCTGGAAGTGGGGAGCATTGGACAGTCCAAAAGGGTCCCACGACAATTCTTTCTTCTTTAGGCGGTTTCGAGCTCATGCTGGAGCAGATTGGCGCGAGCGCCGGGTTGCAGCACTTACTTCAAGTCAGACTCTGTGAGGAAAAGAAAGGGAACGTGACCGTCGGCGTCCGCCCACAAGAACCAGCAATACAGCCAATGCACGATGCGGAACTAGCGGTGATCCCGTCCTACAAACAGATCCGCCCCGAAGACCGTTATCTGAACAAGGGGTTGAAGGGGTACTTTTCCAGGAGAGAGCTGGTAGGACAAATTCTGGGGCAAGTGAAAGTTTCGCCTAGACATACACCGCGAGTAGCTCCGTCCGTCACAACGTCGGGCGTCGAGGCGGTAACGATGGCCTTTCACGCTGAAATTAGTCAGTGCACCTCGTTTCGAGCCTCCGAGTGGCCCAACGTTGTCGATCGACTCAGAACATCTCTTCAAGAGGCGATCGACTCGTTCATTGAGTATGTCGTAACTATGGGCGGCAAGGGTGTCGGCCCCTCAGGACCTCCACTGCGGAGGTGACAATCGGGCAAGCGAAGAGCTACAGGGTGCCGATCTAGGGGGCGACCCGCGACGGCTGTGTATCGTACATAGGGTGATACGGATACGGATTCGCCGTCCGTTCGTTTCCGCTGAGAGCCCAAGCACTGGCCGCACGCGCTGAGTGATACCTGGACCGCCCGAGTTCTCTGTTTGAACACGCAGTGCGGCATGGTACACAGTGAAAGAGTGAAAGAGTCCGTGAATCCATTCCGATCCAGCGAGGTGGTTCCGGCTATCCGGTTATCCGCAAGTGCATTCCGAGTGTGCTCAGTCGAAGACGCTTTGGCGATAAGCAGATCGCCGTCCCAAGCAGAAGCCCTACATTCCGGTATTTCGCTTCCCACCAGATTTAGACGCTTGCCCAGAACGTGATCACGAGGTGGGCTGCCTCGCGGGTCCGCTGCCCTACGAGCGACTGCCGTAGCGCGCGGCTGCGCGGCCACTTCTTTGGCAAATGTGACAAGATCAGCCACCAGTGCGTACTTCCTGGGTCTCCGATCGGACGACCAATATGTGGCCGGCTGCCTACGTGGGCAGCGCATATCGCCCCTGGCTTGTTGGAGAATTGGGCAATGCGGATACGAAAAGTCGCGATACAAAATGTGAGAAGCTTTCTCGACAGACAGGAGCTGATATTGGACGGCGAAATAGCCATCCTCATTGGTCCAAATGGCAGCGGCAAGACAAATCTGCTCGACACGATCGTCGTAATGCTTCGGCGGTACTTATTCGCATCAATGTATGCGGTCCATGCCCCAATACCAGGACAGTCAAACCGGTATGAATTCCGCGCGAACGATGTTCTCAACAACATGGTCTTGGAACGTCACACCGCCGGAGGCGACCGGGACCAGCTGGTCGAAATGGAGATTGAAGTAACGGCGAAAGACCGAGCCAGCATGCAATCTATGCAGGCGGATGCGTTGACTCTCACCGATCGGGCAAGCGCGAAATACGCCAATCTCCGCCTAAAGGAAGCCACATCGTGGAATCTAGACGAGATTCCCGCAGGCGCACGGCTTGTTTATCGCATTCTCAATGGCAGACTACGACACGATGAGACGCCAGCGGCGGCGATTTTCATCCACTATCTTCAATTGTTCGAAATGGATGGGTGGGTTCGCGACGAGTTCGAGCTATCGCCCCTCGCCACGCCACTGGTGTACCTCGGAGTAAATCGATCTGCCTCCGGCTTTCAATCTAACGTGGAACTGGCTGGCTTCAATGAGTTCGAGACGAAGCGGCATGCCGACGCAGCGATTTCGCGATCGCCTACCTCCATCGTGCCCCTCGCAGTGGGTCGGCTGGCCCAGAAGTATCGATTGCTGCTCGAGAAGGACAGGGGCACAGCGAAAAGGGAGTTTCAGGAGGAAGAGAATCTTAAAGAGCTAACGAGGTTGCTCGGAGATCTGGGGTACGAATGGTCCCTTGAGACTGTAAATGCGCTAAAAAATCAATACGATGTGCGTCTGAAGAAGCAGGGTTCGTCGTTCATGGTGGGTGACGCTTCATCGGGCGAAAGAGAAATTCTGACTTACCTGTTCGGAATTTTCGCGTTGAATGTTCGCGATGCCCTCATCATCGTGGACGAACCGGAGTTGCACCTTCATCCAAAGTGGCAGAAAACCTTACTTCAGCTGTTCGTTCGATTGGCTCAGTCGACAGGCAATCAGTTTCTACTCGCAACTCACTCCCCAACGTTTGTGGCCCCAGAGTCGATCCAGTACGTATCGAGAGTATTCAGCCAAGCGCAAGCGAGCCGCGTAGTGCGGCTTAATACCGCAATACTTCCCGACGCAAGGCATCTACTAAATGTAGTAAACAGCCAGAACAACGAACGCCTCTTTTTTTCTGATGAGGTCGTGCTCGTCGAAGGACTTTCCGATCGCCTTTTCTTTGAAGCAGTCCTTGATCGCTTTGGTCGCTCAGCCTCGACGAGATCGATACTCGAGGTAATCAGTGCGGGTGGCAAAGGTTTGTTTCAGGCATACGCCAAGATCTTAGAAGCATGCCAGATTAGGTTTTCCATAATTGCGGACCTGGACTATATCGAGCAAGTCGGGTCGCCGGCCATCAAAGCGATGCTCAAGGTTGACTCGCGCGAGATCAAAACAGACGTCCTTGAAAATGCCAAGAGTCTCGATGCGGACGCGCTGGTGCGGGCGATCGAGCTCGCACTACAGACTGAAACCTGGGATGACGCGAGAGACGTCTGGGAACACATCAAATCGCGATGCAGGCAATTGCGAAGCGATCTGAACGCGGACGAGACGGCCGCGTTGGACGGGTTTCTAATGTCGAAGCGCGACGAGCGGATCTACATACTTAGTCGTGGTGCGCTGGAGGCGTATCTTCCAGCCGGCCACGGGTCGAAGGATCTCGATAAGCTAATTCGTTTCCTGGCGCGGGTTGATTTTTGGGAGCAGTTACCTACGGGTGGGTTCGCGGAATTAGAGATCATTGCCCGAAACCTTCTGCCAACTTTTCCTGCGGGGGAGGGTTCGGCCTAAGTCGTCGCGTGAAAGGTTAGCAGCAGAGCGCCTTGAACCATCAACCCGACCGGGCAATTGGCGGTGAATTCGCTGAGACGTCCTCGTTGGGCGGCGCCGGCGCAGCCCTCGGCAACCCCCTTGGGACGCCATCTTTTCCGTGAATGCAGGTACGGTAGCGAGTTGTGGGGGTTCCGCGGTGGGCAAAGGCGGACGAGCCTTGTCGACCGCATTCACAGTGGCCTTGCTGCATTCGGCGCAAGGTAAGCCGACGGGGGCTCCGCTGAAAGCCAAGATCGCTGCGGACTGGCGACTATCCTGCTTTGCCGTCGAGTCGTGTTCGCGACAACACTGGCCAATAACGAATTGCATATAGCGCGAACGCAGCCGACCAGCAGATACCAGAGACGACGACGGTAGTCAGATAGGCGGCGGGTAGCAACATGCCGCCAAGGACGCGAGCCAGCGCGGCGATCTGGACGAGGATGAAACAGGCAACCTCGGAGTTGTCCACCGTCAGGGGGCGCCCGGTATGGCCGCGCGCCGTACGCGTCATCATGCCCATTGTCATGCCGCCAATCGCGCCGATTGTTAGCGCGTGAACCGCAAGCGGCCCGGCAACCAGCCCAGCGGCCGCAAGTACTCGTAACACGAGATAGAAAACAATCCAGCAGTAGGCGGCATGCAGAATCCACACCATCGGTGTCATAAGAGTCCGCCAAGGTTGCCAGAGGTAGAGTCGGCACGCGTGTGCGACCGCGGCGACCAGCGCCACCACGGCGATCACACTGGATGGTGCCTGCAACACGTCCGCGCCGATCAGGACCAAGACACTACCGAGCGCGAACTCCTCTACCACCAGATTGCGTGTCGCATTTGCGCCCGGTATGCCGTTGTTGGTGAACATCGGAATGACCCGTCCGGCCATCACGGCCATGATGAACAAGACGGCGTCGAGTCCGACCTGGAGACTTGCTCGCTCCGGCGAGGCAAGCATCCCCAGATACGACAGATGCAGACTCAGCACGGCCAAACTAAGCAGCAACAGCAGGGCGATGAAAAAGTAGTTTCGACGGTTGCGGCTACGCACGATTGGGATGCCTATCCCAACGGCGACTGCCACCGGAAACACCGTGTTCACCAGTGCCGCCGCAGCCTCGTAAGGTGTCAGCATCAGAATGCGACCGGCTAGCCAGAGCGCCGCTAATGCCGCCAGCGTTGCGCCGGTTGGCGTCGGATGGCCCGTCCAATTGCGCACGGCGGTGAGAAGGAACCCGGCAACTACGGCCATCGCGTAGCCAAACAGCATTTCGTGACCATGCCACGTCGGACTTCGTAGATACGCCGCAGGAAGCCAGCCTTCGTACTGGCAAACCCAGAGCAGCACCGACAGTGCGGCGAACACGCTGGCGAGCAAGTAAAACGGCCGAAAGCCGAGATTCCAAAGCGTGAATCCGGCGCCAATGGCATGTGCTTGCGGCTGGGCGTGGTCTTCAGGCTTGAGCATCGATGGCACTCTCAAGAACTCCGTGCCCGCTCAGCACTCCCTCAGTCAGCTGAGCAAAACGATGCAAGACCCATCTCCGGTCTAGGCACACGAGCAGCCCGCGAGTTTCGTTCGTCATTCATGCCCTTCTTTTCGCCGACGATCCCTTGCGATGTCGGAGAGCGATATCGTGCCGCCTCACGCAGCCGGCTTGGCTTCCGCCTGATGCATGGCATCGATGGCGATGATCGAATGCGCGTAGGCGGCGCCGGCCCGCATTTCAGCGGCGACCCAAATCGCTTCCATGAGCTCCTGTTCGGTCGCGCCCTCTTTCAATGCGAGCCCCGTATGGCCGCGGATGCAATAGGGGCACTGGGTCACATGCGCCACTGCGACCGCAATGATTTGCTTGGTTTTCGATGGCAGCGCACCGTCGGCGAAGACGCGTTGCCCGAACTCCCGGAAAGCGCCGTAGATTTCCGGCGCAAGCTCCCGTCGCTTTTGTGCCAGATCCCTTGAAACATCGGGATATATATGCTCTTCCATGGCAAGGGCTCCTTTCGGTTTGATTGCGCCTCGTCCATTCAGCCACAGTTGCTATCGAAGCGATGTGGCGCTACCAGGAATCTCCAACATCTATCGCACGCGCTCGATACCGTTACGTAACCGTGTTTCAGCTTCCGCACTGATCCGCGCGACGAGCACGGCTGCGCCCTCCACGCTTTCGATCAGATCGACGACCTCACCGGCCCAGACCACGGCATCGCAATCACCCTCGCGGGCTGCCGCTTGATACAAAGCTCGTTCGGTTTGCAGCGCGATCGCCAGATCGCTCTCGCGCCCCTGCCAGCGCTCCATGAACCGGTTGCGAAGCGCGCGCCCTGTATACGACGGGGGCCACGCATAACCGCGCACGATGTCGAATACCCGCGTGCGCGCCGTTTCCTCGCCATGCGCAGCGACAATGCGCTGTTTCGCCTGGTCCTGGCCGAGGGCCTCGACGCTCGCATAGAAGCGCGTGCCGATCAGCGCTCCGTGCGCACCCAGCATGAGAGCGGCCGCCAGACCGCGCCCGTCGGCGATGCCACCGGCCGCCAACACCGGTGTCGGTGCCACCGCATCGACCACCGCCGGCACCAACGGCAGGGTAGCGCGACCACCCCCGTGCCCTCCGGCTTCGGTGCCCTGAGCGACAATGATGTCGGCACCTGCTTTGTGAGCCAGCTTCGCTTCCTCACGGCCCTGTACCTGGCAAATCAGTTTGCAGCCTGCCGACTTGATCGCAGAAGCATAGGGCCCCGGATCGCCGAAGGAGAGCATGACCGCGGCGGGGCGATGGCTCAGAACGAGGTCGAACACCGCCTGATCGATGGACCAGGTGATCAATCCGACGCCCCATGGCAGCCTGGTCTCCTCCTTCACGCGGGATAACTCCGTGCGCAACCAGGCGCGGTCGCCGTAACCTCCGCCGACTAGGCCCAGTGCACCGGCATTGGAAACGGCTGCTGCCAGGTGTCCGCCTGATACGCCACCCATCGGCCCCAGTACGATCGGATGCCGCAGTCCGAACATTTCGGTCAGTGCAGTCGCGATCACCGCTTATGCCCTTTCATTGGGTTCGGGCCTCTTCATCAATCAGTCCAGTAGTTCTCGAACGCGAGCTGCCCGGGCGCGCCGCGTCGGTTGGTGAGGAAGCCGCGCGCGGTCAGTTGCCGCCGCAGCTCTCGTGACATCTCCGGATTGCCGCACACCATGATCCGGGAGCGCTGCGGATCGAGCTCGACGCCCGCGGCCCGTTCCAACTCACCGTTCTGGATGAGTCGCGGAATACGCGCCGTCAGGGCGCCAGGCCAGCTCTCGCGCGTGACAACGGGGACATAGCGAAGTCGCACCTGCGATGCTGCCAGCAGTTCCTCGTACGGAATCGCTGCGATCTCGTCGCGGTAGGCCAGTTCGCAGGCGTGACGGACGCTGTGAACGAGTACCGCGCTGTCGTAAGCCCGCCATGTAGCCGGGTCGCGCACGATCGACAGGAATGGGCCGAGCCCAGTGCCGCTCGCGAGCAGCCAGAGTTCCTTACCTGGCGCGAACTGATCGATGATCAGGAAGCCGTAGCTCGCCTTCTCCACGCGGATGCGGTCACCCTCCCGGATCCCCGCCAGCAGGTCGGAGAACTTGCCCCCGGGAACGAGGGTGGCGAAGAATTCGAGATGCTGATCATGGGCGCCGGAGACGACCGAAAACGGCCGCCAGACGACGGCACCGTCCGCGCCTTCGAGTCCGAGCCGCCCATAGTGTCCCGGTGTGAAGCGAAAACTAGGCGCTCGGCTCGTGCGAAAGGAAATCAGACTGGGTGCCCAGCGGCGCAGTGCGAGGATAGTCTCGGCCGTAAAGCGCGCGGCAGCGGGCGCCGTTGGCGCTCGCCCATGGTCCATTCGCGGCAGCGCGGCGGGCGCGGGCTCCGTGATTGCGGCGGGCGCGCAGGAATCGATCAGCTTATCGATGATCCGACTTCTCGAACAAGCGTCGTCGTCATAAACCTTCGTTCTTCGGCTACGAGGCTGGGCGGCGCTGGTGTAGGTCGCAGCCGTCGAAGTGGTGATCGTTCAGGTGTTCGTCCGGTTCCAGCCACACCCGCACGGATATGAGCTCGGCGCTCACAGAAGCGGACTGCCGGTTCTAGATTGCGCACGGGTGGACCCGGTGCCTGCTCGAAACGCACTTGCATGCTGCCGCCACAGCCAACGTCTAAAATCGCAGCATGATGCGATGAGCTCTCGGCGGTAGGCGTGCCCGTAGCCGCCGAGACCGCTCAAGGCGTGGCGGTAGATCCACAGCGTGCGCCGCACCCATTCGATCGTCGCCGCGATCCCATCGCGCTGTAGCAGGAATTCGATGCGTCCTCGCTCGCTGGTCATGGGGCGTGTGCATAACCAAATCGAATCAGGCGACCACCGGCCGCGAATGGCGGGGCAGCGCGATCTTGGTTGCGCTCGGGCCGGCCGGGTGGTCCGCCACTAGATCGGCGAGCGTGTAGCGGTCCAGATGTGCCAGGAAGCCGTCGAGTGCGTTGGCGAGGATCCCTGCCAGTCGGCAATACCCCGTCAGAACGCAACAATTGCGGGTCCCGAAACATTCCACCAGCGCGAAATCCGGCTCGGCTGCGCGCACGACCGCGCCAAGGTTGATCTGGGACGGCGGCGTCGCCAGCCGCATGCCGCCACCTTTGCCGCGCACCGTTTCGAGGAATCCGGCTAGGCCGAGCAGGTGCGTGATCTTCATCAGATGTGCCTCCGAAACGTCGTAGGCGTCGGCGATCTCAGCAATCGTGCACAGTCGATCCGGGTTATGCGCCACATACATCAGCAGGCGCATCCCATAGTCGGTCATGGTCGTCAATCGCATGGTTGCTCCGATCCGTGCGATTCGACAGTGGCAGGCGTTTCAGGCATCTCATCGCCTGCGCCACGACGGTCGAGCAGTGTGCGCTTATCCTTCACGCTTGCCCATTGCTCGGCATCGGGCGGGGCCGGCTTGATGCGCGTGATAATCGGCCACCTCTTTGCGAGCTCGCTATTTTCGGCAATGAAGATCCTCTGGTCGATAGGTACATCCTCTTCGGCGAAGATTGCACTGACCGGACATTCGGGCACGCAGACGGCGCAATCGATGCACTCGTCGGGGTCGATCACCAGCATGTTCTTGCCCTCGCGGAACGCGTCCACCGGACAGACATCTACGCAATCGGTGTACTTGCACTTGATGCAGGATTCGGTGACGACGAAGGTCATTCGAACCTCGGATAAGATCTATGTTGAATATATCTTATCCCCTTTTGGCCAAGAGTCAACTCTCCACGTTGCGCTGGTGCCGGGCCGGAGCCGTCGCCCACCAGGCGGTGGAATCATCATCTGAGGTCGGATGTGCCGCACGTCGGCGCTGCGGTCAATGGCCAGACTTACGCGCAATTGCATGGTTGTCGGATGTTGCCAAGCTGGGCTGCTCGCACCGGACGAACGCAGTCACCATGCGCGAAAGAGGATCCTCAAATTGAGGCGCCGTTGCCGAGATTTCCTCAGCGCGCAAGAAGTGCTCCGACCCGCACACGCAGCTCTGGCAAGAGCTGTTCTTCAAACCAGGAATTGCGTAGGAACCATGGTGTATTACGCGGCGAGGGATGTGGCAGTGGGATATACCGCGGAGCGTACTCCCGCCACGCCTTGGTCGTTTCAGCCAATGACGATTTGCGCCGATGGCCAAGGTAGTGGCGCTGCGCGTGCACCCCGATGAGCAAAGTCAATTCAATCCGTGGAAGCTTGGCCAGTAAGCGGTCGAGCCACAATTCCGCGCATTCACGGCGCGGCGGCATATCACCGCCTTTGCCTCGACCCGGGTAGCAATAGCCCATTGGAATGATTGCGATGCGAGATTCATCGTAAAAGACATCCTTGTCCACTTCCATCCACCTGCGCAGACGCTCGCCGCTCGGATCATCCCAAGGAATGCCCGTCATGTGTACGCGTACTCCAGGCGCCTGCCCTACAAGAAGGATGCGAGCAGTTTCCGCAGCGCGCAGCACCGGACGCGGGCCGAGCGGCAGCTGCGCTTCGCAGACACGGCAGTCGCGCACCGCTGCCAGGAGCGATCCCAGCGTGCGATACGCAGGGGTGGCCTTCGGCACAGGCGCCTTATGGCTCACTATGATCCCCTATCATCACTCGTACCCAGCGTAATCCCGGAAGGAGCGGGTGCCTTAGATTCTGCGGCAAGGCGTGCCTCCAGGGCGCCACCTTCTCACCGAGGCGGAATCTTGCCATGACAAAGCCGAAGAAGCGAAGACCTGTATTTTTTAATCTGGCGAAGATTCAGATGCCGGTGGGTGCATTGACTTCCATTACGCATCGGGTCACCGGCATGCTTTTAACCTTCGGCGTTCCATTTTGTATTTACTTGCTCGATTTGTCGCTCCGAGGGCCGTTGGGCTATACCGAAGTGATAGCCATGCTCGACGGGGTGCCGGTCAAAAGCGTGATGATCGTGCTGGCTTGGGCGCTGGCGCACCATCTGTTAGCCGGAATCCGGCATTTGCTGAGCGACATCGACATCGGTTCCCAGCTGCCTGCTGCGCGGCGCAGCGCTTGGGTCGCAAACCTCGGCGGCGTGGCCGTGGCACTGCTCGCGGCCGGAGTATTGCTGTGAGAAAAACGGTCACAGGATTGCGAGCTTGGTTGATACAGCGAGTGAGCGCTGTCTATATGCTCATATTCATTGTATTTTTGCTGGTCCATTTCATCGTCGATCCGCCGCATTCCTATCCGGCTTGGCGAGACTGGCTAGCGAGCTCAGGCGTGAGCATCGCCACCGCGATCTTTTTTGCCGCCTTGCTGGCACATGGCTGGGTGGGCGTCCGCGATGTGATCCTGGACTATGTCCATCAGATTGCCACTCGGGTTTTCCTGCTCGCGTTGCTTGGATTCGGGCTAACGGCAACGGGAATATGGGTCGCGCGAATTTTGTGGACGGGACACGGCTAGGTGCGATCGAGATCAAGGCAACGTGTCAGGAGATAACCATGCAATTCTCGATTTTCCGTTACCACCCGGAACGAGATGAGATGCCGTACATGCAGCCGTTCGAGGTCGACCTGGAACCGACCGATCGGATGCTCCTGGATGTCATTCTGCGCATCAAGGCTCAGGATGATTCTCTCACCATCAGAAAGTCTTGCCGCGAAGGGGTTTGCGGCTCCGACGCGATAAATATCAATGGTCGTAACGGACTGGCGTGCATTACCCCGGTCCGGGAATTGAGGCAGCCGGTACAGTTGCGTCCTCTGCCGAGCTTTCCGGTCATTCGCGACCTGGTGGTCGACATGACTCAATTCTTTAAGCAATATTATTCGATCAAGCCCTATCTCATCAACGACGAGCCTGCGCCTCAGAAGGAACGCCTACAGTCGCCGGAAGACCGGAACAAGCTGGACGGTTATTACGAGTGCATCCTGTGCG
>DASZFP010000117.1:0-35381 GCA_035939615.1 Burkholderiaceae bacterium | reverse complement strand
GAGTTCGGCGCCCCGAGCCCCCGTGATGGCGTAGGGGCGCACGAGCGAGGCCGCAGCCCGGACACTCCGCCGTCCGGTTCCCATGCCGGAGCGCACGCGACGCCGTCCAGCTCCGGGACCGTAGCGCACGGCTCCAGCGTGCAGTACCAGCTGCTGGCAGTCACGCACACCGGCCGCACCGTCACGCCGTGGTCGATCGCATCGCGCACGATCTGCGCCGGCGCGTAAAAGCCCAGCGGCTGCGAATCGAGCAGGGCCGCGCAGAACGCGGCCGGCTCGTGGCACTTGAGCCACGACGACACGTACACCAGCAGCGCGAAGCTGGCCGCGTGGCTTTCCGGGAAGCCGTACTCGCCGAAGCCCTGGATCTGCCGATAGATTTGCTCTGCATACTCGCTGCGGTAGCCGCGCGCCAGCATGCCGGCGATCAGGCGGTCGCGAAACGGCCCCAGGCCGCCTTTGCGCTTCCAGGCCGCCATCGCGCGCCGCAGCCGGTCGGCTTCGCCCGGCGTGAAGCCGGCCGCAACCACGGCCAGCTGCATCACCTGCTCCTGGAAGATCGAAACGCCTAGCGTGCGCTCCAGCACGGATTTGACCGCCTCGGACGGATAGGTGACCGGCTCCAGGCCCTGGCGCCGCCGCAGATACGGATGCACCATGCCGCCCTGGATCGGGCCCGGCCGCACGATCGCGGTCTCGATCACCAGGTCGTAGAAGCACCGCGGGCGCAGCCGCGGCAGCATGTTCATCTGCGCGCGCGACTCGACCTGGAACACGCCCAGCGAATCGCCGCGCCCCAGCATCCGGTACACGGCCGCATCCTCGGCCGGAATGTCCTGCAGCCGCAGGTTCGATCCGGTGAAGGCGCTCAAGTGGTCCAGCGCCCGCCGCACGCAACTGAGCATCCCGAGCGCCAGCACGTCGATCTTCAGAAGTCCCAGCGCGTCCAGGTCGTCCTTGTCCCACTGGATCACGGTGCGATCCGGCATCGCGGCGTTTTCGATCGGAACCAGGCGCGAGAGCGCATCGCGCGCGATCACGAACCCGCCGCTGTGCTGCGACAGGTGGCGCGGAAAGCCGATCAGCTGGTGCGCCAGTTCGGTGAGCTGCGCGATCACCGGGTTGTCGGCGTCGAAGCCGGCCTGCGCGAGCAGCTCCGGGCGGATGCGGCTGCCGTCCCACCACGACATGCTCTTGGCCAGCCGGTCGACCTGGTCGAGCGAGAGGCCCAGCGCCTTGCCCAGGTCGCGCAGAGCGCCGCGCGGCCGATACGTGTGCAGCGCGGCGGTCAGCGCAGCGCGGTGGCGGCCGTATTTCGCGTACACGTACTGCATCACCTCTTCGCGCCGCTGGTGCTCGAAGTCGACGTCGATGTCCGGCGGCTCGTTGCGCTCGCTGCTGACAAAGCGTTCGAACAGCACGCTGATCCGATCCGGGTCGACCTCGGTGATGCCAAGGCAGTAGCACACCGCCGAGTTGGCCGCTGAGCCGCGGCCCTGGCACAGGATGCGCCGCTCGCGCGCGAAGCGCACGATGTCGTACACGGTCAGGAAATACGGCTCGTAGTGCAGCTCGCCGATCAGCGCCAGCTCGTGCTCGATCAGCGCGCGCACCTTGTCCGGCACGCCCTGCGGGTAGCGCACGGCCGCGCCTTCCCAGGTCGCGCTGCGCAGGTGGGTGGCGGGCGTGCAGCCGTCCGGCACGATTTCATCGGGATACTCGTAACGCAGCTCGTCGAGCGAGAAACTGCAGCGCTCGGCGATCGCCAGCGTCTGCGCCAGCAGCCCGGCCGGGTAGATGCGGCCGAGCCGGTACAGCGGGCGCAGATAGCGCTCGGCGTTGGGCGCCAGCTCGCGGCCGCACTGCGCGAGCGGCGTGCGCAGCCGCACCGCCGTCAGCGCATCCTGCAGTTTCTTGCGGCCTCGCACATGCATGTGCACGCAGCCGGCCGCAACCAGCGGCAGGCCGGCCAGCGAGCCGATGTGCTGCAGCGAAGCCAGCCAGGCCTCGTCGTCCGGGCCGCGGATCAGTTCGCAGGCGATCCAGCTGCGCCCGGGCAGCAGCCGCTGCAGCCAGCGCGCGTCCTGCTCGATCTTCGCCGGATCCGTTGCGCATTGCTGCCGTCCGCGCGGGGTCTGCTCGGGCTTGCCCTCCGAAGCCCCGGCAGGGGCGAAGGAGGGCACCAGCAGCGCCAGCGTGTCCTGCAGCAGCTGGGCCTGCGCGGCCAGATCGGCCGCGGTGAGCCGATATTCACCCTTGGGCGCAGCGCGCCGCGCCAGCGTGACCAGCTCCGACAGGTTGCCGTATCCGGCGCGCGAGGTCGCCAGCAGCACCAGGCGCGGGCCGTCGGTGAGCCGGATTTCGGTGCCGTGGATCAGGCGGAATTGGCGAGCTTCGGCGAGCTCGCAGCGTGCTTCGCGTAGCGCCAGGTGTGCCCGCACCGACCCTGCGAAGGAGCACTCGTCGGTGATCGCCAGCCCCGTGTACCCCAGCGCGAGGGCGCGCTCGACCAGCTCTTCCGGATGCGAGGCGCCGCGCAGGAAGCTGAAGTTGGAGATGCAATGCAGTTCGGCGTAGGACGGCTGCATCGGGCAGGCTCGGACGGGGATACTGTATAAATATACAGTATCGGCCGCCATCCTGACGCCGAACCATCCGGCGCAAAGCGGCGGTACGCTCACCGATCAGGTCGGGGGTGAAGTTTGCGTGCCACAGTGGTTGTCAGGCGTCTGGGCCTATTGCTGATCGCTGCCATGCTGATCGATTCAGGCAGCTCCGAAGCCCAGCAGGCCGGCGCCGAAGCAGCAGCCGCCGGCGATACGGCGCAGGAGGGCTGCGGATCGGTGGTTCTGGTGCGGTGCGCGCAGCGCGAGCCGGACACGACCGAACCTGCCGATTCGCGCCAGGCCACGGGCCAGAAGCTGCAATCGCGGCGGCTTCGACAGGTGCAGGCGCAGGCCGGGCTGGACGCGGTCGAGATCACGGCCGAGCGCCCCACGGAGCACGTGCCCGATTCGTGGGAGAGCTTTAGCCAGTCGGTGACGCAGACCGCTACACCCGGATGCTTCCAGCCCGATGCACTGCGCCGGGAGCCGTTTGCTGCGCAGGGCATGCTCAGGCTGCCGTTCCTGCTGCACGCGGCCGCCGTCGGAAACTGCCGCTGAAGCGATGAGAACGAGAAGCGGTCCTGTCATCCGCCTGGTGGCGATGCTGTGGGTGATCGCCACGCCGGCCCGCGCGGACCAGTGGACCGTCGAGAAGGCCGGATTCAACCTGTATCGGATCGGCGGCCAGAACGTCTTCATGCGCACCGTGGGCTGCGACGATGCGCCGGCCTCGGGCGTCGTCAATGTCCAGAAGGACGGTGGCACGCGCAAGCTGACCTTCAACGGCTCGACTACGAGCTGTGCGGTGCGCGACTTCCTGGTTCCGGCCAAGGTGGCCTGGGACCAGTACACGGTGCGGCTGAGCCAGGATCAAGGCAGGGACTGGTACCAGGTGGCCGACAGCGACCTGTATTTGAAGACGGTCGGCTGCATCAGCCGCACGCTGTCGGAGTTGGCCGTGCTGGACCTGGCCGCCGACGGCCGAGGCTGGGTTCGCTTCGCCGACGGGCGGCGATGCGGTATCGAGCACGCGTTCAAGCGCTTCAATCCGTGATCGTCTGATGCGGGGTGCTAGAACGGCCCGCCGGCTTTCCGCAGCCGGTCCGGCAGCCCGTCGTGCGGCCCCAGTGCCCGCGCCGGCAGGTCTTTCCAGTGGCGCTCGCCGATCTGGGCGTTGCGGGCCGGATGCAGCGGGTAGTGAAATCGATTGTCGTCGCGGTTGCGATCGCCCACCACCAGCAGCCGCACATCGGAGTCGGTGTTGTTGATGAAGGTGTGGCACAGCCCCGTGCCGGCCGGAAAGCCGACGCCGTCGCCGGGGGCCAGGCGCACCAGTTCGCCGTCCAGCCAGACGTCAGGCGTGCCGTCGATCACGTAGATGAACTCGTCCTCGGTTTCCTCGCAATGTGGCCATGAGGTGCGCCGCCCGGGCGGGACCAGCTCGTGATGAATCCCGATCCGGGCGAGGCCGAGGACGCGTCCGAAGGGCGACCCGATCGACAGCAGCTCCTGGCTGTCGGGGTAGTGCGAGTTGTCGGGTTCCTGGATCTGCTTCCAGTGTTTGATGCAATCGGGACGGGTCATGGTCTCGTCTCCCAATCAGTTGAACAGCGCTTCAGCCAATGAGCGCGGCGAGTGAATCGTCACGCCGCCGAACACCTTCCCGTAGCCCGTGCCGAAATGCGTACGGTCACCCGTAACCAGCGCATCACAACGTAGGCGCACCGCGGCGGCCAGGACCGGCCGATCCTTCTCGGCCAGCCAGTTGATTTCGGGCGGCGGCAGGTCGGTCATTTGCACGTGGGCAATTCGCAACTGCACGATCAATGCCTCGAACACTTCCAGCGTTTCGGGATTCTTGGCGGTCAGATTGCGGCGTGCCTCGCCAACGACATAGTCGTCTACCCAGCACTCGTGCTTACATTCGAGCAGCAGCCGTAGCAGTTTTCTGACGGCTCCGTCCGACTTCGCCGCTGAGAACAGAATGTTCGCGTCCAGAAACACCCGCATCGTTTCGGCGGGCCGTTGGGTCAGCGGCGCGGCTTGCGCGCCGTCCGGCCAGCGCGCTTGACAAGCGGCTCGCTAGCGCGGAAGAAGGCGGCCAGGTCGGCCTCCGCAGCATCGAACTCGCGTTCGCGCTCAGGCGTGTATATCTCGATCGGCAGCGTAACCGCGGGGCGCAGCAGCAGTCCCTCGGGCGTGGTCTCGGCGATCAGATGATCTTCGGGCTTCAAACCCATCGCCTGGCGCAGCTTGGCCGGAAGCGTGATGACGCCGCGGCTGTTGATCGTGACGGTGGCTTTCATGTATCTCAGTATAGCAGGAATGCAGTAAATCTGTGAGCGACCGCCATCAGCAGAAAAATCCGTGCAAAAACCACCGGTGCGGCTGCTTCAGCTCGCGGTATATCCATAACGTCTGCCCACGCTCGTTGTGTGCGACGAAGTAGTCGCGGTGCACCGTCGGGCGGTGCGGATCGCCGAAATCCCACCAGCCGGCCTCGATCCGCTCCGGGCCGGCCAGCAGCGCGAGGCGGCCGCCGTAAACCGGATGCTCGTCGTGCTGCGGCAGCAGCTGCGGGGCCGGCAGGATCATCAGCGGACGCTGCTGCACGCACGGCAGGGCCGCAGTGCGCGCGCTGCCGCGCTCGGTGGCCAGCGGCGCGATCCGGATCGCATGTTCGGGCCGGTGGTCGTCGACCGCCTGCAATTGGAACACGCGCTCGGAGCCCAGCCGGGCGTGCAGGGTCTCAGCCAGTTGCAGCCAGTCCAGTCCGTCGCGAACGCTGTCCTGCGACGGCGGCAGCAGGCTGGCGTTCAATGCCTGAAACGGCGCCAGCCGATCCACCGTGAGCGACAGTCCGATGGCAGGCTCGGGCAGGCTGATCCGTGTCAGCCGCTCACCCAGCAGTCTGGCCAGCCGCCCGGCATCGCGTTCCGGCGCCGCCAACACCAGCACGATGGGTGTTGCGGTCACCGGTTGCGTCCCGCGCGGGTTATGGTGGGCGGTGAAAACGAGCTCGGCGGCGCCCGCATCGTGGCCGCGCAGGAAACCTTCGAGCGAGCGCAGCAGCCGGTGCGCGGGAAACATCAGCTGCTCGGATTGCGTGACGTCGGCCGGCAGCTCGATGTGGGCCGCAAATCGCGCCGGCAGCGAAAACGCCGGCTGCGGATCGGGCCGCAGGCCCAGCGCGCGATCCAGTTGATCGAGTCGCTGCGCGCCGAAACGCCGCGCGAAGGCATCGCGTGGCAGCGCGAGCAGCTGGCCCAGCGTGGCCAGCCCGAGCGCGTGCAGCGTCGCGGTCGTATCCGCGTCCCATTCGAGCATCGTCAGCGGCAAGGGCGCCAGTGCGGCCGGCAGTTGCCCGCCGGCCTGCGCATCGTTTGCCGGCAGGCCGCCGGCGCGTGCAGCGCCGATCAGCCAGGCCGCGCCCGGGGTCGGGGCATAACCGAATGCGGCGCGGTACCCGAGGCTGACGAGCCCGCGCCGGATGCGCCGATGCAGCTGCGATTGACCTCCGAACAGCCGCTCGCTGCCGCCGGTTTCCAGCACCAGGCCGCTCACCGTCGTGCCGACGCGGGTCGCCACCTGGGCGCTGAACTGGTAAGCCCAGCTGGCCAGCTCATGCAGTGCGTCGCGTTCATGATCGGGATGGCGCGGCACAGCCATCAGCGCACTGACCAGCGCCTGCGCAGCGGCGAGCTTCATCATCGGTGCGATCCCGGCAGCGCGCGCCGCGTCGTTGCAAAACGAGATCAGCGGCCGCTCGCGCTGCCCCTCGACGATGGCCAGCGGCCTGGCATACGGCAGGGCACGCGCAGCCAGCTGCAGCGGCAGCGCGGGCAGGCACACAGCGAGCCAGAAGTTTGGTGGAACTGACCCTATGGGCCCCTCACCCCCGGCCCCTCTCCCCAAGGGGAGAGGGGTGAGCGACCAGCGGAGCTGGCTTACCCACCTTACTGCCGGCGTTCGGATGGGCAGAGCGACCAACGGAGCTCACTACTTACTCCGAGCTGGCCAGCGCCGCTGCAAGCCGCCACGGCCTGACCGCAGCGGGGGATGTGGGTGCGTCCAGCGAAGCGGCGCTCCGGTTCCATCGATCCGGATGCACTTGCAGTGCGACCGGGTCGATCAGGGGCCGGCCGCGCCGCTTCAGGATCTTGACAGCCAGTTTGCGGGACTGCGGCTCGCTGTCGCACGCCAGTTGCAGACGCAGCACCGCCGGCGAGGGCGCGCTGGCGCAACGCGACGGCCGTATCGCGAACACCAGTGCGCGATGCCGCTGGGCCAGCAGGTGCAGCCGGCGCAACGAGCGAAAATCGGCCTGCGCGTTGCAGGTCGGCAGCCAGCCGATCAGGGCACCCAGGTGCGCGGCCCGCAGGGATTGCTCCACCGCCCACCAGGCTTCGCGCGCAACGGCGGGTCTGACAAAGATGCTGCAGGACGGATCGATGCCGGCCTCGGCGAGCGCCGGTGGATACGGCAAGGCTTGCTGCAGCATGTCCCGCCCCGATTCGCACGGCAGGATCCAGACGCAGGCGCGCCCGGTCTGGGCCTGTGCGGCCAACGCGGGAGCCAGCAGGCTCAATTCACCGATGCCGGGGTCGTCGTACAGCAGCTCGACCAGCTGGCCATGCGGCCAGCCGCCGCCGGGCAGCTCGGCGTCCAGGGCCGCAAAACCGCTGGGTGCACATTCGGTTGCCGCGGCCGCCAGCGTCGGATCATCGGCGTGCCACAGGCCCGGCATGCCCATGAATCTTCCCTCTCGCGCTTGCGGCAGAGCGGCGGGCTCGCCCTGCGAAGCCGGGCTACGCTCGGCGAAGCAGGGGGTGAGAGCTGCAAGCTGCCGAGCGTGCATCATTTTTCGTCACTACAGCGACGGCCGCACCACGCCCACCGCCAGCCCCTCGATGGCCAGCGTTTCGCGCTTCAGGTCCACGATGATCGGTGCGTACTCGGGGTTCTCGGCGATCAGCTCGGCCCGCGTGCCCTTGAGCCTGAACCGCTTGACGGTGACCTCGTCGCCTAAACGAGCAACGACGATCTGCCCGTTCGATGCCTGCTCCTGCCGGTGTACGGCCAGCCAATCGCCGTCCAGGATGCCGGCATCGCGCATGCTCATGCCACGCACTTCGAGCAGGTAATCGGCGCGCGGCTTGAACAGGGCTGCGTCGATGACCGGATGCCGCAGCACGTTTTCCAGGGCCAGGATCGGACTGCCGGCGGCCACCTTGCCGATCAGGGGCAGGCCCAATTCGCGAGCCGCCGCTCCGATCGAATCCTGCGAGCTGCCTTTCAGGCGGATGCCGCGCGAAGTGCCCGCCAGCAGCTCGATCAGCCCTTTTCTCTGCAACGCTTGCAGGTGCTGTTCGGACGCGTTCAGCGACCGGAAACCGAAGGCCCGCGCGATCTCTTCGCGCGTCGGCGGCACTCCGCGGGTGCTCAGCGCATGGCGGATGAACTCGAGGATTTCATTTTGACGGGTGGTCAGGGCCAGGACGGTGTCAGTGCTCATGGTGGCTTTGCGAGGGCCGTGTGACGATACTGTCAATATATACAGTGCCGGGCGGCGGTGCAAGTCCGATCCGGCCCCCGATCAGCGGCAAACGACCCGCGGTGCGGCCGCCACCCGTTTGGCTTCTTGTGCGGGCGAAGTCGCGTGATACACTGCCCAGCCAACCGGAAGCCGCTGAGCTGCTGCTAAATGCAGCCATTTACGGAGCGGAGCGCGCCCACCCTAAGGTAAAAGCCGGGTAAAGCGCCCGGACCCCCAGATGCTTCCGGGTCGTCCCGTTTTCTGATTTCTGATCGTCTAGGCCCGGCACGGGCAACCAGCCATGACCGTCTCCTGTGCGGCGGGTGGCATTGATCACCGGACCCGGGATTTTGTTCGGCCAACCCGCATCGCCCAGGCGATCCGGTGCATGAACGGGCCGACCGACTTGAACGGAGAGCATGAACGCGCACGAGGCCAAAGTGGTCCTGGAAGCAGCGCTTCTGACAGCGCAGCAGCCGTTGTCGCTGACCGATATCGACAAATTGTTCGGCGGGGAATTCGATGCCGCAACGTTGCAGGCGCTGCTGGACGAGCTGCGGCACGGCTGGCAGGGTCGCGGCGTCGAACTGGTCTGCCTGGCCTCCGGCTGGCGCTTTCAGAGCACGCCGGCGATGCGCTCGTACCTGGAACGGCTCAATCCCGACAAGCCGGCGCGCTACTCGCGGGCCGTGCTCGAGACGCTGGCGATCATCGCGTACCGGCAGCCGGTCACACGGGGCGACATCGAGGAGATCCGAGGCGTGACCGTCTCGACCCAGGTGATCAGGGCCCTCGAGGAGCGCGGCTGGATCGAAACCGTGGGTCACCGCGAGGTGGCCGGGCGGCCGGCGCTACTGGCCACGACGCGCGCCTTCCTCGACGATCTTGGGCTGCGGTCGCTGCAGGAGCTGCCGCCGCTGGCCAATGGTGATGCGGCCTCAGAACCGCAGGAACTGGAGTTGCCGATGACACACGTTGCACTGATCCCGAAGGCTGGCGACGGCGCTGCGGCGCCGCTGGCGCAGCCGCTTGAATCTTCACCCTCATGGGTCTCGCCCGTATGATCAGTGAACCCTTGCCGAACGGGGCCGCGCCGGACGATTCGTCGCCGCACCCCGAGACGACCTGCGCAAGTCCCGCCGAACCCAGCGCCGCCCCCGCCGAGGCGGCGGCGCCCGGCGCCGCATCGGGACCTGCCCCCGACGTTGCAGCCCCGGCAGAGCCGGCCCAGGCTGGCGCGGTTTCGACGCAGGCCTCGGACGCCGTTGCCTCTGCGGAGGAGGCAGCGTCCGATGAACCGGACGAGCCGCCCTTGGCCGACGGCTTGCCCTCCGTAGCCTTGGCGGAGGAGGGAGCCTCGGCGGAGGCAGCCCGCTCCGGGCCGGCCCCCGGCGGCGCCGACGGCGAGCGCCGCCTGCGCGGTCCGCTGGGGCGCCGCCGTCGTGGCCGCGGCGAGCGGCCAGCCCGCGACGTTGTTCCGGCCGAGCCGCGTGAGGCGGAGTCTTCCGCGCTGCTCGCCGACGGCGAGAATCTGAGTGTGGCGGCGATGCCCGAGCAGCCGCTGCCGCGCGAGCTGATCGAGCGGGGGCGGCGTGCCGCCCAGTCGGCGCTGAATGCGCAGTCCGACAAGCTGCACAAGGTGCTGGCCGACGCCGGCATCGGCTCGCGGCGCGAGATGGAAGAGCTGATCGTGGCCGGGCGCGTATCGGTGAACGGCCAGCCCGCGCACGTGGGCCAGCGCGTGCTGCCGACCGACCAGGTTCGGATCAACGGCAAGCCCCTGCAGCGCCGGCAACCCGGCAAGCCGCCCCGGGTTCTGATCTATCACAAGCCCACCGGCGAGATCGTCTCCCACGATGACCCGCAGGCGCGACCATCGGTGTTCGAGCGCTTCCCGAAGGTTGCGGGCGGGCGCTGGATCTCGGTGGGGCGCCTGGACATGAACACCGAAGGTCTGCTGGTGGTGACGACATCGGGTGACGTGGCCAACCGGTTGACCCATCCGCGCTTCGAAGTCGAGCGCGAGTACGCCGTGCGGGTGGCCGGAGAGCTCACCGAGGAGCAGCGCCAGCGGCTGCTCGAGGGCGTCGAGCTCGATGACGGCGCGGCGCGCTTCAGCCGCCTGGAAGAGGCCGGCGGCCAGGGTCTGAACCACTGGTACCGGGCCGTTATCAAGGAGGGACGCAATCGCGAGATCCGTCGGATGTTCGAGGCCGTCGGGCTGACCGTGAGCCGACTGATACGGATCCGCTTCGGCTCGATCGCGCTTCCGCGCTCGCTCGCGCGCGGCCGCTTCATGGAGCTGGCCCCGGGCTGGGTGGAGGCCTGGCTGCACGATGTGGGCATAGGATCGGAGGCCACGCGCAACCGGCCGGGCAATGGGCCGCGCCGTCCCGACGGACCCCGCCGGGGCAAGCCCTCGGGCGGCCGGCCCGGCGGCGCCCCGCCGCGCCAGCCCGATCCGATGACCAGCACGGTCAGCTACATCATCAACGGAACGCACCCCCACAGCCCGCGTGCCAATCCGGGCCTGCAGAACCGGTTCCGGCGTCCGAAGCCCGGGCGCGGGTTCGGGTAGAACCATTGGCGCCAAGACGATATAATCGCGTGTTGCGCCAAGACAAGGCGCAGTAGGCACACCGGGCGAGCTCCGGGGCCGGATCGACGTTCGATCGCCTGCCAGGCGGGCGGTTCGGGCCCTGCGCAGGTCCGGTCGATGAAGTGGCGGCTGCTTTCGGCAGCGGGATCCCGGTGGGGTCCTGGCGGGCCGAATACGCGGCGCCAGCCTGTTGGGACTAGAAAAATGGGCGAGCGGGCCCATTTTTTTTTGATGAGCCAATTCGCGACGGTGCGAGACGGCTTGATCGTTCGAGTGGCGGGGTGAGATCGGCGTGGTGCGCACCAACAGTTTGGATGCAGGCGAGCAAAGCTCGCCGAAGCGGCAGGCGGCCGAAGCGGTGGCCGCGCGCGGTCCGGCTTCGGCCTCGGCCGTGCGCGAGCTGATCGAGCCGACCATCAGCGGCCTGGGGTACGAGCTGGTCGATGTGCAGAGGGCGGCACAGGGCCTGCTGCGGGTCACGGTCGATACGTTGACGCCGGAGCGGGCGATCGGCGTGGACGACTGCGAACGGATCAGCCGGCAGTTGTCGCACCTGTTCGCAGTCGAGCAGGTCGATTACGAACGGCTCGAGGTGGGCTCGCCGGGTCTGGACCGGCCGCTGGTGGCTGCGCGGGATTTCGTCCGGTTCGCCGGCTCCGCGATCCATGTGCAGCTCAAAGAGGCGCTGCAGGGCCGCCGCCGCTTCAAGGGGCGGCTGCTGGGACTGGCGGGGCAGCCGGGCGCCGAGCGGGCGCTGCTCGAGCTCACTGCTGCGGGCAGCGCGCCGGCCGGTCCGGGCGGACGAGCCGGGCGCCGGCGTGCCGGGCCGGCGGCCGCGCCGCCGCCGCCGCTGGAGCTGCCGCTGGCGGATATTGAAAAAGCCCGCTTGGTGCCCCAGTTTGACTTCAGGGGCAGTTTGCAAGCAAAACAACGCAACACGAAAACGGGAAACGAGGAATGACGGCGATGAGCAGAGAAATCCTGCTTCTGGTCGACGCTCTGGCGCGCGAGAAGAACGTTCCGAAGGAAACGGTGTTCGGCGCGCTCGAATCGGCTCTGGCGTCGGCCACCAAGCGGCTGTTCGCCGAGGAAGACGTCGACATTCGCGTGGCGGTGGACCGCGAGACCGGCGAGTACGACGCCTTCCGGCGCTGGCTCGTGGTGCCGGACGAGGCCGGGCTGCAGGAGCCGGGCCACCAGATCATCCTGTCGGACGCGCGCGACCAGATCCCGGACATCGAGGTCGACGAGCACATCGAAGAGCAGCTGCCCCGGCAGGATCTGGGCCGCCGCTTCGCGCAGGACACCAAGCAGGTGATCCTGCAGAAGATCCGCGATGCCGAGCGCGAGCAGCTGCTCAGCGAGTTCCTGGCCCGCAACGACGCGATCGTCAACGGCACCGTCAAGCGGATGGACAAGGGCGATGCGATCATCGAGATCGGCAAGGTCGAAGCGCGCCTGTCGCGCTCCGAAATGATTCCCAAGGAGAATCTGCGCGTCGGCGACCGTGTGCGCGCGCTGGTGGCCAAGGTCGACCGCCAGCTGCGGGGCCCGCAGATCCTGCTGTCGCGCACCTCGCCCGAGTTCCTGATGAAGCTGTTCGAGCTCGAGGTGCCGGAGATCGAGCAGGGGCTGCTGCAGATCAAGTCGGCCGCGCGCGACCCGGGCGTGCGCGCCAAGATCGCCGTCTGGACCAACGATCGCCGCATCGATCCGATCGGCACCTGCGTGGGCATGCGCGGTTCGCGCGTGCAGGCCGTCACCAACGAGCTGGCGGGCGAGCGCGTCGACATCGTGCTGTGGTCGGACGATCCGGCCCAGTTCGTGATCGGTGCGCTGGCGCCGGCCAACGTGTCTTCGATCCTGGTCGACGAGGACAAGCATGCGATGGACGTGGTGGTCGACGAGGACAACCTGGCGATCGCGATCGGCCGCAGCGGCCAGAACGTGCGGCTGGCATCGGAGCTCACCGGCTGGCAGATCAACATCATGACCGCCGAGGAGTCGACCCAGAAGCAGGAAAGCGAGCAGACCGGCATCCGCGAGATGTTCATGAAGCGGCTGGACGTCGACGAAGAAGTCGCCAACATCCTGATCGGCGAGGGCTTCTCCAGCCTGGAGGAGATCGCTTATGTGCCGGTGGCGGAGCTGCTCGAGATCGAAGCGTTCGACCAGGAAACGGTCGAAGAGCTGCGCACGCGCTCGCGCAACGCGCTGCTGACCGAGGCGATCGCGCGCGAAGAGAACCTGGACCAGACCGACCGTTCGTTGCTGGATCTGGAGGGCATGGAAACCGAGCTGGCCATCAAGCTGTCGTCCAACGGGGTGCGCTCGCGCGACGAGCTGGCCGACCTGGGCGTCGACGAGCTCACCGAGATGACCGGCATCGATGCGGAACGGGCGGGCCGCCTGATCATGGCGGCGCGAGCCCATTGGTTTCAGTAAGCAGCGGGGATCCGAACCAGCATGCAACCGAATACAGTCGCGCAATTCGCAACGGAGCTGAAGCTGGCGCCGCAGGTGCTGCTGGAGCAGCTGCAGGCGGCGGGCGTGGACAAGCGTGCCGAGACCGACTCGCTCAGCGAGGATGACAAGGCGCGTCTGCTCGAAGCGCTGCGCAAGGCGCACGGTGGCCTGGAGATCGAGAAGCGCAAGATCACCCTGACCCGCCGGCAGACCTCGGCCATCAAGCAGGCCGACTCGAGCGGCAAGGCGCGCACGATCCAGGTCGAGGTGCGCAAAAAGCGCGTGTTCGTCAAGCGCGACGTCGAATCCGAAGTCGAAGCGGCCCCGTCCGCTCCGGTGATCGACAGCGAGGAGCTGGCCCGGCGCGAGCAGGAGGAGCGGCATCAGGCCGAGCTGGTCGCGCGCCAGGTCGCCGAAGCGCGTGAGCGGGCCGAGCGCGCCCAGCGCGAGCTGGAGGAAACCGAGCGCCGCCGGCGCGAGGCGAGCGAGCGCTCGCGCGCGCAGGAAGAGGCGGCGCGCGCCGAGCCGCAGCCTCCGCAGCCCGACGAGACGGCCGCGCGCCGCGCGGCCGAGGCCGCCGCGACCGCCGCCCAGGAGCAGCTTCAGACCCAGGCGCACGAGCGCGCCCGCAAGGTGGTCGAGGACGAGGTGGCGGCCATCAAGACGATGATGGCCACCCCGACGAAGAAGGTGCTGAAGGCGCCCGCGCCGGAAGGCACGCTGCACCGGCCGGCCATCAAACCCGAGACCAAGCCGGTCGAAGAGAAGAAAGACGAGAAGAAACCCGGGGCCAAGGAAGTCAAGTCGGTCAAGCTCGCCTCGAGCTGGTCCGAGGACGCGGCCAAGCGCCGCACCATCAAGACGCGCGGCGACGCGGGCGCCGGCGTGGCCGCATGGCGTGGGCCCAAGGGGCATCGTCGCGCCGACGAGCGCGACAAGCCCGCCATGGCGGCGCCGGCCGAAAGCGTGGTGCGCGAGGTGTCGGTGCCGGAAACGATCACGGTGGCCGACCTGGCGCACAAGATGTCGGTCAAGGCCTCGGAGGTCATCAAGATCCTGATGAAGCTGGGCCAGATGGTGACGATCAACCAGGTGCTGGACCAGGAAACCGCGATCATCGTGGCCGAGGAGATGGGTCACAAGGCATTTGCCGCCAAGCTGGACGATCCGGAAGCCTTCCTGATCGACTCCGGCGTTGTGCCCATCGGCAACGGCGAGGTCAAGCCGCGCCCGCCCGTGGTGACCGTGATGGGACACGTCGATCACGGCAAGACGTCGCTGCTCGACTACATCCGGCGCGCCAAAGTCGCGGCTGGCGAAGCCGGCGGCATCACGCAGCACATCGGCGCCTATCACGTCGAAACGCCGCGCGGCGTGATCACGTTCCTGGACACGCCGGGCCACGAGGCGTTCACCGCGATGCGCGCCCGCGGCGCGCGCGCCACGGACCTGGTGATCCTGGTGGTGGCGGCCGATGACGGTGTGATGCCGCAGACGATCGAGGCGATCCACCATGCGAAGGCGGCCAGGGTGCCGATCGTGGTCGCACTGAACAAGATCGACAAGCCGGAGGCCAATGCCGACCGCGTCAAGCAGGAACTGGTCGCGCAGGAGGTGGTGCCCGAGGAATACGGCGGCGACTCGCCCTTCGTTCCGGTATCGGCCAAGACCGGGGTGGGCATTGACGCGCTGCTGGAGAACGTACTGCTGCAAGCCGAGGTGCTGGAGCTCAAGGCCGTGCAAGACGGTCCGGCCAAGGGCCTGATCATCGAGTCGCAACTCGACAAGGGGCGCGGCCCGGTGGCCACCGTGCTGGTGCAGTCCGGAACCCTGAAGCGGGGTGACGTGGTCCTGGCTGGCAGCAGCTTCGGGCGGGTGCGCGCGATGCTGGACGAGGCCGGCAAGTCGATCCAGAGCGCCGGTCCCTCCATCCCGGTCGAGATCCAGGGGCTGTCGGACGTTCCGGGCGCCGGCGACGAGCTGATCGTGCTGGGCGACGAGCGCAAGGCGCGCGAAATCGCCTTGTTCCGCCAGGGCAAGTTCCGCGACACCAAGCTCGCCAAGCAGCAGGCCGCCAAGCTGGAGAACATTTTTGACGACATGACACGCGAAGGCGCCAAGACGCTGACGCTGATCATCAAGGCCGACGTGCAGGGCTCGCAGGAGGCGCTGGCGCACGCGCTCACCAAGCTGTCCACCGACGAGGTCAAGGTCAACATCGTCCACGCCCAGGTGGGCGGCATCACCGAGAGCGACGTCAACCTGGCGCTCGCGTCCAAGGCCGTGATCGTGGGCTTTAACGTGCGGGCCGAGCAGACCGCGCGCAAGCTGGCCGAGGCCAACGGGATCGACATCCGCTACTACAACATCATCTACGACGCGGTCGATGAGGTGAAGGCAGCCCTGTCCGGCATGCTGACCCCGGAACAGCGCGAACAGGTGCTGGGGCTGGTCGAGGTGCGCCAGGTGTTCCGAATCTCGAAGATCGGCACGGTGGCCGGCTGCATGGTGCTGGACGGGCTGGTGCGCCGCACCTCGCGCGTGCGCCTGCTGCGCGACAACGTGGTGATCTGGACCGGCGAGCTCGATTCGCTCAAGCGCTTCAAGGACGATGCGCGCGAGGTCAAGGCCGGTTTCGAGTGCGGCCTGTCGCTGAAGGGCTACGACGACCTGAAGGAAGGCGATCAGCTCGAAATCTTCGAAGTACAGGAGGTCGCCCGCTCGTTGTAGATGACCTCCGCTCGCCCGCGCCACTTGTACATTGGCTGGGGGAGAACGAGGGGGCCAGCCTAGCCCCCTCGTTCTCTTCCTCTTTTCTTTTCGGCCGAAGGCCGGAAAGGGGCCGGGGGTGAGGGTCGTCAACAGCCTGCGAGGTGCTTTTTGTCATGAAGACCTCCAATCGCAATCAGCGGGTCGCCGACCAGATCCAGCGCGACCTGGCCGGCCTGATCGTGCGGGAGATCCGGGATCCGCGCATCGGGCTGGTCACGATCAGCGGTGTGGAGCTGTCTCCCGATTACGCGCATGCAAAGGTGTTCTTCACGGTGATCGGATCTTCCGCCAAGGATGCTGCAGAGGGGCTGAACGCAGCAGCCGGACATCTTCACAATCTCCTGTTCAAGCGCCTGAGCATGCGCTCCGTGCCACGCCTGCAGTTCGTGCACGACGCCTCGGTCGAGCGCGGCTTCGAGATCGATCGCCTGATCGACCAGGCGGTCGGCCGGCGCGATGCCGACTGACCCGGTGACACGCATGACCAACGCGCGGTTCGAAACCGTCGACGGAGTCCTGCTGCTCGACAAGCCGGTCGGGGCCAGTTCGAACGCGGCGCTGCAGCGGGCGCGCCGGCTGCTCAATGCGCGCAAGGCCGGCCACACCGGCACGCTCGACCCGCTGGCCGAGGGTCTGCTGGCGCTCACCTTCGGCGAAGCGACCAAGTTTTCCGGTGACCTGCTGGACGCCGACAAGTGCTACGAGGCGCGCCTGGCGCTGGGAACGGTCACCGCCACGGGCGATGCCGAGGGCGAAATCGTCGAGCGGCGGCCGGTGGACGTTAGCCGGGACGCCTTCGAAGCGGCCCTGGCCCGATTCACCGGAACCGTATTGCAGGTGCCGCCGATGCACTCGGCGCTCAAACGCGATGGGCAGCCGCTGTACCGCCTGGCGCGGCAGGGCATCGAAGTGGAGCGCCGCGCGCGCCCGGTGGCGGTGCGCCGGCTCTGGACCATCGCCTGGGACGCTCTGACGCCCACCATTGGAGTCGAGTGCGGCAAGGGCCTCTACGTGCGCACGCTGGCCGAAGACATCGGCGCGGCGCTCGGGTGCGGCGCGCACCTGGGCGCGCTGCGTCGGACGCGGATCGGGCCGTTCGACGTTTCCAGCTCGATCGGACTGGACCGGCTCGAAGCGCTGCCCATCGAGGCGCGGCGCCGGCAGCTGCTGCCGATCGATGCGCTGCTGCAGAGCCTGCCGCGGGTCGACCTGGACCGGCAGGCCAGCGAGGAGCTGGCGCACGGCCGGCAAATCGCGTGGGGCACAGGCAGCGCGCAACGCGCGCGCGTGTACGGTCCGCAGGGGCGCCTGCTCGGTGTGGCCACGGTGGACCACGGTGTATTGGTCGCCCGCCGCCTGTTGAGCCGGCCGCAGCCACTGGAGTCGGAACGATGATCGGCAGGGCCCTTCGCAACATCGCGATCATCGCGCACGTCGACCACGGCAAGACCACGCTGGTGGACAAGCTGCTCAGGCAGTCGGGCACGTTCCGCGACAACCAGACGCTGGTCGAGCGCGTGATGGACAGCAACGACCTGGAGCGCGAACGAGGCATCACGATCCTGGCGAAGAACTGCGCGGTCGAATACGAGGGCACCCACATCAACATCGTCGATACGCCGGGCCACGCCGACTTCGGAGGCGAGGTCGAACGCGTGCTGTCGATGGTCGACGGGGTGCTGCTGCTGGTCGATGCGGTCGAAGGGCCGATGCCGCAGACGCGGTTCGTCACGCGCAAGGCGCTGGCGCTGGGACTGAAGCCGGTGGTCGTGGTCAACAAGATCGATCGGCCGGGCGCGCGCCCCGACTTCGTGGTCAATGCGACCTTCGATCTGTTCGACAAGCTCGGCGCCAGCGAAGATCAGCTCGACTTCCCGGTCATCTACGCCTCGGCGCTGAACGGCTACGCGGTGGATCGGCTGGAGGAACTACCCTCCTTCGCGCCTGGCGGCGCTACGGAGGGCGAGCCCGCGGCGGCCGCGGGCTCGATGCGGCCGTTGTTCGAGGCGATCCTGCGCCACGTCCCGGTGCGCGACGAGGACCCCGACGGCACGCTGCAGTTGCAGATCTGCTCGCTCGACTACTCAAGTTACGTCGGCAAGATCGGCATCGGTCGCGTGCGCCGCGGGCGCATCCGCCCGGGGCAGGACGTGATCGCGATCGACGGGCCGACCGGCACGCCGGTCCGTGGCCGCGTCAACCAGGTGCTCGGTTTCAAGGGTCTGGAGCGGGAGCCGGTCGACGAGGCGATCGCCGGCGATATCGTGCTGGTCAACGGCATCGAAGAGCTGAACATCGGCACGACCATCTGCCAGCCCGAAGCGCCCGATGCCTTGCCGATGCTGCATATCGACGAGCCCACGCTGCTGATGAACTTCTGCGTCAACACCAGCCCGCTCGCCGGCCGCGAAGGCAAATTCGTGACCAGCCGCCAGTTGCGCGAGCGCCTCGAGCGGGAGCTGAAGTCCAACGTGGCGATGCGGATGCGCGAGACCGACGACGAGACGATCTTCGAGGTGGCCGGCCGCGGCGAGCTGCACCTGACGATACTGGTCGAGAACATGCGCCGGGAGGGCTACGAGCTGGCCGTTTCCCGCCCGCGCGTGCTGTACCGGGACTTCGATGGCGTGCGCTGCGAACCGTTCGAGCTGCTCAGCCTGGACGTGGAGGAAACGCACCAGGGCGCCGTGATGGAAGAGATGGGACGCCGGCGCGGCAGCCTGATCGAGTTCCAGCCGGACGGACGCGGTCGGGTCCGGCTCGAGTACCGGATCGCGGCGCGCGCGCTGATCGGATTCCAGGGCGAATTCTTGACGATGACGCGCGGTACCGGGCTGATGAGCCACGTTTTCGACGACTACGGCCCGGCTCAGCCCGGTGACGTGGGCGAGCGGCGCAACGGCGTGCTGGTGTCGCAGGAGAGCGGCGAAGCGGTGGCGTACGCGCTGTGGAAGCTGCAGGAGCGGGGGCGGATGTTCGTCTCGCCGGGCGACCCGCTGTACGAGGGCATGATCATCGGCATCCACACGCGCGACAACGACCTGGTGGTCAACCCGAGCCGCGAAAAGAAGCTCACCAACGTGCGGGCTGCCGGCAAGGACGAGCACATCGACCTGACGCCGCCGATCCGGCTGAGCCTGGAGCTGGCAGTCGAGTTCATCGCGGACGACGAGCTGGTCGAAGTAACGCCCGCCAGCATCCGGTTGCGCAAGCGCTACCTGAAGGAACACGAGCGTAAGCGCGCCCAGCGCGTGGTGGCTTAAGCGCCCTCACCCCCGTCCCCTGTCCGGCTGCGCGGAGCAGCGCGGCGACGGCGCAGGCCTTCAACGGCGCTCCGTCCAGGCCAGACGCACGGCCAGGCCCAGCATGACGCTTGCCGAGATCCAGCCCAGGATTTTCCCGATCAAGGCATTAGCGCGCAGGCGGCCCGCCAGTTTTCCACCGCCCAGCGGGTGCCGCGATGGGCGGCCCTGCGCCAGCACGAAGGTCATGTCGGGCCCCGGTGTCAGGTTAAGCGCCAGAGCGCCCACCATGAACAGCGCAAACAGATGAAAGTCGAACATGGGGACGCGCGACTGTACTCAGCCCCCCGTCCGGCAGCACGTCGGATCCGCCTGCGCTGGCGGGCAGGGTACCGACCCGTAAGAGCAGAACACGCAGCAATCACCCTGCTTCGGCCGCAGTACCGCTCCACAACCCGCGCAGTCATAGAAGAAAACGCATGCGTCGGTGGGCATCGTCTCGAGCGAGACGTGCCCGCATTTCGGACAGGTTAATCGGGATGTCGTGATCATCTGGTGGCGCGTACCCCATAGTATCGCTCGACCCTGCCCCCTTTTCCAAAGGCGAAGCGAGCCACTTCATCCGATCAAGGGATGCTCCCGAGCGTCTTCAAGTGACTCGAGTGATGACCGTCTGCCGGATTGTCGCGCACCTGGACCGGGAATACGTTGAGCCGGCGTGTTGGCGGGCTCCGCATCCGGCTGCTCAAGTTTTGCACGCACATTGGCGGTGGCGCCTGCGCGCCAGGTGACGCTGCGATCGTCGAGTGGTGGCGCCTTCACGGCATCGAAGGAGCCGAACTCATGACCGCATTCGAATGTTCAAGGGATGCTTTGTTTACAGAGGGCAGTTAACGTTCGACGGTGCTCCGGATCGACTTTCATGCAGCCATCCAAGACCATACCGCATGGAGGAAACACTTCCACGACGCCATTTCAAGCGGGCGACCGCTCGACGCGGCATCGATCGCGGTGGACACTTCGTGCGCCCTGGGCAAATGGCTGGACAACCAGGCCTGGCAGGCGTATCGGCAACTGGACAGCTACCGCAATTGCCTGGTCGTACACATCGAGTTTCACCTGGAGGCCGCCAAAGTCGCGCGAGCGATCAACGAGAAGCGGTATAACGAAGCGCTCAGAATGCTTGCGCGCGGTACCGATTATTCGGAGGCGTCGATCGCGCTGGGCATTGCCATCACGCGTTTGATGAAGGCCGTCACGGCCAAACGCACGACCTGATGTGATGTGACAGCAGCGCGCGCCCTCCTGCGCGCTGCCGCGACGGTTCAGCGGCAGCGTGCCGCGTCTCCCTCTTGAGAAGATGCTCCGAGTGCGTTCGGACCGCGTGTGATCCCAACGCTCGTCCGATTGCGGGATGAGGTTGACCTCGTTCGCGCGAGCACTTCTCAACGGCTGTTCGAATGATTGCGGTCCTTGCTCGCGCGGAATACCTTGCTGCCACTTAAGCAAGGTGGCGCTGACCGGTGCTCAACGCCGACTGACGGAAGTCAAGGAGGAGTTATGGGGCTCTCATTTACCGGTTCGCTTCGGCGGCTTCTGGCGCTCGGACTCGTTTTAGGTTCCATCGGTGCGTACGCGCAGGCCGTCGATCCCGGGGTACGCTCCGGGCCCGGCGCCAGCACGACGCCGCTGCCGACCCTGACCGCCGGGCAGCTGGCAAACTTCACGGCCGGATTCAGCAATTTCATAACCGTCCGCTCGGTCCAGGGTGCTCAGGCCAATACCCAGGAAGGCTTGGGGCCGCGCTACAACTCAAGCAGCTGTGGCAGTTGTCACTCGCAGCCTGCCATCGGGGGCACCAGCCCCAGTACCACTGCGCCTCCGTTTGTCGGACCCAATCCGCAGGTCGTGGTGGCGCATGACCTCGGGGCCACCAACGTGCTGCCCTACTTTGTCACGGCCAATGGCCCGGTGCGCGAGGCGCGCTTCAAGCACGTCGTGCAAAACGGAGAAATGACCCGCGCAGCCGACGGCGGCGTGCATGACCTGTTCACGATCACCGGGCGCACCGATGCGACCAACACGGCCGGCGCCACCGGCACACTCCAAACCTGTGTCCTGGCCCAGCCCGACTTCATTGCGGCGCGCAACGCCAACAACATCTCGTTTCGCATTCCGACCCCGGTCTTCGGTATGGGACTGGTGGAGAGTATCTCCGACGCGACGATCCTGGCCAACATGGCCGCCAACGCCTCCGACAAGCAGGCATTCCGTATCCGGGGCACACCGAATCGCAACGGCAACGACGGAACCATCACGAAGTTCGGCTGGAAGGCCCAGAACGCCACCGCGCTCCTGTTTGCCGGCGAGGCCTACAACGTCGAAATGGGGGTGAGCAACGAGATATTTTCGGTCGAGCGTGCCAACCCGGGCGAAACGCTTCCGACGTCATGCCTGTTCAATCCGACGCCTGAGGACGCTACTGCTGCTGGAGATAACACGGGGTTATCCGACATCCAGCAGTTCGCGGCGTTCATGGAAGGCCTCGCTCCACCGACCCCATCGGCCACCCTGCCCGGAGGGTCGGCCTCGATCACGAACGGCGCGGCGCTGTTCAGTAACACCGTCAAATGTGCGCTGTGTCACACGCCGACCTTGATGGCGAGCCCCTCGAATTTCACCGGTGGGACCGCGAGCGCAGTCAATCTGTTCTCGGATCTATTGCTGCACAACATGGGAGATGAGTTGGCCGACGGCATCAGCCAAGGCCTGGCCGGGCCGAATCAGTTCCGCACCGCGCCGCTGTGGGGGCTGGGCCAGCGCGTGTTCTTCCTGCACGATGGCCGCACCTCGAATCTTGTTGAGGCCATACGGGCGCACGGCGACTTCGAGTCCGAGGCGCGCGTCTCGGTCGAGCAATTTGAACGCCTGAGCGTGCAGAGCCAGCAAGATTTGCTCAACTTTCTGCGCTCGCTGTAGCACGCCGGGTCTTTCCGTGCCGCCCGGGGTTAGAGGGCTCCTCGGGCGGTTTTTTTTCAGCCAGAACACTCGATGCCGCAAATGAAAACCGAAGGCAGCTACACCAGGAAACGCGACGGCAAAGTGTGCACGTATACTGCCGACTACAGCACTTCCGACAGCGACGTGATATGGAATGCGCGCGTCTACGTGGACGGTCAATTCGTGGGCGCGCCAGGTGGAAGGCTTCTCAGGAACCTGCTGGAACCAAAGGATCTGGAGTACTCGATTCGCTCGATGGTCGAAGGCAGCATCGAGGGCAACGTCGGCCTCGACACTTAGCGATGCCGGATTCCAGGTTCGGAAAATGCCAATCCCCGCTCTTGTACCTGCTGTGCGCGTTCTGCCTGACGCAGTTACCACCGGTCGGTCAGGCGAGAGAGCCTCAGGAGAATGAAGCAAGCCAGCCTGCTGCGCAGCCCGATGAATTGAAGGTCGTCGAGGCCGGGTTTGATCTGAATCGGCCGGAGATCGCGGAATTCATCAATCAGGTCGTCAGCAAGGACGGCTATTCCAGGGATCAAATAACGGCGACTCTGGCCGCCGCCCGGGTCCGTCCGGAGCTTGCAGCGGCGATGGACCAACCTGCCGAGACGGCCCTGCCCTGGTGGCAGTACCGCCAGCGCTTTGTTACGAGCGCACGAATCAACGCCGGCGCTGACTACTGGCAACTGCATCGGGAGGAGATCAAAGGCGTCTCCGCTGCCAGCGGAGTTGCTGCTGAATATCTGGTCGCGATACTGGGGATCGAAACCAACTATGGGCAGTCGACGGGCACATATCGCGAGATCGATACGCTGACGACCCTGGCCTTCGACTATCCCGCGCGCGCCGAATTCTTCCGCAGCGAACTTCGACAGTTCTTGCGGTTGGCGCGGGAGCTGGGCCGGGATCCGACGACGTTTCGCGGCTCCTACGGCGGAGCGTTGGGCGCACCGCAAATGATGCCTTCGAACTATCGTCGGTTCGCAGCGGGCCGCGCGAAAGGAGAGCCCGTGGATCTGTGGACCGATTCGAAGGCGATTCTGAAGAGCGTAGCGGACTTTCTCCGACGTCACGGGTGGGTCAAAGGCGGTCCCGTCATCGCGGAGGCGCAGCTTCAGGGCGAGGCGAACGGGGCGATCGCCATACCGGATCGATTCGCCCTGAACGAAACACTCGATAGTCTGACAGTCAAGGGAATCCGGGTCGACTCGATGATGCCCGGTTCGACTCGGGCCGTCCTGATTCAAGCGACGCTCGAAGACTCCCTGCGATACCGGGTCGGCTTCAAGAACTTCTACGTGATCAGCCGATACAATCCCAGAATCAACTACGCGATGGCCGTTTGCGATCTGGCGCGGGAGCTTCGGTGCAAGGTGCTGGGCTGCGCCGGACAGGAGTGAATCGGTCAATCCATCCAGGGAATAGAGGGGAGGGGGACCGATGACTGCTGCTGCCGACCAGCAGGCGCCCGACCGCGACGCAGAGCAGTTGCGCTTGCTCGGCTACGTGTCGCACTTCGACCGCACGATGTCCTTGTGGGAAAACTTTGCGCTCGGCTTCACCTACCTGTCGCCGGTCGTAGGTGTCTACACGATCTTCGCCACCGCATTCGCGGTCGGCGGTCCGCCGATGTGGTGGACCTACGTGTGGGTCGGCCTCGGCCAACTGATGGTGTGCCTGGTATTCGGCGAGATCGTCTCGCAGTTTCCGATTTCCGGCGGGCTGTATCCGTGGGCGCGCCGCCTGTACGGCAAACGCTGGGCCTGGATGGCCGGCTGGGTCTATGGGTGGGCGCTGTTCGTCACCCTGGCCGGCATCGCGACCGGGGCCGCGCCGTTTCTGGCCGAACTGCTTGGCCTCGAGGGAACGCCAGCGGTCACAACGACGATCGCCATCGCGCTGATCGTCCTGACGACAGGGCTGAATCTGAGCGGCACGCGCCTGCTCGCGCGGGTCGCGATGTTCGGGTTAGTCTGCGAGCTGATCGGCGCCATTGTCGTCGGCAGCTACCTGCTGATCTTCGCCCGCCACCAGCCGTGGAGCGTGCTGGTCGACACCCACGTCATTCAATCCGGCGGGAGCTACTGGCCGGCGTTCCTGGCGTCCTCGCTGGCGGCGATGTTCTGCTACTACGGCTTCGAGGCTTGCGGGGACGTTGCCGAGGAAACGCCGGACGCCGGGCGCCAGATACCGAAGGCGATGCGTCTGACGATCTACGTGGGCGGCGCCGCCGCGCTCTGGGTGTGCCTGGGGTTGGTGCTGTCGGTCCCGGACATCGGCGCTGTGCTCGCCGGGCGCGACAAGGACCCGGTCGTCACCGTCTTAAAGACGGCGCTGGGCGAGGTGGGCTTTCGGGTCGTCATCGCGGTCGTGATGGTGTCCTTCGTTTCTGCCCAGCTCAGTTTGCAGGCAGCCGCAAGCCGGCTGCTGTTCGGCTACGCGCGCGATGACATGATCGTGGGCAGCAGGTACCTCGCGCGCCTGTCGCGCGGCCGGCACGTTCCTGCCAATGCGCTGATCCTGGCCGGCGCGGTACCGGCCCTGATCGCGCTCTCCGCGCCATGGTTGCAGGATGCGGTCGCCACCATCATCAGCTTCGCGGCGATCGGGATCTACATCGCCTTCCAGATGGTCGTCTTCGCTGCGCTGGTCGCGCGCTCTCGCGGCTGGCTGCCGGCCGGCGTGTTCCGCCTCGGCGTGTGGGCCTGGCCGGTGAACCTCGTCGCCTTCGTATATGGCGTTGGCGCGATCATCAACATGGCCTGGCCGCGCAGCCCGCAGGACCCCTGGTACAGCAACTACGCGATGATTCTGACCAGCGCCTCGGTGCTCGGGCTCGGCGCCCTGTTCATGGTGATCGCCCGGCCCTACGACCGGGGCCACGCACCGGCCGGCGACGCCCACCGCCTGCAGCCATCGGTCGGGGAGCCGATCGGCGACTGAGCTGCCGCTTCAACGCAGCGCACGCGCCGGCCAGCTACGGATACGGTCCGCCGCTGGCGTCGTTGCCGCCGTCGACCGTCAAGTTGGCGCCGGTCACGTAGCTCGCATGCTCCGATGCCAGAAATTGCACGCAGCTCGCGACCTCGGCGGGCGAGGCCAGGCGCCGCATCGGAATGCCGGCGGCGAGCTCGCGCAGATTCTGCTCCGGATCGCCGCCCTTCTTTGCGAGGATCTCGTCGACCATCCGCGTGTGGATCTCGCCCGGGCAGACCGAGTTGACGCGGATGCGATCGCGCGCATGGTCGAGGGCCATGCAGCGCGTGATCTGGACGACGGCGCCCTTGCTCGCGCAATACGCGACGTGGTTGGCCTCGCCGTTCAGACCCCACTCGGAGGCGACATTGACGATCACGCCGCCGCCGTGCTGCCGCATATGGCGCACCGCAGCGCGGCTCAGGTAGAAGAGCGCGTTGACATTCACCGCTATCGTGTCCAGCCACTGCTCGTCGCTGGTGTCGACGGCATTGGCCGTATACAGAATGCCGGCGTTGTTGACGAGCACATGCAGCGCGCCCAGCCGCGCGACGGTGTCCGCCACCAGCCGGTCGCACGCGCCGGCGGCCCGCAGGTCCGCGACCGCGAACTCGGCCTTGCCGCCGGCGGCGCGGATCGATGAGACGACCTCACGTCCGCGCGGTTCGTTGCGACCGGAGACCATCACGGCGGCGCTCGCCTGTGCGAACGCCCGGGCGCAGGCTTCGCCGATGCCGGTGGTCGAGCCTGTCACGAGAACTGCCTTGCCGGCAAAATTCATGATCGAATCCTTCTCTTTGCTTGTGCGCCGGCCTCAGACCGGCTCGATGGCCGGGCCTGGGTTGCAGCGCTGAGGGACCGTCGCGTGTCCCCAGATCTGACGCTCACGGATGAACGGTAGCGGATGCTGCGGATGGGGCGACTCGAACTCGCGCGCAAGCCGGTGACCGTCGAAAATCGCGTTCAGGGCCTGCCGCGGCGCATGACAGTCGCCGATCCGGTACACGGCCAGCACCCCGTGCCGCTGCCACTCCGCGTGCCTCGCCTTGAGCTGCGCGTACAGCGCGCCGTTGGGAACGCGCGAGGTGACCAGCACCAGCGCGTCGCACTCGAGGTCGATCAGCTCGTCGCTGCCGCGCCGTCCCCAGCGTCCGGGCTCCACCTCGTACAAACCGGCGGAGTCGCGGTACAGGTAGAACAGCCGCAGCCGGCCCGGATCGAAGCTGTGCGCCCAGTGATTCGTCAGGATGCGCATGCCCTTTTCGTGCAGCATGCGCTTGTTGTTGGGCATCTCCATCGTGTACTTGGCGAACTCGGTGATCATGTTCATGTTGGTAACGAGCGTGACCGACTTGCCCTGGTCGGCCAGCAGTTCGGCCATCGACACCCCGGTAAAATAACCGTCCCCGTCGAGGACCACGACCTTCTCCCCGGGGACCGGCTTGCCGGCCATGACCTGCTCGGGCGTCAGCACCTCGGCGCGCGCAGCATCGGCCCCGGCGATCGGCCGGTGTAGTTCGGCGCCAAGGCCGTCGGTGGCCCAGTGCGCGCCGGTGGCGATGACGACCTTGTCGGCGCCGTACTGCAGGACCTCGTCGGCGGTCATGGCCGGGACGCCGAGATGCACCTCGACGTTGCGCAGCTTCTTGAGCTGGATCTGCCGGTAGCTGATCAGCCGCCCGTACTCCGCGCAGCGCGGATAGCGCGCGACGTCGCGCCAGTGGCCGCCGAGCTCGGAGGCCTGGTCCCGCAGGTGCACCGTGTAGCCGCGCTTGCCCAGGACCATCGCGCATTCCAGGCCGGCCGGTCCCGCGCCTACGACCAGCACCGCGCACGGATTGGGGGCCCGCTCGAACTGCTCCGGATGCCAGCCACGGCGGTACTCCTCGCCCGAAGTCGGATTCTGCGTGCACGAGAGCAGGGCCTGCTGTTGCATGCGCGACACGCAGATGTTGCAGCCGATGCACTCGCGGATGTCCTCGACCCGCCCCTCCGAGATCTTGGTCGGCAGGAACGGATCGGCGATGCTGGGGCGGGCCGCCCCGATCAGGTCGCATTGGCCCGCGCGCAGGGCCGCGACCATGTCGTCGGGGCTCGTGAAGCGGCCGTTGCTCACGACCGGCACGTTCGCGCCGACGATGGACTTCACGTGCGAGACGAACGGCCGCATCCAGTTGGCCTTGCGGAAGCGCGAGCTCCCTGCGTCCTCGCCCCACTCCTCGTAGTCGCCGATCTTGACCGCCCACAGATCGCAGACGCCCTCGGCGTGCATCAGCTCGACGAAATGCAGACCTTCGTCGAAGTGCTGGATGCGGTGCTCGCCGTTGATGGTGTCGGTCTCGAAGCGCGTGGTGACGGCCAGCCGGTCGCCGACGGCGCGCTTCAGGGCCGCCATCACCTCGATGTAAAACCGCGCCCGGTTGGCGAGCGAGCCGCCGTAACGGTCGGTGCGGCGGTTGTAGCGCCGCTCCAGGAACTGCATCGGGAGCGTGCTGTCGGACCCGGAAACCTCGACCAGATCGAAGCCGGCCTGCTCGGCGCGCTGTGCGGCGAGCACGTACATCTGGATGATGGCCCGGATGTCGTCCTCGTCGGCGACCGCGTCGTAGATGCAGCGCTCGGGGAACACGTTCGACGGCAGCCCGCTCGGTCCGCGCGGCACTTCGCGCGATTCCAGGCACGGCGAGTGCATGCCGTTGTACCAGAGCTGCACGCCCGCCAGCGACCGGTGCCGGTGCACCTCGTCGCACATGTGGCGCAGATTGACGACGTCGCCCTCGTCCCACAGGCGCGCCGAGTGCCATGGATACTCGTCCGATTCGGGGTGGATCGAGCAGAACTCGGTGCACACGACCGCCCAGCCGCCCTCGGCTTTCATGCCGCGAAAGCGCGCCTGTGTCCCCGGCCGGTCCGAGCCGTAGCCGGTGCAGTGCGAGGTCTGCCAGAAACGGTTGCGCGTCGTCTTCGGGCCGAATGCGACCTGCTCGAACAGGATGTCGTACTTCGGATCGCGCGCCATTGCCTCCTCTGCTGTCGTGTGGTCGGACCACTGGGCGGTGCAGCCGTCTCCCACGCGTCGCGAAGCCGTGGCGCACCGGTGCAGGCTGCTCGAGCGCTTATATTGATTTGACGCCCGCCCGCGTCAGCAGGTAGTCCTGGCGAATCTCGTTGTCCACGTAGTGCGGCTTTGCCATGGCCTCGAATTCCGCACGGATGGCGCTGAGCTTGGCTGGATCATTCGCGAGCGATTCGACTAACTTTTGTAGCGGTCCGATCGTGCGCTCGAGAAAACCGCGGTAATGGGCCAAGCTTAGTGCCGGGAAGAGCATCGTGCCGCGCTCAAAAAACGGCACCTCAAAAAGCGGCGCTAAACGGTCGGTGATCACTGCTGGACTTCCCCACTGGGGCGGCGCAGCTGCGCCCGGTGGCGGCGGAACGTGCTGCGCGACCAATGCAAGCATCCGGCCCACGAAGTGTTCCGGTGGCCAGGTAGCAAAGGCCACCCGCCCGCCAGGCCGCAGGACACGACGCATTTCGCTCACTACGACGTCCGGGCGTGGCGCGAACATGTGACCGAACTGGCTGAGCACCACGTCGAAGGTTGCATCCGCATAGGGCAGGTCCTCGGCGTCGCCATCGGTCCAGGTAATGTCGTCGCACCCAGCTATTTGCCCGTTCGTGCGTGCCTCCTCGATCAAAATGGGCGAGAGGTCCAGCGCGCTTACCTTGGCGCCGGCGCGGGCGGCGGTAACCGCCACCACGCCCGTTCCCGTACCCACATCCAGCACGCGCTCGCCGGGTGCAATACCCGCAAAACGCACCAGGCGCCCCGCCACGGGCGTGGTGAACATTGCCGTGGGCGTGAACGTGGCCCACATGGTCCGCTGCCGCGCCTTGAGTTCGGCAAAGGGATCTTCTGCCATCGTGACCCCGCAAGTGGATAGTCCGCAAGTTAAACTGAGTTGCGCCCCGATATGTGAAGACTTGCCATCCTGTTACATCAGCGAATGTCCGCAATGTGGGAGGCTACGGAACGCGTGGCGTTGTCTGCAATTGTGAAGGGTCCCGGCATCCGGGACCACGACGCGATCATATCTTCAGCGGGCGCTATGGGCTATACACCGGTCATGGAGAGTAGGTTTCCACGACCTCGTACATTGCGGGCTCGAAACTTGCGAAAGTCAACGCCTGCTGAAGATAGGGAAGCGGGACTGGGTTCGTGCGCATCGCTTCGTAATCAGCGATGCTGCGCCATTGCGCGTACATGGTGACCTTGGAACCGTCGAGGCTGCGATGAAGGTTGGCCGATATGAAGCCCGGTGCACGGCGAACAATCTCCGTAGCGCGAGCAAGCAGATCAACGAGCTCCTGCTGTCGCGTCGGGTCAACCGTAAAGACGTTGATGAAGGTGATGAGCTTGTCGTGCTTTGAGATCGTGGTCATATCAATCCAAGATGCTATCGACAGCAGGCGAAATAACGAAAGGCCGCTGCGGGAAAGACCTGGGCTCATCCAGGGCAACGTACCCGCGTAAAGTGTACGGCGAGGGCGCGGCCGGGGCCGCGTGCGAAAATCATCAAATGCAATCGGAACCGACGAGTCCCTGGCGCCTGTGTGTAGCGCCCATGATGGACTGGACCGACCGCCATTGCCGCTACTTCCATCGCGTGCTCAGCCGCCATGCGCGCCTTTATACCGAGATGGTCACGACCGGCGCCCTGATTCACGGCGATGCCGCCAGCCACCTGGACTTTCACCGCTCGGAGAGCCCCGTTGCGCTTCAGCTCGGGGGCTCCGAGCCATCTGAGCTGGCCCGCTGTGCGCAACTGGGCCAACGCTGGGGCTATGCCGAAATCAACCTGAATTGCGGCTGCCCGTCGGAACGCGTGCAGCAGGGCGCCTTCGGAGCCTGCCTGATGGCGGAGCCGTCCGCGGTGGCCGACGGCGTCAAAGCCATGCGCGACGCCGTTTCGATCGATGTGACCGTCAAGCATCGGATCGGCATCGACCGGCAGGACGACTATGGATTCGTGCGCGATTTCGTCGGCACCGTCAGCGCGGCGGGCTGCTCGACCTTCATCGTGCACGCTCGCAGCGCATGGCTGTCCGGGCTCAGTCCAAAGGAAAACCGGGAGGTGCCGCCATTGCGCTACGACTCGGTGCACGCTCTGGTGCGCGATTTTCCCGACTGCCGGTTCGTGCTGAATGGCGGACTGACAGCGCTTGACCCGGTGCTGCGCGAGCTGCAGCGGGTCGATGGCGTGATGCTGGGGCGCGCCGCCTACCAGTCCCCCTGGCTTCTGGTCGAGCTGGAGCGGTCCTTGTTCGGATCGGAGGGCGCGCCGCGCGAGCTGGCCGACGTGCTGGCGGCGATGAGCCGGTATCTGGAGAGCGCCACCGCCGCCGGCGTGCCCGCTCGCGCTGTGGCGCGCCCGATGCTGGGCCTGCTGCACGGCCGGCGCGGGGCGCGCACCTGGCGGCGTCTGCTGTCCGAGCCGCTCTTTCTGCGGCAACACGGGGCCGATTCGTTGCGGGCGGCCGCGCAACGCGCGCTTGAGCCGTCCGATTGGCACGACAGCGGCCGCGTGGTGGCGGCCGCCTGAGGGTTAGAGCGTCAGTGCTTCGACGTGCACTTGCTCTCGTGCTCGGCCTGCAGTCTCCTGAGCGACAGCTCGGCGGAGGCGCGCTCGCTTTCGGAGGCGGCGCTCAGGTCGTGCTGCGCATACTCGACGCGGCGCACCAGGTCGTCACACTCGGCAAGCCTCATCTTGCGCAGCTCCGAGGCAGCCTCGGGGCCATTGTTGCTGGCCTCTGGCTCGCCGCTGCGTTGAACGGTGCCCGAACTCTTTGCGCTTTGGGCCCGCTCCTCCCGTGACTTGATCACTTCGACCGCCGGCTTCTCGTTGACCGTCCGAGTCCGCTGCGAGCCGTCCGGGCACGCTTCATCCGAATAGACGATGCGGCCGTCGGCATATTCGCAACGACTGATCGGCGCGGCTCGACTCAGGACGCTGAAACTCGCTCCCAATACCAGAACCATCATCCACGCGCGCATGATCGATCACCAGAGGAAGTTGCCCGTTCAGTGTAGTCGGGTTGGGTTGAGACTTAAAGCAGTTTGCCCGGGTTCATCCGTCCGTCTGGGTCGAGGGCTGACTTGATTGCGTGCATCAGCGCCAGCTCGACCGCCGACTTATATCGCACCGCAGCGTCGCGCTTCAGCTGTCCCAGCCCATGCTCGGCGCTGAACGACCCGCGATGCTGGTTCACGATGTCGTAGACGATCTCGTTCAAGGCCTGTTCGTGGTCGAACGCGGTCTGCGGCGCGATCCCGTCACGGCAACCGACGTTGTAATGCAGGTTGCCGTCGCCCAGGTGCCCGAAAACGGCCGGCTGGGCCCAGTCGAAACGGCGCGCAATGGCTTCGCCGGCTTGCCGCACGAAGGAAGCGACGCGGGACAGCGGCAGCGAGATGTCGTGCTTGACGTTTCCGCCCGAGCGCGCCTGCGCTTCCGGAATCGCCTCCCGCAGGCGCCACAGGTGCTGCGACTCGGCCAGTGTGCTGGCCAGCACCGCCTCCGTGACCGGCGAGCCGGCGTCGGCGTCCAGCGCGCTCTCGAGCAGGGAGCGGGCGTGCGCCTCATCCTCGTGGTCGGAGACCTCCAGCAGTACGTTCCAAGGGGCCAGCGGCTCGAACGGAAACCGTTTCAGTCCCAGCACGGTCGCCACCGGCAGCAGGCTTTCGCGCGACATCAGCTCGAAGGCCGTCAAGGTCGGACCGGCCAGCGCGCGCGCCCGGTTCAGCAACGCAATGGCCGCCTTGACCGAATCCAGGCCGGCAAGGGCCGTCAGACGCGACCGCGGCAGCGCGAACAGCTTCAGCGTGGCCGCCGTGATCACGCCCAGCGTTCCTTCCGATCCGATGAAGACCTGCTTCAGGTCGTACCCGGAATTGTCCTTGCGCAGCCCGCGAAGACCGTCCCACACGGTTCCGTCGGGCAGGACCACCTCCAGCCCGAGCGCCAGCTCGCGCGCGTTGCCGTAGCGCAGCACCTGGGTGCCGCCGGCGTTGGTGGCCAGGTTGCCCCCGATCGTGCAGCTGCCCTGGGCCGCCAGGCTCAGCGGAAAGAGCCTGCCCGCGCCTTCGGCGGCATCGCGCACGGTCTGCAACGTGCAGCCGGCCTCGACCGTCAGCGTGTCGTTGTCCGGGTCGATTTCCCGGATCCGGTTCAGCCGCCGAGTATTCAGCAGCACCGAATGCCCATGCGCGCCCGGCGTAGCCCCTCCGCACAATCCGGTGTTGCCGCCCTGGGTGACGATGGCTGCGCCGCCCCGCGCGCACGCCTGCACGACGGCGGCCGCTTCCTGCGTGGTCGCGGGCAGCACCACCGCATCGGCGCGCCCCGTGAAGCGTTTGCGCCAGTCCGTCAGGAAAGGTGCCATATCCTCGGCCTGCGTCAGCACATGGCTTGAGCCGACGGCATCGATCAGCCGTGCGATCAGGGGCGGCGGGGTGGACACAGCCGAAAGATTATATTGAGCGCCCGCCATCGATCCGCACGAGAAAAAAGAAATGAAACAACGACAGGCTCCCGACAACCCGAAGGCCGGCAAGGCGGCTCTGCTGGCGCCCTGGGTCCGATTTCTGCGTCCCCGGCTCGACCGGGCCCGGGCCGTGCTCTCGTTCGCAGCGCGGCGCGCGCAGCAGGCACGGCTGCCCCAGGTGGCCGGCAGCCTGACCTTCTCCACCGTGCTGTCGCTGGTTCCGCTGCTCGCGGTTGCGCTGGCGTTGTTTACCGTGTTCCCGCAGTTCGCGGACCTGCGCGAAGCGCTGGAAAAAAACGTTCTGCGGGGCCTGCTGCCCGATCCGTTCGCCACCACGATTCTGCGTTACCTGAACGATTTCGCCGCCAAGGCGACCCGCGTGGGCGCGGCCGGGTTCGCGGTGTTTGCCGTTACGGCGCTGACGATGGTGATGACGGTCGATCATGCGCTGAACGATATCTGGCACGTGGGCGCGCGGCGCTCGCTGGTGCAGCGCATTCTGGTGTACTGGGCCCTGATCACCGTGGGTCCGCTGCTGATCGCGGCCAGCCTGACGCTGACCTCGATGGTCACTTCGATGTCGATGGGGGTGATGCACCAGTTGCCGCGCCCGGTGCGCTCGGCGCTGGATGCCGCGCCGGTCCTGTTCAGCTGCGCGGTCTTCACGGCCCTGTACATCGTGGTTCCGAACCGCCGCGTCGACTGGCGCGACGCGGTGACCGGCGGCCTGGTCGCCAGCGTGATGGACGAGCTCCTCAGTCGCAGCTTCGCCTCTTACGTCTCGCACGGCACTGTGCTCACCGTCTACGGCGCGCTCGCGGCCATGCCGGTTTTCCTGCTGTGGATCTATTTTTCGTGGTTCACGGTGCTGTTCGGAGCGGCCATCGCCGCGACCGTTTCCGGGCTGCGCCTGACCCGCTTCGCGGACGAAACGCTGGCCGGAAACCGCTTCGTCACGGCGGTGGGCCTGCTCAAGCTGCTGCTGGAGGCGCGCACCGGATCTGCGATGGCGGAGCTGTCGACCATCGAGCTGGCGCTTCGGGTCCGCAGCCCCGAGGAGGAGGTGTTCGAGCTGCTGGCCGAAATGGAGCGGCTCGGCTACGTGCGCCAGCTCATCTCGACCCGCTCCGGGCGCGCGGGGCGGTGGCTGCTCATCTGCGATCCGGCCCGCACCGGCCTGGCGGGCCTGTTTCACCGCCTGGGGGTCGACCCGGCCAACTCGCTGATACCGCGCCGTTCCGGCCTCGGGCTGGACGAGTGGCTGCGGCCGCTGCTGCTGGGAGACTGGTTGCAAACGCCGCTGGCGCAGCTGAAGCGTCAGTCCGAGGCGGCCTGATCAGGCCTCCCGTTTTATGGTCGGCGGGCGGGCCTTGAAGATCGCGGTGCCGCGACTGACGATCACGCCGGCTCGGCCCACCGCTTCCACGTAGGCCTCGCCGGCGAGCACCCCCAGCTCCACCCGTCGGGCCGCACCGATCGGGTCCTTCGACGAGGCCCGCGTCGACGGGTGGCACATCAGGACGCTGCCGTCCGGACCCGCCTCGAGCCACCGGCGCACCTTGGCCAGGTACTCCGGGCGCTGCAGGTTGAAGCCGTACACCCCGACCAGGCAGCGGCTGGCCGGGAATCCCTCCTGCCGCGCCAGCTCGGCCAGCGAGTCCGAGCCCAGCATCCCGACCACGCGCGCCTTGTAGTCTTCGTCGCCGTCCGGAGGCTGGCAGATCCTGAGCCAGGGCAGCGACTTGGGCTCGCGCGCCAGCACGGCGTCGACCAGGACTTCCCGGACGACCGGCAGCTGGTGGACGTGGTGGTGGCCGTCGATGAAATCCGGCAGGCGGCCGAACGCGTCCGCAAACGCATCGAGTTGCCGGTCCACCAGGTTGCGCAGGCGCCAGGCCGGCACGATCCGAAGCACCGACTGGAGCACCAGGGATGGCAGGGGCCAGCGCGACGATCCGGGTTCGAGCACCTGCGTCAGGTTCAAATGCAGCCCGACGTCGGCCTGATCCGCGACGGCCTTCAATTCCGGCGCGGCCGCTCTCCAGTTGGGCGAGTCGACCAGCGCGCTGGTGGCCGTGACCCGGCCCAGCTTGATCAGCGCGAGCGTCGCTTCGATGGCGCCCCGGTCCAGCGCAAAGTCATCGGCGCAGATGACCCAGCGGCGCGCGGCGCGGGGTGTGGCGGCGTCCCCGCTCATCGAACCGGCGGCGGGTCGAATGGGCTGTGCCCGAGGCGACGGGCCACCAGGTAGCGCGGACGGCGTTTGACCTCGTCATACACCCGGCCAAGGTACTCGCCCAGGATTCCGATTGTCAGCAGTTGGATCCCGCTGAAGAACATCAATCCGGCCACGATCGTGGCCCAGCCGGGCACGTCGTGACCCTGCGTGAAATGCTCGATCACGACCCACACGCCATATCCGATCGCGACCAGCGCGAGCAGCGTACCCAGTGCGCTGCCGATGCGCAGCGGCAGGTTGGAAAAAGCGGTGATGCCCGAGGCGGCCAGCGACAGCAGGGCCCTGAGCCCGAATCCGCTGCTTCCGCTGGCGCGCGCCGGCGGATCGAAATCGATCGACCGCGAGCGAAATCCCACCCACGCGTACAACCCCTTCATGAAGCGCGTGCGCTCGGGCA
>DASZFP010000116.1:0-31350 GCA_035939615.1 Burkholderiaceae bacterium | reverse complement strand
CATCGTGCACGGGCTGAGCGCGGTGGCGTACGCGTTCGACGAGCCGGTCCAGTCGCTGGTGCGGCCCGAGGCGATGCCCGCCCTGTGCGCGATCGACTCGTGCCTGAAACGCTACCGCCGCGTCAAGGTGGCGCGCGCGCTGCGCGGGCTGCCGGTCGATTTCTACGGCCAGAACTGGGAGCAGCACGTGGGCGGCACCGAGTCGTTCCGCTTCTGCAAGCCGGATCCCGACCACAACCACGCGTTCAGCCACATCTGCCAGCACTACGCGGGACTGGTCAATTTCGACCCCAACTTCGGCCACGGCACCAACGAACGCGCGGTCAGCGCGCTCGCAATGGGGATTCCGATCGCCAACAACTTCAACGTTCGCACCGATGATGCGATCGGATGCTTTCCGTATCACTTCAGCGACGAGTCGATCCGGTTTGCCGCCGAGAAGGTGCTGTCGCACCAGGGCCCGGTCGGGATCGATGCCCGGCACACCTGGGAGTACCTGGTGCGCAATCTGCTGAGCGACATCGCAAGGAGCCGTTGACGGCGCCGCCCGTGCCGGATGCGCGCTGCCCGCTCAACCCCCGCCGTCACAGGATCCCCATGAGCAAACGCCATCTGGTCATCGTTCACGCCGGCGATGCGTCGCTGCATCCGCAATGGCTGGCCACCGGCGGCAGCCGCAACTGGGACCTGGTGGTGGCCTACCACGGCGACAAGCCCCAGCGCTACCCGCAGTCCGTTGCGGGGGCCCTGCTGGTGAAGGCGCCGGGAGCGAAGTGGCCCGCCCTGAGCGGCGTGCTGCGCGATCTGGGTGCGGCGCTGCGCTCGTACGACTACGTGTGGCTCCCCGACGACGACCTGGTGGCGGCGTGCGACGACATCAACCGGATGTTCGACCTGATGGCCGCACTGGACCTTCAGCTGGCGCAGCCTTCGCTGTCGCCCGACGGGCAGCGCAGCCATCCCCTGGCGCTGCGCAACGCGGCCTTCGCGGTGCGCTTTACCAGCTTCGTGGATCAGGCCGCCGCCGTCTTTTCGCGGCCGCTGCTCGAGCAGGTCGCACCGACCTTCCTGCAAGCGGCGCCGGCGCGGGGCTGCGACTGGCCCAAGCTCCTCGACAATCCGGCCCGGCAATGCGCCATCCTCGATTGCATCCAGGCGAGGCGGACGGGACCCGGCAGCGACGCCGACAGCGATGCGAGCGCGCTGCAAGTCGTCTATGGTGCGCTCGATGCCGACGGTCGGCTGAGCTCGGTTTTCTCCGAGCAAGGCGCCGAATTCGTCTATCGGCTGTGCGAGGGCTATCTGGACTGCGCGGCGATCGGTCCGGAGTCGCTGGGAGCCATTTTCACCGAGCACGCCCGGATCCGGCAGCAGTTCAAGCGCACCGCGACCGCATCGGCACCGAAGCGGCAGGAGCTGGTTCTGAAGCTCTAGGAAGGATGCCGGATGAGGTTCAACTTCGTGATGAAAAACCACGGCGCCACCAGCGCCGGGGAGTACCTGTCGCCGCTGACCGACTACATGCGCGCCACCTTGAGCAAGTGCGGCCACGAGACCACGCTGGTGCAGGACGAAATCCATCGCGACGCGATCAACGTGTTCTTCGAATACTTCCCCGAGACGGCGTTCATCGATCACGTGCTCGAGCTCAAGCAGCGCCATTCGCTGCGGATCGGCGTGATCGCGACCGAGCTGATGGTCGGCGGCACGATCCCGTATGGCAAGCACGGCATGCTGTGGGACGGCGACAAGCAGGCTTTCTTCCGCAATCGCGTGGCCGGGTTCGAGCGGTTCGCCCGCGGCGCTGATTTCGTGTGGTCCTGGCTGGAGCGCACCGCGCACGAGTACCGGGACTACGCGCGCATTTCGCGCTACTTCCCGGTCGGCCACGTCTTCGAAGTGCCGGCCTACCTGCGCCGGTCGCCCAAGGACATCGATGTGATCTTCTTCGGCACCAAGACCCCGCACCGCGCCGCGATCCTCGAGCATTTCCGTCAGCAGGGCATCGAGGTGCTGTGCGTCGGGCGCGGCTTTCCGGTCGGCTACCTGTCGAAGAGCTACCTGAGCTCGCTGATGGACCGGGCCAAGATCGGGCTGAACCTGAATCTTCACGCCGAGCATGACACCGAAAACGGAGTCGACCCGCGTTTTGCCTCCTGCATGCGAATCACCGAGATGCTCGGGCGGGAGCTGTGCGTCGTTTCGGAAGAGATCCCGCTGGACAACCCGTACCGGGGCTTTCTGCACTCCGACTGTCCGGAACGCCTGGCCGAGCAGTGCAGGCTGCTGCTGGCCGATGGCCGCTGGCGCGGGGCGGGCGAGCTGTCCGCCGCGAAATTCAGAGCGGAAATGAGCGTCGTGGACGTGTGCAAGCCCGTCGTCGACGCAACGCTTTCAAGGATCGTTCAGTAGCGCCGCGCCGCCCTCAGCGGGCAGCGGCCGGCACGAGCAAGTCCCGGCGCAGGCGCTCGGCCACGAGCGAGACGGCGGCGGCCCATCCACCGCGGTGCGGGCGCCGCGCCAGATGGAGCGTTTCGTACCAGGGCGCGGCGGCCGACTGGGTCTGCCACTTCCAGTCGGGCGCCGCCGGCAACAGCAGCTGAAGCGGGGTACCGATGGCGCCGGCCAGGTGCGCGCCGGCGGTGTCCACGCTGACCACCGCATCCAGACAACCGATCACGGCGGCCGTGTCCTCGAAGCTTTCGATCGGGCGCGGCAGCTCGCGCAGCCCCGGCAGCTCGCTGCGGGCCGCCTCGGCGGCCTGGCCCAGGTTCAGGTTGTAGACCTCCAATCCCGCTTCCTGCACCAGCGCAAGCAGATCGGCGGGGGTGCACGAGCGCCGGGTGAACGGATTTTCCTCGGTGGAGTGAGCCACTGAGGTCGCGTGCACGATGCCGATCCGCGCAGCCGAACCAGGCCGGCAGCCCAGGGCCGAGGACCACTGCGCGCGCCGCGGCGGATCGCACGACAGGTAGGCCGGGCGGGCCGCGCTTGCGTCGGGCAGCTTCAACACCAGCGGAAGGCTCATCAGGGGCAGGTGCGCGTCGTGTTCGGGCCAGTGGCGCCCGTCGTCCGACACGCATTCGATGCCCAGGCTGCGGCCGAGCAGTCCGGCCAGCGAGTCCGCGCAGGCCAGGGTCAGCCGCTCGCAGCGGATCGCCGCGTCGCGCAGGAATCGCGCGAACAGGATCGCATCGCCCAGCCCCTGCTCGGCCAGCACGAGCAGATGCCTCACTGGCTGCCCGTCCCAGCGCGGTGTGGCCGGGCAGCGCAGGTGGACCACGCCGGCCGCAAAGCGCTGCTCGTAATCGAGCCACCCTTCGGCGAAACGGCCCAGTCGAAGCAGGCACAGCGCGCGGTTGTACCGGTGCACCGGGTTGGCGGGCCGCAGGCGCAGCAGCTCGTCGAAGTGCGACAGTGCGCGCTCGTGCTGGCACAGGAAACCGGCCAGGCGTGCGGCCGCCAGCTGGGCCACCTCCGAGGCAGGGTTCGTGGCCAGCAGGTCCGCGCACAGCGTGCCGGCTTCGTCGGCGCCGCCCTGGGCGACCAGAGCGTCGATCAGACCCGAAGCGGCCGCCTCGCTCGACGGTATCCGCTGCAGGATCTGCCGGAAATTGGCCTCGGCGGCGGCCGGCTGCTGCAGTCTCAGGCACAGGCGTCCCATCAGCAGCCGCGACAGCAGATCGGTCGGATCCACGCGCAGTGCGCTGTCGATCGCCTCGAGCGCCTCGGCCAGACGCCGCAGTTGAAACAGTGCATAGCCCAGGCCGCGCAGCGCGTCGATCGACCCGGGCGCCAGCTCGAGCGCGCGTGCATAGGCGAGCCGCGCCTCGTCGAAGCGCAGCGCCTCGAGCGCACGCTTGCCGCGAGTCAGGCAGTCACTTGCTTCGAACATGTGGCAGGTCCGGGTGGCGGTCGGCCGGCGCGACCGTGCGATCGGCTTCGAGGCGGTAGGCCCAGGCCAGCACCTCCGCGATCGCCACGTACAGCGCAGCGGGAATCTGCTGCTCCAGTTCGAACTGCATCAGCGCAGCCGCGAGCTCTTGCGATTCATGGATCGGCACGCCGCTTTCGCGCGCGCGCCTCAGGATCTGCTCGGCCAGCGCGCCCTGACCCTTGGCGACCACGCGCGGTGCGCGGTCGGTTTCGGCCTGGTATCGAAGCGCGGCCGCCTGCGGCGGCGCCTTCGTTGCGCTGCGCCCGCCGTCGGCCATCAGGGTCCCGGCGCCGGCCCCAGGCCGACATGTGCGGACACGAGGCCCTGGGCCGACAGCGCGCGCTGCAGCTCGGCCAGCCGCGGTTGAACGATCGCCGGGTCGGCGCAACCGACCAGAACAGCCACCGTGCTGCCGCACACGCGGATCTCGGCGTCGAACCGTCCCAGGTGCGGCAGCTCCAGGTGCAGCCTCGCGCACCGCATCGCCGGTTCCCGGCCGTCGCCGCCCGGCGTCGTTCCGGAGCCGTCCGGGGCGACCTCCAGATAGGCCGAAGGGCCCAGCCACGGCAGCGCGATCGATTCGAACGGGGCCCGATCCCGCGCCGACACGGACGGCGAGGCCCACAGCACGCCCGGCGCGCAGGGCCGTGAGTGTTCCAGGCCCTCCGGTGTCGAGGCGGACCGGTCTGCGCCCGGCCCGGGCCGGTTCGAGGCGGGCGGCGCGGGCAACCGTCCGACCAGCGCCGCCAGCACCACGTTGCGGGCGGCCTGCGTCAACACGTAATGGCCCGCTCCGGTGGCGATTTCGGCAATCTGGCGATCGGGCGACACGATCAGCTCGACCGTGTGGCCGGCCGAGGCAGCCCGCTGCAGATCGGACAGCAGCGCGCGTGACACCGGCATTCCGCGCAGCAGCTCGAGCAGGCGAGCCGGATCGACCGGCAGGCGCAGGCCAGTCTCGGGCGCCGCCGAATTCCACGCGTCGGTCCACGCCACCGCCCCCAACCCGAGCACTCCGGAGTCCATGGTTTTGCGCCTGTCCCGTCGGTGTTTGCAGTCGAGCCGTCAATCGGTTGGATCGGCGCCGCGCGACACTCCGACCAGGCGCTCCAGCTCGAGCAGCCACGGCTCGGCGCGCCGGCGGATCTGCGCGTCAGCCCGCAGGATGTCGCGCAGCAGCTCGATCCGCCGCTGCTGTTCGATCGCGTTCAGGGGCTCGATGGTGGCGGCCCGCTTCAGGCCTTCGATCCGCTGCCGGCACTGCGTCTCCAGGCGCGCGACCTCGGCCCAGTCTTCCCGGTGTGCCGCCGCCAGCATGTCGCGGCTGAGCTGTGCAACCTCCTGGTAGCGTTCGATCAGGCGGCGCGACGCATGGCCGGCGTCCGGCTGCCAGCCGCTGCCATCGTCAGGCGCCATTCAGGCGGCCCTCGCGCGGGAGGCGTTGGTGCCGATCTGGGCCCATGCCGAGCGCAGGTCGGACAACAGCGTGCACGCTTCCTCCAAAGCCTTGCGGTCGTTGCGCAGATTCGCCTGCAGCAGCCGCATCGTGATGTAGTCGTACAGCGAAACCAGCTTCACCGCCAGATGGCCACCGGCGTCGCGATCGACGCTGGCCTTCAGGCCCTCCTCGACGATGCGCAGCGCCTTGCCGATCGCTTCGCACTTGGCCGTGATGCGGCGCGTTCCCATGTGCGCCTGCGCCAGCCGGATCGCTTCGATCGCAGCGTCGTACAGCAGCAGCGTCATCCGGTGCGGATCGGCCGACCCCACAGCGCTGGCGACCGCGACACTTTGATAGGCCTTTGCTCCGAATCCAGACAATTGCGCCTCCCGGCTGCCGAAACTCCATCCCCTATTTCGACGCAAGCGCGCGCGCGGTTTAGCCCGGGCAACGGTCGTTGAACCGCGGAAAACCGGTCAGGCGGGCAGTCCCGCCAGGGCGTTGGCCAGCGCCACCTGGTTCTGCTGCGCCACCACCATGTCCGCGTTCAACTTGCTGTATTGCGTGATCAGCCGCTGCTGGGTCTGGGTGAGCTGCGCCTGCATCTGCGAGATCTGCTTGTTCATCGAGCTCATGGTCGACTGCAGACTGGTCTGCGTTCCGCCCAGCAGGCCGGTGGGCGAGAGCATCGATTCGACCGACGAGGCCAGCCGAACCGCGAAGCCCTGCTGGCTTCCGGTCCCGGTCGCCTTCGAAAACAATTGCGCCACCCCGGTCGGATTGGCGGACAGGGCCGTATCGAACTTGGTGGTGTTCAGGCTCAACGTGCCGTCCGACTGGAAGTCGACGCCCACGTCGGCCAGCCATGAAGGCCCGCTCGCCACCCCGCTCATCTGGCTGCCCAGGACCGAGCGCAGCTGCGAGCTGAGCGAGAACATCGAGGGATCACCGGTCAGGGTCGAGGGCGTGTTGGTGCTGGAGTTGTAGGCGGTCAGATTGCTTTCGAGCTTGACCAGGCTGTTGTACGACTGGATGAAATTGTTCACGCTGGTGCTGACCGCGTTGCTGTCGGTGCCGACGGTGACCTGCGACTGCAGGGTCGAGCCGGCCGCGGGGGCCTGCGTCAGGTTCAGCGTCAGGCCGCTGATGGCGGTCGTGATCGAATTGGTCGACGAGGTCAGCGGCAGTCCGTTGATGCTGTACTGGGCATCGGCGGCCGGCTGAGTCTGGGTCAGGTTCTTGCCGGCGCCAACGGTGGCAGTGGGATCGAACGCCAGCTGCGACAGGCCCGACGTATCGGTGTTGTTGCCGTCGGAGTCGGCCACCGTCAGCTTGAACTCGTTGGCGGTGCCGGTGTTGCTCGAGGTCAGCACCAGCCGGCTGCCCGCGTTGTCGGTGACCACCGAGGCGTTGACCCCGGCCGATGCGCTGTTGATTGCGGCCGCGATCCCGCCCAGCGTGTCGTTGCTCGAATTGATCGTGATGCTGACCGGACCCGACCCGGACTGCGCGGTGAACGCGTTGGTGCCGGTGCTGTACGTGCCGAGCTGAATCGTCAGCGTGCCGGTGCCCACCACGGTGGAGGCGCTGGCCAGGGGGGCGGAAGCGGCGGCCTGCGCCTGCGCGATGCCGGACACGGAGATCGAGTAAGTACCCGGCGCGGGCGCGCCGGTCACCGACGCGGCCACGCCGCTGCCGGTCACGCTGGCTTGCGCGGCCGTGAACGCGGAGTTCGTCTTCAGCGCCGAGATCGCGGTGTCCAGGCTGGACAGGGCGCTTTGAACCTGTCCGAAGGCGCTCAGCTTGGCCTGCACACCCGATTGCTGCGATTGCAGCTGCTTCATGGGCTGCGACTCGACCGTCATCAGCTCCGAAACCAGCGTGTTCACGTCGATCGGCCCGGTGCTGATCGGGCTGCCGGTCAGCGACGAGCTGCTCGAGTTGCTGCCATTGGACCCGTTCACCCCGTTCAGTGAGCTGGACAGCAGCGAGGCGAGCGAGTTGGAGGTGGTGTTTGCAATCGTCATGGTCCGCCCCTGCTGGTCGTTTTTCAGGCCTTGTCGCGCAGCAGGGTGCCGCGCGTCGAGGCTCCCGACAAGGCGCGCGCCGCGGCGAGCATGTCCTCGGACGGCACCTGCCGGATCACCGTATTGGTTCGGGTATCGACAATCTTGACCAACATCCGTCCCAGCTTATCGTCGAAAACAAACGTCAATTCTCGGTTACTCTGATCGAGCTGCCGGTTGGCTTGCTCGACCGCGGCCTTCAGCTCGGCCAGCGTCGGAGCGTCCGGTCGCTGGTGCGGGCCGGCCAGGGCTGGCGCTGCCGGTGCGGACGATTTCGACTCGGCCCCCACGGCTGCGCCCGGCGCGGTCTGCGCCACCGGCCCGTCGCCCGTCATTGGGTGTCCCACCGAACCGATGTTTTGCATGAGCCTTCTTACCGGAACGCCTGGTCACCGCCCTCCTCTGAGATTCGGCAGCCCATGCGCCGACTTGAGCCCCGCATACGGGATGGGCCTGCGCCAGACAAGGTCAAAAAAAAGCGCCCTCCTTTCGGAGGGCGCCTGTTGGCATCGGGCCGCGCTGCGCGGCCCGGGTGCCGGCTTACTTCAACAGGTTCAGGACTGACTGCGGCAGCGCGTTGGCTTGCGCCAGCATCGCGGTACCGGCCTGTTGCAGGATCTGCGCGCGCGTCAGGTTCGAGGTCTCCTGGGCGTAATCCGCATCGCGGATCCGGCTTTCGGCGGCCGACTGGTTGGTCACGCCGGTCTGCAGGTTGGTGATGACGCTCTGGAACTCGGCCTCGTCGGCACCGTACTTGGCGCGCTCGGTGTTGACCGCCGCCAGCGCGGTGTCGATCGACGTGATCATGGCCGAGGCAGTCGTCCCGCCCGTGGCGAGCGCGGTCGAGTCGCTGGTCACCGCGGTCACGGACGAGTTGCTGGCCATGTTGGTGGTGGTCAGCGTGATCGTCTGGCCCGCATTGGCTCCGACCTGGTAGGTGCTGCTGCCGGCGCCCGATCCGAGGACCGTGATGCCGTTGAACGTGGTCTGCGACAGCTCACGGCCGATTTCCGTGGCAAGCGACGTGAATTCCGTCTGCAGGTTGGCCAGGTCGCCCGAGCCGTTGGTGCCGTTGGAGGCCTGCACCGCCAGGTCGCGCATCTGCTGCAGCATGTTGCCGACCGTGCCGAGCGTACCGTCGGCGACCTGCGACAGCGAAATCGCGTCGTTGGCGTTGCGGACCGCAACCTGCATGCCGCTCACCTGCGAGCCCATCCGCATCGAAATGGCCAGGCCCGCCGGATCGTCCATCGCGCTGTTGATGCGCAGACCGGACGACAGGCGCTGAACCGACGTGGCGAGCGACGTCTGAGTCTGGTTCAGATTGCTCTGAGCCGTCATCGACAGGATATTCGTATTGATGATTTGTGGCATTTGAAGCTCCTTTTCCTCTGTATCTGAACTTGCAGCCCGATCAAGGGGCTGGGGTTGACCCTTTACCCAAGCGGCTGCCGTTCACGTCCTGGCGCCTGCCGGTATGTCCGCGCGCCTTTTCGGCGTCGCGTTAGTTGCCTTATCGGTGCCGGGCCGCACCGACTTTAGGAACGACCCGCATTTGGGGGGCCGCCGTACAGAGGCACACAGGCTGATAAGCGGGCACGAAGCGTGGCAATTCGGCGCATCGAAACGACGCTAGAAAAAAAAGCGCGCCGGTGACCGGAGTCAGCGCGGCGCGCAGGGCGGGGGAGAAAGCTTTGGCGGTCGCTTGCGACGTCGCCTCGCCACCTTTATCGGCGCCCGGCGCCTCCAGCTTTAGGGCATGCGTGCATCGCTCTGGCGGCCGCGCGATCGCGCCGATGCAACGCAAGTCCTTGTCAGATAACGTGTAGGAGAAATTCCTACATAAGTTCTGCCCTGTTTCCGACACCTGATTTGGCGATGCCCCGATTCAACGTTGCGGGTGAGGTCGCCCAGAATGGGCCCACTTCGCAACGCAATCCGGACCTTCGACGGTCCAACCCTCTGGAGGCAGAAATGAGCAACCCGCCCGTGATCAACGAACAGCTGCTGCAGGAAGTGCGCGAGGTCAACCTCGCCTACCTGGTGCTCGCGCAGCACATGATCCGCGCCGACAAGGCCCAGGCGCTGTACCGGCTCGGCGTATCGGAGGAAGTGGCCGCCATCATCGATCAGTTGACGCCGGCGCAATTGATGAAAATCGCCGCCAGCAACCAGCTGATCCTGCGCTTCCGCTTCGACGACGACGTGGTCTGGAATCTGCTGACCAGCCAGTCGCGCGCCAAGCTGGCGCCGGGGGCAGCGGTTGCCGGCCTGCACGCCAATATCGTGATGGCCGGCCAGTTCGCCGAGAGCAACTGAGGCGACGGGATAATCCAAATGAGAATCAAGAGCATCGTCAGCGAGAGCCGCCAGATCCAGCGCGCGATCGCGTTGATCAAGCTGGGCGCGCGCCTGCAGGTCCTGGAGTCGGAGACCGATCTGTCGTACGAACGGCTGTTGCGCCTGTACAAGGAAGTGCAGGGCGAGTCGCCGGCTCGCGGCATGCTGCCGTTCTCGACCGACTGGTTCATGACCTGGCAGCCGAATATCCACTCGTCCCTGTTCCTGAACATGTACGAGTACCTGAACAAGACCACCGAGCTCGAAGAGATCGACGCCATCATCAAGGCCTACGAGCTGTACATCGAACAGACGCGCGCCCAGTCGCTCGAGCCGCTGCTGTCGGTCACCCGGGCCTGGCGCCTGGTGAAGTTCGTCGATGCCGGCATGGTCACGTTGACGCCCTGCTGCAAGTGCAGCGGCAAGTTCGTCACCCATACCTACGAGCTCACCAAGAACTACGTCTGCGGCCTGTGCGAGCCACCCGCCCGCGCGGGCAAGGGCCGCGGCAGCCAGCGCACCGAAGAAGAGGTGCTGACCGCGTAAAGGATGCTGTCGGAAGCTGGTCCGACCGGATCGGCTTCCGGTATCGCCGATTTGCTCCCTCCTCCGACCCTTTACCCGGCCCGGCCGGGTTCTTTTTTTTGGGGGACTCCCATCCGCCGAATAGGGCGCGTGGGCGGCACGAGTTCGGCGCTTACCGGAGGACCCGCGAGGCCCGCCAAGGCCCCGCGTCGCTTAAGTCAATCGGTCGGATTGCCGAAAAAAGCTTAGCGCAATAAGAGACTGGGGAAGGCGGGCTGCGGTAATGCGCGCGCGCCGCCTTGCCCCGATCGCCGGGGCTGGGCTCAATGTTCATCATCATCGGTTATGTCCTGGTCGTCGGTGCCGTTCTGGGCGGCTACGCCTTGGAAGGCGGGGCGTTCCGCGTCCTGCTGCAGCCGATCGAGTTCCTGATCATCATCGGGGCGGCCGTCGGCGCCTTCGTGACCGGCAATTCGACCAAGGTGCTGGCCGCGACGGTGCGGTCGCTGCCGAAGCTGCTGCAGGGCTCCAAGTACACCAAGGCGCGCTACATGGCGCTGATGGCGCTGCTGTTCGACATCCTGACCAAGGTCCGCAAGGAAGGGATGATGGCGATCGAGTCCGACGTGGACGAACCGGGCAAGAGCCCGCTGTTCCAGAAGCATCCGACCGTCTCGGCCGATCATCACCTGGTCGAGTTCATCACGGACTACCTGCGCATGATGGTGTCCGGAAACATGAATCCGCTGGAGATCGAGAACCTGATGGATCAGGAGATCGACACCCACCACCACGAGGCCATGGCCCCGTCGCACGCGCTGCAGAAGGCCGGCGACGGGCTGCCCGCCTTCGGCATCGTGGCCGCCGTGATGGGGGTCGTCAAGACGATGGCCTCGGTCGGCCAGCCGCCCGCGATCCTGGGCGAGATGATCGCGGCCGCGCTGGTCGGCACCTTCCTGGGCATCCTGATCTCCTATGGTTTCGTCAGCCCGCTGGCGCAGCTGCTGGAGCAGAAGGTGGACGAATCGACCAAGGAGCTGCACTGCGTGAAGGCCACCCTGCTGGCCAGCCTGCAGGGCTACGCGCCGGCGGTCGCGGTCGAATTCGGCCGCAAGATCCTGTACTCGACCGAGCGGCCGACCTTTGTCGAGCTCGAAAAGCACGTGAAGCAGAAACGGTAGTGCGATCGGCGCCGCGCAGCGGCGCCGGCAGAGGCGGACATGGCAACCAGCACCGGCGAAAAAGCCAAATCGACCATCGTCATCAAGCGGATCAAGAAGGTCGGTCACGCTGCGCACGGGGCCGCCTGGAAGATCGCCTACGCCGATTTCGTGACCGCGATGATGGCGTTCTTCCTGCTGATGTGGCTGCTCGGATCGACCACCAAGGGCGATCTGAAAGGCATCGCCCAGTACTTCCAGACGCCGCTCCAGGTCGCGATGAGCGGCGGCAGCGGCTCGGGCGACGCCACCTCGATCATCAACGGCGGCGGCGAAGACCTCACGCGCGTGGTCGGCCAGCGCAAGCGGGGCGAGCAGGAAGACCGCCGCAAGAGCGCCGAGCGCCAGCAGCAGGAACGGCGCAAGATGGAAGAGCTCACCCGGATGGAGGAGCTCAAATCGCGGATGGAAGGGGCCATTTTGGCCAACGCGACGCTGTCCGAGTTCCGCAACCAGATCCGGGTGGAGATCACCCCCGACGGGCTGCGGATCCAGATCGTCGACGATTTCAACCGTCCGATGTTCGATCTGGGCAGCGCCAGGGTCAAAAGCTACATGCGCGACATCCTGCGCGAGATCGGCAAGGTCCTGAACCAGGTCGACAACCGGATCGCGCTGACCGGCCACACCGATTCGGCCACCTACGTGGGCGGCCAGCGCTCCTACTCGAACTGGGAGCTGTCGGCCGATCGAGCCAACGCCTCGCGCCGCGAGCTGATCGCGGGCGGCATGGAACCAAGGAAGATCGCGCGCGTGGTCGGGCTGGCCGACTCGAATCTGCTGAACAAGGACGACCCGCGTGATCCGCTGAACCGCAGGATCTCGATCATCGTGCTGAACAAGATCGCCGAGGAGCGGCTGCAGCGCGCCGGCGGCGAGCTCGAGGCGGGCGCCCCCGACGAGCTGTCGCAGGTGCTACCCGACAGCGGCGCCGCCGCCTCCGCCAAGGCTACGGCGGCCGAGGCCTCCGCCAAGGCTGCTGCGGCCGAGGCGGCCGCCCCCGGCGCTACGCCCGCCGACGCCTCCGCCTCGGCCGACGCTGCGGCGACCCAGGCCGCCGAAGCCGCAGCGAAGGCGGCCGAGCCGGCCCCTGCCCCGCCCCGATGAAGCGCCGGAGGCCCCGAATCGCAACGTTTGCGCGAGCTTTTCCGGCATTCGGAGCGCTTGCCAGACCCGCACAATTGGGTTGCGGTGCGGGCGCCGGGCAGCGGCCGCGCCGATCCAAGCAGACGCAGGAGATGAGATGAGCGCCGATACCCGATTCCTGATCGTCGACGATTTTTCGACCATGCGGCGCATCCTGCGCAACCTGCTGAAGGAAATCGGCTTCGGCAACGCCGAGGAAGCCGAAGACGGGGCGGTCGCCCTGTCGATGCTGAAAGCCGGCAAGTTCGATTTCGTCGTCTCCGACATCAACATGCCCAACATGAACGGCTTCGAGCTGCTGAAGATCGTCCGCGCGGACGAGGCGCTCAAATCGATTCCCTTCCTGATGGTGACCGCCGAGGCCAAGAAGGACGACATCGTGCAGGCCGCACAGGGCGGGGCCAGCGGCTACATCGTCAAACCGTTCACCAAGGCGACTCTGGAAGAAAAGGTCCAGAAGATCCTGACCAAGCAGAACTGAGGCGGCGAAAAATGGGCCACACCGATCCAGCCGCGCAGGCCGTGGCCGAGTCCGACGAAACCGTTCACCACCGGATCGGTCAGCTCACGCGCACGCTGCACAACGCGTTGCGCGAGCTCGGCTACGACCGCGAGCTGATGGATGCCCGCGACCACCTGCCCGACGCCCGCGACCGCCTGGCCTATATCGCGCGGGTCACCGGAGAGGCGGCCGAAAAAGTGCTCAACGCGGTGGACCGCGCGCGCAGCGTCCAGCAGGAGCTGACCGAGCAGGCGGGCGAGCTGCGCCAGCGCTGGCAGGCGGTGGCGGCCTTCGCCGCTGGCGGCAAAGCCTGCACGCCGGCCGGCAAGCAGTTGATCGACGAGACCTGCGATTTCTTCGCAGGCGTCGGCGGCCAGACCGACCGCACCAACGTGATCCTGACGGACATCATGCTGGCGCAGGATTTCCACGACCTGACCGGGCAGGTGATCCGGCGCGTCGTTGCGCTGGCGCAACTGCTGGAAGAGCAGCTGCTCAAACTGCTGATCGAGACGACGCCGCCAACCCAGCGACCGCGGGTCGAGTCCAAGCAGCTCGAGGGACCCGTCGTTTCGCAGGCGGTCCGCGACGACGTTGTCGCCGATCAGCAAGGCGTCGACGACCTGCTGGCGAGTCTGGGGTTTTAAGCGGAGAGGCGAACCGGCCCGGTCAAACGGGCATGTTCATGATCTGGTCGTAGGCCTGCACCAGCCGGTTGCGAACCTGGACCGCTGCGGCAAACGAAATGCTGGCCTTGCTCATCGCGACCACGGTGTCTTCCAGCCCGACGTTCGGATTTTGCAGAGCAAACTGGCGCTGCAGCTCGTCGGACTGCGCTTGACTGTTGCTGACCGCCTTCAGCGCCGCGTCCAGGGACGAGGCGAAATCGAAGCCTTTGCCCGCCGCCTTCGCCGAGGCTTCGCCGGCCAGGGCCGACGCTGCCGGCGAAGCTGCCGGCGCTCCGGCAACGGCCGCAGCGATCTGGGCATTGATCGATCCAATTTCCATGATGTCCCCCGCTGGCGGCCCTGGATCGGGACCGCAACGGTCAATCTAGCCGCGCGGCAGGTCCCGCACTGCGCAAAGAAGGTACCGGTTCGAGGGCCAATTCGCGCCCGCGCGGTTGCTGCTCTGCGATAGGCCTTGGTGGAGGCGGCATTAAGTGGGTAATTGGCAGCTTGATTTCCTCGCCTTATCCGCGTTTACGGTATCTCAAGTCTCCCAATAATCGGGAATCGCTATGCCCACGGGTGACGCGCGAGCGCGCGCCCGGACGCGTGCGCCCGGACCGATGGACAACGACTCGACCGCCCCAACGCAAATCATGCCCACCGGTGTCGGCCTGATGGCCAGATTCTCCCCGCGAGCGCGCGCCCTGATGGTGCTCGCCGCCGCCGGCCTGGTCGCGATCGTCAGCGCCGCCTGGTTGTGGAGCTCCTCGCCCAGCTACAGCGTCCTTTTCACCAACCTTTCGGACCGGGACGGCGGCGCTGTGATCGCGCAGCTGTCCCAGATGAACGTTCCGTACCGCAATGCCGACGGCGGCACCATCCTGGTGCCGGCCGACAAGGTCCACGAAGCGCGGCTGAAGCTCGCCTCGCAGGGCCTGCCGAAGGGTTCGATCGTCGGGTTCGAGCTGCTCGAATCGCAGAAGTTCGGGCTGACCCAGTTCCAGGAGCAGCTGAACTACCAGCGCGCCCTGGAGGGGGAGCTGGCCCGCTCGATTCAGTCGCTGGCGCCGGTCGCCGGCGCCCGCGTGCACCTGGCGCTGCCGAAGAACTCGGGCTTTCTGCGCGACCACCAGCCGCCGACCGCGTCGGTGCTGGTGCAGCTGCATCCGGGCAAGACGCTCGACCGCGGCCAGGTGGCCGGCATCGTCCACCTGGTCGCCTCCTCGGTGTCGGAATTGACGACCAAGAACGTCTCGGTGGTCGACCAGCACGGCACGCTGCTCGCCAGCCAGAGCGAAGGTCAGGGCAGCCTGGACGGCGAGCAGCTCGACTACGTATCGCAGATCGAGACGTCCACGATCAAGCGGATCGAAGACATCCTGGAGCCGATCGTGGGACGCGCCAACGTGCGCGCCCAGGTCACCGCCGATGTCGACTTCTCCAACGTCGAGCAGATGGACGAGTCTTACCGTCCGAACCAGGGCGTCGAGAAGTCCGCGATCCGCTCGCAGCAGAGCAACGAGAACTCCCAGACCGGCAGCTCCGGCGCCCAGGGCGTACCCGGAGCTCTGTCCAACCAGCCGCCGGTTCCCGCCACGGCGCCAATCAACGGTCAGGCGGCCGGCGCCGCGCCGGCGGCACCGCCCGCGCCGGGTTCCAGCACCCACCGCGAGCAGGTCACCAATTTCGAAGTCGACAAGAACGTGCGCCACACCAAGACCGCCAGCGGCGAAATCCGCCGGCTGTCGGCCGCCGTCGTCATCAACAACAAACCGGCTGCGGCACCTGCCGCCACTGCGGCCACGACCGCCACCCCGGGCAGCAGCGCGGCAGCTGCGGCTGCCACGCCGTGGTCGCAGAAGGAGATGGATAACATCCAGGCGCTGGTGCGCGAGGCGATGGGCTTCAGTGAAAAGCGCGGCGACTCCCTGAACGTGGTCAACGTGGCGTTCAGCCAGCTCGAAATGCCGCCGGCCGAGCCGACGCCGGTGTGGCAGCAGCCCGAAGCAGTTGCGCTCGGCAAGGAAGTCGGCAAGGCCGTCCTGTTCCTGATGCTGACCTTGATCGTCGTGTTCGGGGTCGTGCGGCCGGCGCTCAAGGCCATCAGCTCCCAGACCGTGATCGCGCCCGAGGCGCCGGCGCCCGCGGTCGAAGCGGCCGCATCGGCCAGACCCGCGATACCGAGCTCGCAACTGGACCAGATGCGGCAGATCGCGCGCTCGGATCCAGCCACCGTCGCCAACGTCGTCAAGGCGTGGGTCGGCGAACCGAAGAACTGATCGGGCGCCATGGACGACACTGGCCTGGAACATGCCGCCATCCTGCTGATGGCCGTGGGCGAAGAGGAAGCCGCCGAGGTCTTCAAGTACCTGTCGCCCAAGGAAGTGCACAAGCTGGGCGAGACGATGGCGCGCCTGCGCACGGTTCCGCGCGACAAGATCGACGACGCGGTGGCCCGCTTCCATGCATCCAAGGAGAGCTCTTATTCGCTGGTGCGCGACACGGACGCCTTCGTCAGCCAGGTGCTCAAGCGGGCGCTGGGCGAGGAAAAGGCCGGCATGCTGCTGGACCGGATCCTGCAGGGGCGCGACGTGTCGGGCATCGAGAGCCTGAAGTGGATGGATCCGGGCACGATCGCCGAGCTGCTGAAGAACGAGCATCCGCAAATCGTCGCTTCGATCCTGGTGCACCTGGAGCGGGACCAGTCGTCCGAGGTGCTCAAGAGCATGACCGAGCGGATGCGCAACGACGTGCTGCTGCGGGTGGCGACCCTGGACGGCATTCAGCCGCAGGCGCTGCAGGAACTGAACGAGGTGCTGTCCAAGATCCTGGCCGGCAGCGAGAAGCTGAAGAAGGCCACCCTGGGCGGCACCAAGGCCACGGCCGAGATGCTCAACTTCCTGGGCAACACGCTGGAGTCGGCCGCGATCGACTCGATCCGGGAGCACGACGCCGACCTGGCGCAGAAGATCCTCGATCAGATGTTCACGTTCGACAACCTGAACGAGATGGACGATCGCGCCATCCAGCTGCTGCTGCGCGAGATCCAGTCCGAGTCGCTGATCGTGGCGTTGAAGGGCTCCGACCAGGCGCTGCGCGACAAGGTCTTCAAGAACATGTCGGGCCGAGCCGCCGAGACGCTGAAGGAGGACCTCGAGGCCAAGGGCCCGGTGCGCGTGTCGGAGGTCGAGGCCGAGCAGCGCGAGATTCTCAAAGTGGTGCGCCGGCTGGCCGACGAAGGCCAGATCCAGCTCGGCGCCAAGGGCGGCGATGACGCATTCATCTGAGCGCGCACCGGCGCGCATGGCGGAGGTTCGGCTTGGGCGCATCTGACCGCGTGTTCTCGCGCAAGATCCCGAAGGATCAGGTCGACGGCGCCGCCAGCTGGGAGATGCGCTCGCTCGGCGGGGCCGCCCACGTGTCGCGCAATCCGAATGGCCTGTGGTCGGAACGCGAGCGCCGCGCCTTCGAGCGCGGGCGCGAGCAGGGTGCACTGGAAGCCATCCGGGCCGCCCAGCAGGTCCGCGCGGGCCACCTGGAGCGCATCGGCCCGCTGATCTCCAGTTTGCAGGCCGGGCTGGACGAGCTGGCCGCGCGCGGCGCCGACCAGCTGCTCGACCTCGCGCTGGAGGTGGCGCGCCAGGTCATGCGCCGCGAACTGTCCCTGCAGCGCGACGCCGTGCTGCCGGTGGTGCGCGAAGCGATCTCGCTGATCGCCGACCACGCCGCCCATCCGCGCGTGCACCTGAATCCGCATGATTTCGCCCTGATCGGTCCCGAGCTGGAGGCCGATGCGGGTTATCGCGGCTGCCGTTTCGTGGCCGATGTCGGCGTGCAGGCAGGCGGCTGCCGGATCGAGACGCCGCACGGCGAAATCGACGCCACGCTGGAGACGCGCTGGCGCCGCGTGATCGCCACGCTCGGCGCCACCACGCCCGCGGAGGTCGCCGCGGCGGACCGCGGCGATGGGCGACCCGGGGAGTGAGGTCGATGCAGCCGGGGCGCTACCTGGATTTTCTCGGCGAGTGCCGCACGCTGGCGGCCTCGAGCGAGCCGTTCGAGGTGCGGGGGCGCCTAACTCGCGCCGCCGGCCTGGTGATGGAGGCGGTCGGGCTGAGGCTGCCGGTGGGCGCACAGGTGCGCGTGATCCAGGGCGATGGACTGAAGTTGGATGCCGAAGTGGTCGGGTTCTCCGGCGAGCGTCTGTTCCTGATGCCCACCACCGAGCCGCAGGGCCTGCGGCCGGGCGCAATGGTGGTCGCACAGGAACCCAGGAGCGCGCGTCCCAGGCTGGACCGGGCCAATCACCCGTGGCGGCGCAACGAGGACCGCACGCGCCGCCTGCCGGTCGGAGATGCGCTGCTGGGCCGGGTGCTGGACCCCAACGGCGAGCCGATCGACCGGCGCGGACCGCTGGTCTGCCCGGCCGGAAACCCGCTGGCCTTCATGCCGCTGGTGCGCCGCCCGATCAACGCGATGGAACGCGATCCGATCCGCACGCCGCTGGACGTCGGGGTGCGCGCCATCAACGCGCTGATGACGGTCGGCCGTGGCCAGCGCATCGGCCTGCTGGCCGGATCGGGCGTGGGCAAGAGCGTGCTGATGGGCATGATGGCGCGCTACACGTCGGCCGACGTGACCGTGGTGGGGCTGATCGGCGAGCGCGGCCGCGAGGTGAAGGAATTCATCGAGGACATTCTAGGCGAAGCTGGCCTGCGCCGCGCGATCGTGGTGGCGGCCCCGGCCGACACACCGCCGCTGATGCGGCTGCAGGGTGCGGCTTACGCCACCGCGATCGCCGAGCACTTCCGCGATCGCGGCCGGCACGTGCTGCTGCTGATGGACTCGCTGACCCGCTACGCGATGGCGGCGCGCGAAATCGCACTGGCGATCGGCGAGCCGCCCGCCACCAAGGGCTATCCGCCCTCCGTGTTCGCGCGCCTGCCCCAGCTGGTCGAACGCGCCGGCAACGCAGCCGCCGGCGGCGGCTCGATTACCGGCTTCTACACGGTCCTGACCGAAGGCGACGACCCCCAGGACCCGATCACCGACGCGGCCCGCGCGATCCTGGACGGGCACGTCGTGCTGTCGCGCCGCCTGGCCGAGGCCGGGCACTACCCGGCCATCGACGTGGAAGCATCGATATCGCGCGTGATGCCCGCCGTGTGCGACGCCCGTCAGATCGAGGCGGCGCGCCGCTTCAAGTCGGTCTTCTCGCGCTATCAGCGAAACCGGGATCTGATCTCGGTGGGCGCATACGTCGCCGGGGCCGACCCGGCGCTGGACGCGGCGATCGCGGCCTTTCCCCGGATGGAGGCTTTTCTGCAGCAGCCGATGGACCAGTCGTCCTCGTTGCAGGATGGCGCGCAATGGATCGATGCGCTGCTGGCGTCGATCCCGACGGGATCGGAATGAAGGATCGGATCATGCGCTCTGAAACGGGACGGGCTGGACGATGGACGCGGCACAACTGAACCGCCTGCTGGAGCTGGCGCAGCTCGCCCGCGATTCGGCAGGCTCGCGCCTGGCCGCGCTCGAATTGCAGGCGCAGCAGGCGCGCGAGCACCTGCAGACGCTGACCGGTTACTCGGACGATTACGCATCGCGGCTGCGGGCCCACGCGGGCGACGAGCTCGATCCGGCGGCGCAGTCGAACCAGCGCGCGTTCCTGGCGCGGCTGCGGACGGCGCTGGAAACGCAGCAGCGCGAGGTCGGCGCCCGCGAGCAGGCCAGCGCCGCGGTGCGCGCCGAGCTGGCGGTCTGTCAGCGCAAGGTCAAGAGCCTGCAGACGCTGATCGAGCGGCAGGCGCAGGAGGCGGCGCAGCGCGCCGCCCGCAGCGAGCAGCGCCAGACCGACGAGGCGGGCCAGCGCACGTCGCTCAAGACCAACACTCAGCCGGGCTCCCAGTCGACGCTGGACCTGTACCGGCTTTAGAGGCCGCGAGCCACGATCGCGCCGAAATCTTCGAGGCCAACTGATGAACCCGATACGGATCGCCCCCTCGCCATCGACCTCCACCGCGCAGACCGACGCAGCCGCGTCCGGCAGTTCCGAGTCCGGTGCGGATTTCGGACCGATCCTGCTGGCCGCGTCCGGCAAAGCAGAGCGGCCGCCCGCGCCACGCAGCCCGCAGCCGCAAGGCGGCAGCGCCGATCCGGCCCAAGCTGCGCACGACCGCGCCGTGGCCTCGCGCGGCCGCCGCAGCAGCCAGACCGATTCCAAGGGTGGCAACGACACGGCCGCCGCAGCAGCCGCGGCGTGCACCGCCGCGCAGGGCACCCAGGCTCGTTCCGACACCACGCCGGCAAGCCGTCAAGTCGCCGGCACCGCCGGCGCGCCAGCCGATGCAACGGGCGCCATCGCCGTCGACCCGACCAGCGCCAGCGGCGCGGCCGGCCGGGTAACGACGGTGGCCGCAGCGGCGGGCGCGGCCGGCACGGTAACGACGGCGGCCGCAGCAGCGGGCGCGGCCGGCACGGTAACGACGGCGGCCGCAGCGGCGGGCGCGGCCGGCACGGTAACGACGGCGGCCGCAGCGCCAGCGGGGCAGCCCGCTGTGGCCGCGGCCGATGCGGCCGGCGCCATCGCCGGGCCCATCGGCACCCGCATACTGGCGCAGGCCGCTGCGGTCGGCTCTGCCGATTTGCAGCCGCGGCAACCCTCCTTCGCGCTTCGCGCTTCGGAGGGCGAGCCTGCCTCGCTGGCAGCGAACGACGCGTCCACGGATGCCGATACCGGCGCCGCCGCCGGCGGCGATCCGTCTTCTTCCGGCTTTTCCGCCGCCCTGCCCGCCTCCGTGCTGGCAGGCGGTCAGGACGGCACGGCCGCCCTCGCAGAAGCAGCGGCCGCCGCGCTCGCCTCGCCTGCTTCGAAGCCGATCGATGCGGCACCCGCGCACGCGGGCACCGCGGCGGGCGCCATCGCATCCGACGCGGCCGGCGCGCCGGCTGCCGGCCCGATCACGCCCGCGCCGATCTACTCGCCCGACGGCCGCACCAGCGTCGCAACACCGGTCAACCATCCCGACTTCGGACAGGAGCTGTCCCAGCGCGTGGTGCTGCTGGCCCGCGGCGGCGTTCAGACGGCCCAGATCTCGCTTCAGCCGGCCGACCTCGGTCCGGTCGGCGTATCGATCCAGATACATGGCCACGCGGCCACGCTGGCGTTCACGGCCGCGCACGAGGCCACCCGCGCCGCGCTGGAAGCCTCCCTGCCCCGCTTGCGCGAAGCATTCGCCGCCTCCGGCCTGCAGCTGTCCGATGCGACCGTCGGGGGGCGTTCGCACTCCGACTGGACTGCCTCGGCGCGCCCGCACAGCCCGGCCCGGGGGGACGACGGCGGCACGGTCGCCGCCGCCCCGCCGGCGTCCGAACCCGCCCCCGCCCCCAGCGCCGCTGCGGTGCGGCTGGTCGACATCTACGCCTGAAATCCCCGCCGAACAGTTGCCCAAAGTTGGGCGTATTCGCCCGATCGGGCGAACTGTGGGTCCCGAATAATCGGCATTCGAAGTGTGGCGCTGATCACATAAATGCGCGAGGCGCGGCCGTTCGGCGCCATTGGCGGGAAACGAGATGGCAGACAGCAAGCAGGGGGCAGCCCCGGCCCCGGCGGCAGCGCCGGCTCGGGCCGGCAAGGGCTTGTCCAAGAAACTGATAATCAGCGTCGCGGCGGTGCTGCTGACGGCCGCCGGCGGTGCCGGCGCGTTCTTCCTCCTGAAGCGGGGGCCGGCCGCCGAGGCCGAGAAGAAGGACGAGCAGCGCAAGCTTCCCAACTTCGTCGACCTGGAGCAGTTCACCGTCAACCTGGCCGAGAAGGACCAGGACCGCTACATGCAGATCCGGTTCAGCCTGGAGGTCGCCTCGCACGAGGCCGAGGCGACCATCAAGGAAATGATGCCGGCGCTGCGCAGTGAAATCCTGCTGGTGCTGGGCGCGCGTCCGTCGACCGACCTGGCCAGCCGGGAAGGCAAGGAAACCCTGGCCAAGGACATCGTCGCTGCGGCCAATAAATCGCTCGAGCACACACCCGCCGACCACTCGGTCACGGCGGTGCGCATCACGCAGTTGATCGTCCAGTGAGCCGGTGACGACATGACCGAACAGTTCCTCTCGCAAGACGAGGTCGACGCGCTGCTCGAGGGGGTCACCGGCGAGTCGCAGAAGCTCGAGCAGCAGGAGCCTACCGAAGGCATCCGCAACTACGACCTGGGCAATCAGGAGCGCATCGTCCGGGGCCGGATGCCCACGATGGAGATCATCAACGAACGGTTCGCGCGCAACTTCCGGGTGGGCCTGTTCAACTTCATGCGGCGCAGCCCGGAGATCTCGGTCGGGCCGGTGCGCGTCATCAAGTATTCGGCGTTCGTGCGCGACATCGCGGTGCCGACCAACATCAACATCCTGTCGCTCGCCCCGCTGCGCGGCTCCGGACTGCTGATCTTCGATCCGAACCTGGTGTTCACCGTGATCGACACGCTGTTCGGCGGCACCGGCAAGGTGCGCTTCCGGATCGAGGGGCGCGATTTTTCACCCACCGAGCAGCGCATCATCCAGCGCCTGGTGCAAGTGGCCACGGCCGAGTACACCAAGGCCTGGGGGAGTCTTTTCAAGTTCGACTTCACCCACCAGCGCTCCGAGATGCACACGCAGTTCGCCAATGTCGCGTCGCCCTCGGAGATCGTGGTCGCCACCACGTTCAACATCGAAATCGGCGACAGCGGCGGCGAAGTGCACTTCTGCTTTCCGTACGCTTCGCTCGAACCGATCCGCGACGTGCTGTACTCGTCGCTGCAGGCCGACGGCCAGGAGCCGGACCGGCGCTGGGTGCGCCAGCTGACGCAGCAGGTGCAGAGCGCCGAGGTCGAACTGTGCGGCGAGCTGGCCACCACGCCGATCCGGCTGGGCGATCTGGTCAAGCTGCAGGTGGGGGACTTCGTCCCGCTGCCGTTGCGCGACATCATTCCGGTCAAGGTCGACGGCGTGCCCGTGATGGAGTGCAGCTTCGGAACCGTCAACGGGCACATCGCGGTCCGGATCGAGCGCCTGCTGAAGTACTCGCACTTCAGCGAGTCCATGGCCATCGAGGAGACCTGACGATGCCGAACGACAACGCCTCCTCCGTGCCGCCCGGCTCGGAAGACGACTGGGGTGCCGCGATGGCCGAGCAGGCCTCGGCCCGGGGCGCCGTGGAACCTGCCGCGCAGCCCGCCAACATCTTCCCGCGGCTGGCGCCCGGCAACACCTCCGAATCGCCGCAGGACCTGGATCTGATCCTGGACATCCCGGTGAACCTGACGGTCGAGCTGGGCCGCACCAAGATACCGATCAAGCACATCCTGCAGCTCGCCCAGGGCTCGGTGATCGAGCTGGACGCGCTGGCGGGCGAACCGATGGACGTGCTGGTCAACGGCTGCCTGATCGCCCAGGGCGAGGTGGTCGTGGTGAACGAGAAATTCGGCATCCGCCTGACCGACATCGTCACGCCGAGCGAGCGCATGCGGCGCCTGCATCGGTAGGCTTTCCATGAACCTCAGCTTCGAAGGCCGTCGTTGCCTGCCCGCCGTGGCAGCTTCGACACCGAAAGGCGGGAGGATCGGCTTCGAGAAGCTGCGGGACGGCGCGCCTTGCAAGGCGCGCCGGCTCCGGCGGCGCGAAGCGGTGCTTCGCGAAACCCCGCCTCCGCCCCCCTCGAGCACCCCCCGCGGCCTTCACAAGCATCACGGTTGCAGGCACGGGGATGGGCCCGTGTGCAGTTTCGGCGCAAACGCTGGGCTTTCCGAGGACGCATCGTGTCTGCCACGTCGCTGACGCCGCTGCTGCTCGCGCTGCTGCTGGTGCTGGCGCTGATTCCGGCCGCGGCGTGGCTGCTGCGCCGCGCCGGCCTGGCGCAGCCGAACTCGGCGGCCGGGTTGCGCGTCGTCGCCCAGCTGCCGCTGGGGCCGCGCGAGCGCGTCGTGATCATCGAAGTGGCCGATCGGCGCTGGCTGCTCGGAGTCGGTGCGGCCGGGATCACCCGCCTGGGAACGCTGCCGCCCGGCAGCGAGTCCGCGCCGGAGGCCTCGAACGCCCCGGCCGAGCGCAGCTTCGCCGACATCATCCGCCGCCTGGCCGGACCGCGATGAAGGCGTCCGCGATCCGTCCGATCCCGGTCGTCGTGGCGGTGCTGCTGGCCGTGCTGGCGCTGGCGGAGCCGGCGTACGCCCAGCAAAGCCCCCTGCAGATCACCACCTCGCCGATGGCCGGCGGAGGCACCCAGTACTCGGTGCCGGTGCAGACGCTGCTGTTCCTGACCGTCCTGAGCTTCCTTCCGGCGATGCTGCTGATGATGACCTCGTTCACTCGCATCGTGATCGTGCTGTCGCTGTTGCGGATGGCGCTGGGCACCCAGGCCTCGCCGCCCAACCAGGTGCTGATCGGCCTGGCGCTGTTCCTGACGTTGTTCGTGATGGGACCCACTTTCGACCGCATCCACGATCAGGCCTACGTGCCGTACAGCGAACAGAAGCTCTCGCTCGAGCAGGCCGTCAACGCCGGATCGGCGCCCTTGCGCGATTTCATGCTGAAGCACACCCGCGAGAGCGACCTGGCGCTGTTTGCGCACGCCGCGCGCGTCGAGGCGCCCCAGAGCGGCGCCGCGGCCGCCGAGCTGCCGATGCGGGTGGTGATTCCCGCCTTCGCCACCAGCGAGCTGAAGACCGCGTTCCAGATCGGCTTCATGGTGTTCATACCGTTTTTGATCATCGACATGGTGGTGGCCAGCGTGCTGATGTCGATGGGGATGATGATGCTGTCGCCGGTGCTGGTGTCGTTGCCGTTCAAGCTGATGCTGTTCGTGCTGGCCGACGGTTGGAACCTGCTGATCGGATCGCTGGTGGCCAGCTATTCAACCTGAGCGAAGGCGAGCACCGTGACCCCGCAATCCGTCGTGACGATCGGCCAGCAGGCGCTCATCGTGATGCTGCTGCTGGCCGCCCCCTTGCTGCTCACCTCGCTGGTGGTGGGTTTGATCGTTTCGGTGCTGCAGGCGGCCACCCAGATCAACGAGATGACGCTGTCGTTCATTCCGAAGCTGATCGGAACGTTGGTCGCCCTGGTCGTGGCCGGACCCTGGATGGTGACGTACTTCGTCGACTATGTGCGGCGCCTGTTCGAGTCGATACCGGGCGCGATTGGTTGACCGGGCTAGCCCTTGATCGCATTCACCACCGCTCAGCTCAGTCAGTGGTACGGGTCGCTGTTCTGGCCGCTGACCCGGGTGCTGGCCCTGCTGGCGATCGCCCCGGTGCTGTCGCACCAGGCGATCCCGATCCGTGCCAAGGTCGGAATCGCGCTGGCGATCGCGCTGGCGATCGCGCCGGTGGTCGGCGCGCCGCCGCTGACCGGTGTGCTCGAGGCGCACGGATTCGTGTCCCTCGCCCGCAACATCCTGGTCGGGCTCGCGCTCGGGTTCGCGGTGCGGCTGGTGTTCGTCGGCATCGAGCTGGCCGGCCAGATGATCGGCCTGCAGATCGGGCTGGGGTTTGCGGCTTTCTTCAACCCGGACTCCGGTCAATCCGAAAACGTCGTGTCCAGCTTCCTGGCGATGCTGACGCTGCTGATGTTCCTGGCCGTCGACGGACACCTGATCCTGCTGTCGGCGCTGGTGGAGAGCTTCCGCGTCTTTCCGGTCGAAGCCGCCGGCGGATCCCCGATCGACGCGCTGGCGATGGTCCGCGCGGCCGGCGACGTGTTCGCGATCGCCCTGACGATCTGCCTGCCGATCCTGGCGGTGATGCTGCTGGTCAACGTGGTGCTGGGCGTGATGGCCCGCATCGCGCCGCAACTGAACCTGTTCGCGGTCGGCTTCCCGGTGACCGTGCTGGCCGGCCTGGCGGCGCTGGTGCTGTTCCTGCCGACGCTGGAAGCGCCGATGCGGGCCGTGCTGATGAAGGGCCTGGCGGCGCTGCCCGGGTCAGGCTGATGCCCCGGCTACAATTGCCGCGCAGCGGGTGCCGCGGGCGAAGTGCCTGAGCGTCGCGCCGGCCTCCTTATGGATCTCATCGAGCGAACCGGCGCCCGCCTCCTGGTCGATCAACTGCTGATCCAGGGGGTGAACCAGGTCTTCTGCGTTCCGGGCGAGAGCTACCTGGGGGTGCTGGACGCGTTGAGCGACTTCGGCTCGGCGGTCCGGCTCACCGTCAACCGCCACGAGTCCGGTTCCGTCTTCATGGCCGACGCCTATGCCAGGCTGACCGGCCAGCCCGGCGTCGCCTTCGTCACGCGCGGACCGGGCGCCAGCAATGCCGCCATCGGCATCCACAACGCGCGCCAGGACTCCACGCCATTGGTCCTTTTCATCGGACAGGTCGACACCGAGCACCTGGGCCGGGAGGCGTTTCAGGAAATCGACTATCGGCAGATGTTCGGCGGGGTCGCCAAGGCCGTCGAGCAGGTCGAGCGTGCCGACCGCATCCCGGAAGTGGTCGCGCGCGCATTCCAGTGCGCCAGCAGCGGACGGCCGGGGCCGGTCGTGGTCGCGCTGCCCGAGGATGTGCTGGGGCACGGTGTGCGCATCGCCGATGCCTTGTGCCATCAGCCGGTGCAGGCCGCCGCCACGGACACGCAGATCGCCACGCTGAGGGGCCTGCTTCGCCAGGCGCAACGCCCGCTGTTGATGCTGGGCGGAGCCGGGTGGACTTTGCCGGCCCGCGACAACCTGCGCCGCTTCGTCGAAGCCAACGACCTGCCCGTGGTGTGCGGCTTCCGGTTCCAGGACCGCTTCGACAACGAGCACCCGAACTACATCGGCGACGCCGGCATCGGGATCAATCCGAAACTGGCGGACCGGATCCGGACGGCCGACCTGGTGATCGCGATCGGCCTGCGCCTGGGCGAAATCACCACCGCAGGCTACACGCTGCTGCGGGCGCCGGTGCCCGAACAGGCGCTGGTGCACGTGCACGCCGGGCTGGAAGAGCTGGGCCGCGTGTATCAGGCGCAGCTGATGATCAATTCGGGCATGCCGCAGTTCGCCGCGCGGCTGGCCGCCATGACGCCGATCGAATCGTCCGGCTGGGGCGAGCAGACCCGCGCCGGTCGAGCCGAGTACGAGCAATGGCAGCAGCGGCCGGTGTTGTACCAGCAGCACGAGCCGCTGCTGGACCTGTGGCAGGTGATGCGCCAGCTGCGCCAGGCGATGCCGCGCGATGCGATCGTCGCCAACGGGGCGGGCAACTTCTCGGTCTGGCTGCACCGGTTCTTCCGCTACGGGTCGCTGGGCACTCAGATCGCGCCGACTTCCGGTTGCATGGGCTACGGCGTGCCGGCCGCCATCGGCGCCAAGATCATGGCGCCCGAGCGCACCGTCGTGTGCGTCACCGGCGACGGCGACCTGATGATGAGCGTGCAGGAGCTGGCGACCGCAGCCCAGTATCACGCGGGTGTGATCTTCCTGGTCCTGAACAACGCGATGTACGGCACGATCCGGCTGCACCAGGAGCGCCGCTTCCCCGGCCGCGTCAGCGGCACCTCGCTGGTCAATCCGGACTTCACCGCGCTGGCCCGATCGTTCGGCGCGATGGGCGCGCACGTGACCGACACCGCGCAGTTCGCTCCGGCACTGAGTGAAGCGCTCGCTTATACGCGCGAGCGGCGCCTGCCGGCGCTGATCGAGCTGGCGTGCGATCCGGACCTGCTGACGCCGGAAGCGACGGTCGCGTCGCTGCGAGGTGCCGGCAGCCAGTAGCAAGGGGTCCGACCGTGCAGACCTTCAAACCGGCCACGGTCGCGGCGATCACTGATCGGGGCCCGCCACCAGGTCGCGCACCAGGGCCTCGGCATCCGGGCCGTTTTCGAAACCCAGCCTCAAGGCGGTCTGGATCGCAACCCGAGCCGGCCGCTGCGCCAGCGCCTCCAACAGCGCCGGATCCGGTTCGACAGCAGGTGAAGCCGTCGGGCGCCCGGTCAGCCGGGCCACGGCCTGGACCAGCTCTTCCACGTTCATCGGGCGCGCCGGCGCGTTGAGCACTCCGGCCTGCCCCCACGCCGCCGCCGGCAGCTCATGTGCGTGCAGCAGCGCCCGCGCGGCGGCCGGCGCCGAGGTCAGCCACAGCGGCGCCTCAAACGGGACCGGGCTGCGCGCCGCGCCGCCCTGGTACAGCGCCGGCACCAGTTCGCTCAGGAAGGACGCGCAGCCGGGTGCGCCGGCGACCATCGCAAGGCGCAGTGCGCGGCCCTCGATCTGGCCGCGCCGCGCGGCCTCCTCCAGCAGCAGCTCACCGACCAGCGCCGTGAGCCCCTCGCGGCTGGCCGGCAGACTCGAACGCGCCCCGCCGGCCGGTTCGCCCGCGTCATCGGCCGCGAAGCTGCTGGCCAGCACGACTTTCGGCCGCGAGGACTGCAGCCGGCAGGCCGCGAACAGGTCACGCAGGCTGTCGGCCAGCGCGAAAGCGGGTGTGGACTGGCCCTCGGCGCCGCTGTCCCATACGTGGAATATCGAGTCGGTCAACGTGCCCATCACCGCCGGCAGCAGGCGGGCGCTGCCCAGGTCGGCGCGCACGTACTCGACGCGCGCCTCCACGAACAGGCGCGGCGGCTGGGTCGGATCGACCGCGATCACGCGGCGAACGGGCGCGGGCACCGCGTCGCCGCGCGTCAGCACCCCTCGCGCCACGATCGCCTTCAACAGCGCCTGTCCCAGCACGCCTGCTCCACCGATCACGACGATCTGCATCTACTCGCCACCCCCGACTCCTGTTCCTAAAGGAAGGGGGGAGGCGCTGCGCACCACCAGCAGCGGCGCCGCGGCCAGGCCGAGCAGAACCGCGCTCACCCCGTACAGCGCCCCCGCGGTGACCGCCGTTTGTGGATCGACCCCGACCAGCGGAAACGCGCCCAAGGCCACCAGCTCGCGCGCGCCGAAGCCGCCGTACGACAGAGGCACCACCCCGGCGATGAACACGGGCGCCGCAATGGCCTGAACCGCCAGGTAGCCGGCGCTGCCGCCGGCCGCAATCTGGCACAGCCACAGCGCCAACGCGCACAGCACCTGCACCATCAGTGAGGTCCACAGCGAGCGTGCCAGCGGCCGTCCGCGCGAGACGGTCAGCTCGTGCAGCTCGGCCAGTCGCGCCAGCAGGCGCGAGGAGCCGCCGCGCGCGCGGGCGCTCGCAAACTGCAGCGGGACGAAGGGCAGCGCGACCGCAGCCGCCAGGGCGCCCAGGTAGATCCACGCGATCGACCGCAGGTCCAGCCGGCCGGCGGCGTCCGGAAGGTGTACGGCATCCAGGTGACCGGTAAAGACCAGGCCGAGCCCGGTGCACAGCGACAGCAGGCACAGGATCCAAAGGCCGCTGGCCCGGTCGAGCAGCACCGACAGGGCCGACTCGCCCAGGGGATTGCCGATCCGCTGCAGGCGCACGCTGCGAAAGGTGTCGCCGCCCAGCGTCGCGCCGGGCAGCACCACGTTGATGGCGATCGCCTGCGCATAGGCGAGCCGCAGGTCGCGCGCCGGCGCCTTCAGGCCCAGGATCGCGGCGATCGAGATCCAGCGCGTTGCCGAAATCCAGTAGGAAGCGGCAACCGCGAGCACAGCCAGTGCGAACCAGCCCGGGTCGACGCGGCGCACCTGCTCCAGCAGCGCCTGCAAGCCGACCAGCCAGGCCGCCAGCGCCAGCAGCGCCAGCGCCACCAGCAGCCGTGCGGCCAGCATCGCGAGCCGCCGGCCGGGCCAGCTCACTGCGGGTCCCTCGGAACATCCTTCAGTACGTACTGGCGCCTTCCTTGCGGTTCGTGATACACGCGCGTGAGCAGCTCGCCCAGCACGCCGGTGGCCAGCAGCTGCACCCCGATCAGCGTCAGCAGCGCGCCGAGCAGCAGCAGCGGGCGGCCGCCGATCGGGTGGCCGAGCGCCAGCTTGTCGACGGCCAGGTACAGCAGCAGAGCCGAACCGACGGCAATCAGCGCGCTTCCGACCGCCCCGAACGCGTGCAGCGGCCGGTGCAGGAAGCGCATCATGAACTTGACCCACAGCAGGTCGAGCAGCACGCGAAATACGCGGTCGATGCCGTACTTGGAGCTGCCGCGCGTGCGGGGATGGTGGCGCACCGGCACCTCGACCAGGCGCGCGCCGGCTTCCACGGCGAGCGCCGGGATGAATCGATGCATCTCGCCGTACAGCTTCACGTTCGCCAGGATCGGTCGCCGGTACACCTTGAGTGCGCAGCCGTAGTCGTGCAGGCGCACGCCGGTCACCGCCGAGATCAGCCGGTTCGCAATCCACGACGGCAGCTTGCGGGACCAGGTCGCATCCTGGCGCTGCCTGCGCCATCCGGATACGACGTCGATCGAGTCATCGGCGTCCAGCAGGTTCAGCAGGCGCGGGATCTCGGCCGGTTCGTTCTGCAGGTCGCCGTCCAGCGTCACCACCAGCTCGCCGCTGGCGTGGTCGAAGCCCGCCTGCAGCGCGGTCGACTGGCCGTAGTTTCGGATCAACGCCAGGGGCCTGAGCCAGTCGCGCCCGCGCGCGAGCTCGGCGAGCAGAGAGCGAGAACCGTCGGTGGAGCCGTCGTCGACCAGCACCAGCTCGAAGGCACGCCCGGACGGCGTCATCGCCGCTTCGATCCGGGCCACCAGTTCGGCGAGGTTGTCGCGCTCGTTGAAGACGGGAACGACGATCGACACCTGCGCTGCGGGCGCCGGCCGGTCGGCGCCGCGCAGCCCTGGGTCGGCGCGGCCGCCGGCCGGCGCGCCGCCGCTGTGATCGATGCTGGCAATCGAAGCCATTTCGTCAGGCATCAACGAGAGTTTGAGGTCAGGAAACCGTCACCCGCTTGTAATGATAGGCGCGGCCCGGCGCGATCGTTAAGCGCTGCCTGCGTACAATCACAAGGCGTCGTTTTCGCCGGCCGCAGCGCGGCGCGGCCGTCAAGGGCCTTGCATGAAAATCACCGTGATCGGAACCGGCTATGTGGGACTCGTCACCGGAGTCTGCTTCGCCGATGTCGGCAACGACGTGCTGTGCGTCGACATCGACGAGTCCAAAGTCCAGCGCCTGCTGCACGGCGAGATCCCGATCCACGAGCCCGGACTGGACGATGTCGCGGCCCGCAACGTTCGCGCGGGACGCCTGAATTTTTCCTCGGACTACGACCGCGCGATCGCCCACTCGGATGTCTTCTTCATCGCGGTTGGGACCCCCACCGACGAGGACGGCTCGGCCGACGTGCGCCATGTCGAGGCAGCGGCCCGCGAGCTCGGCCGCCGCATCCGCCGCCAGGCGCTGCTGGTGGTCAAGTCCACCGTGCCGGTCGGCACGTCCGAAAGGGTGCGCCGGGCGGTGGATGAGGAACTGGCCGCGCGGGCGCTGAAGGTGGCGATCTCGGTCGCATCGAACCCGGAGTTCCTGAAGGAAGGCGGCGCGGTGCACGACTTCATGCATCCGGACCGGATCGTGATCGGAACCGAGGACCAGCGCGCGATCGATGTGCTGGCGGCGCTGTACGCGCCATTTAATCGCAATCGCGA
>DASZFP010000115.1:0-4668 GCA_035939615.1 Burkholderiaceae bacterium | reverse complement strand
AGCGCCGCGGTGAGCGCGTCGCTGGAATCGACCCGTTCGCATTGTCCGACCAGGCCGGCCAGCCTGAGGGTGCGCTCGATCAGCAGGAAATCGGACTCCGTGTCCTCGATGCACAGCACGTTCAACGGGCCGAGGTCCATGGGCTCCGGGCGATCAGGCCGCCGATGTCAGGTCGCACATCAACTTGACTTCGGACGCGGGCATCGCCCGCCCGAAATAGTAGCCCTGCAACGCATCCACACCCATGTCGCGCAGCACGTAAGCCTGCGCGTCGTGCTCGACGCCTTCAGCCACCGTCTGCAGCCGCATCGCGCTGGCCAGCGTCACGACCGCCTGCACGATGGCCCGGTCCTCCGATTCGGACACGATCTCGTCGACGAACGACTGCGCGATCTTCAGCGAAGTGATCGGATAGCGCTTCAGGTAGCTCAACGACGAATAGCCTTGCCCGAAATCGTCGACCGCGATCTGGACCCCCAACCCGCGCAGGTCATGCAACAGCTTCATCGAGGCCGCGGTCGGTTCCACCAAAAGGCTTTCAGTCAGCTCGAGCACCAGAGAGTTCCCCGGCAAACCCGAATCATGAAGGCATTCCTTCACACGCTCCAGCAGGTTGTCCTGGCCAAACTGCCGGGCCGATAGATTCACGGAGATTGACCCCCGATATCCGCGCTTGCGCCAGGAGACGCACTGTGCGCAAGCCTGGCGTAGAACCCAGTCGCCGATCGAAACGATCAGCCCGGTTTCCTCCGCGACCCGCAGAAACGCGTCCGGGGACAGCAGTCCCCGCTCAGGATGATGCCAGCGGACCAGGGCCTCATAACCGGTGACCAGCGAGGTGCGGCTTTCGACCTGAGGCTGGTAATACACGCTGAATTCCCGCCGGGCGAGCGCGTCGCGCAGATCCGAATCGATGCGAAACCGCTCGCGCGCCTGCACGTCCATTTCGGGCGAGAAGAACCGGTACGTCGAGCGACCGGCCGATTTGGCGTGGTACATGGCCAGGTCGGCGTTGGTCAGCAGCGTGGCCGCCTCGCGCCCGTCCTTCGGAAACAGGCTCACCCCGATGCTGGCCGACATCCGAAGCCGGTGTCCTTCGATCTGCAGCAGATCGGCGATCGCCGCGCTGATCCCGGCCACCACGCGCACCACCCCCTCGACGCCGCCGGCTTCGGGCAGCAGAACCACGAATTCGTCCCCGCTCAGGCGCGCCACTGTATCGCTGGAGCGTACGTTGCTCACGATGCGCCGCGCTACCTCGACCAGGACCCGGTCGCCGATCGCGTGCCCGAGCGAGTCGTTGATGTGCTTGAAGTGATCGATGTCTACGAACAGCACCGCCACCGGGCGCTCGCCTCGTTGCGCCTGCGCGATGGCCTGCTGCATGCGGTCCGCCAACAGGCTCCGATTGGGCAGGTCGGTCAGAGCGTCGTGGTGGGCCAGATGCTCGATGCGGGCCTGGGCCGCCTTGCGCTCGCTGATGTCGGTCAGCACGCCCACGTAGTGCGTGATCTTCCCGTTCTGGTCACGCACCGACACCATGTTGAACCAGGCCGGATAGGTGTCCCCGTCACAGCGGCGGTTCCAGACCTCGCCGTTCCAGCTTCCGTTGGCGTGCAGGCAGGCCCACATTCTTCCGTAGGCGCCCCCATCGTGGCGGTCGGCGCCCAGCACGCTCAGATCCTTGCCAACGATCTGCGAGGTCGCGTGCCCGGTGATTTCGCTGAAGGCCCGGTTGACGGACATGATGCGGTGGTCGGCGTCGGCCACCATGATGCCCTCGAGCGTGTTCTCGAAGGCGACCGCTGCCAGGCGCATCTGTTCCTCGGCGAAGCGCCGCGACGTCTGCTGGCACACCTCGTGCAGTCCGCGCTCGATCGCGGGCACCAGCCGGGCCAGGCGGTCTTTCAGGACGACATCCCACACGCCCTGCTTGAGCAACTCGACGGCGGCTTCCTCTCCGATCTGCCCCGACACCAGGATGACCGGCAGGCCGGGCGACAATGCCTGGACCTGCGCCAGGCTGTCCTTCAGCTCGAGGCCCGGGACGTGATAGTCCGTCAGAACGACATCGACGCTGCCCCGCACCAGCATATCGACCAGCTCGTCCAGACCGGCGACCCGCACGCACTCGGCGGGCAGCCGGTGCTGCCGCAGGTGACGCTCGATCAGCCGGAAATCCGACTCGCGATCCTCGATCACGAGCACTCTGAGCGCAGCAGCCACGGGCTCTCCCGGTCAGACCGGCTCGTTGGTGGCTGCCCAGTAAATGCCCAGGCGCGCCACGGTCTGCGCGAATTCGTTGAAATCGAGCGGCTTGCGCACGAAACTGTTGCAGCCGCCCTGGTAGCTTCGCAGCCGATCACGCTCCTCGTCCGACGAGGTCAGGATCACGACCGGCACCAGGCGGGTGCGCGCGTCGCTGCGGATCCGGTTCAGCACATCCAGCCCGCTCAAGCGCGGCAGATTGATGTCCAGCAGCACCACAGCGGGTGGCTCGGCGGGGGCGCGGCCCGCGAATTCGCCTTCGCCGAACAGGTAGTCCATGGCCTGCTGGCCATCACGCACCACCTCCACCTGATTGGCCAGATTCACCTTCCGTAACGCCCGCAAGGTCAGCAACTCGTCCTGCTGGTTGTCCTCGACGAGCAGCATCGTCCTGGCTTTCATGGGAGGCTCCACTTTCGTCACCTGAAAAAGGTATTGAAAAGAAAAACTCAGCGCCCTGCCCCGGTGCCGAGGTGGCATGGATGTAGCCGCCGTGCCGATGCACGATGCGCTGCACCGTTGCCAGTCCGATTCCGACGCCCGGAAACTCGTCCTGCCGGTGCAGGCGCTGGAACGGCTGAAACAGCTTTTCGCCGTGGGCCATGTCAAAACCGGTGCCGTTGTCGGCCACATGGAATACGCGCTGCCCCCGGTCATCGCTCGCAAAGACTCGGATCGAGGCGTGCGGCGAGTGCTGCGTATATTTCCACGCATTGCCCAGCAGATTGCGCATCGCCATCTCGATCATGCGGGCGTCGGCGCGAACCGTCAGGCCGCTCTGGACCTGCCAGGACACCTTGCGCGAGGGCTCGCCGCCGGCGAGCTCGCTGAGGATCTCCTCGGCCAGCCAGGACAGGTCGATCCGGTCCCGGCGCAGCTCGCCGCGCACGCTGCGGGACAGCTGCAGCAGTCCGTCGATCAGCTCGGCCAGGTGCTCGCTGCCGCGGACGATCTGGTTCAGATAAACGCGGGCCTCGCCGTCAATGCGCTCGCCGTAATCCTCCATCAGCGCCTGGCTGAAACCTTCCATGGCGCGCAATGGCGCGCGCAAATCGTGCGCCACCGTATAACTGAAGCTCTCCAGTTCCTGGTTGGCGGCTCGCAGCTCGGCGGTGCGCTCTTCGACCCGCTGCTCCAGTTTCGAATTCAGGCGCAGGATTTCTTCCTCGGCGCGCAGGCGCTCGGTAATGTCGCGCAGAATCACCGTGTACAGCTTGTGCCCGGCCACGTCCGTCTGCGAGATGGCCGCTTCGATCGGAAATTCCGAGCCGTCGCGCCGCATCCCGTAAATGCGGCCGAGCTGGCCCATGCGGCGAGGAGTAACCCGCGTGCGGCTGAATGCGTGGATGTGCTCCGAGTGGGCGGGCCGGAAGCGCGCCGGAATCAGCCGCTCGAGCGGCTGGCCGACCACTTCGGCCGACTGGAAGCCGAACATCGTCTCGGCGGCGCTGTTGAACAGCGTGACTCGTTGTCCTTCGTCCACCGTGATCACCGCGTCCATGGCCGACCCGATCATGCTGGCCAGTCGCTCCTCGTTTTCGAGCAGCGAGGAGTTCACGCGGGCCAGCTGCTCGGTCCACTGCCGCATCGACTCCTCCAGCCGGGCATGATCGGCCCTGAGTTCCGATTCGGAGCGGCGGCCCCTGGCGAACGCCCGCCCGATCACGACCACCGCGGCGATCAGCATCGCCGCCGCCAGCACGCCGCCGCTGATGACCACCGCCACCGCGAGCTGGCCGCGCTGACGGGCCAGCGATTCGCGCTGCCGCAGCAGCGCCTGCTCGGCGTCTTCGAATTTGCGGGCGCTTGCGCGCAGCGAATCCTCGACGCCCGGGTTGTCGGTTCCGATCGCGGGCCGCGCCCCCGCCTGCGCGCGCCTGGCTTCGATCAGGTCCGACAGTGTTTTGACGCGCTCGGCCAGCAGCGGCTCCAGCGCATCGATGCGCCGCTGCTGATCGGCGTTGTCGGCGGTTAGCGCGCGCAGCGCTCGCAGTGCCTGACCGGCCTCGCGCGTCGCCCGCTGAAATGGCTCGATAAATCCCTGGTTTCCGCTAATTTCAAAGCCGCGCCGCGCCGCCTCTGCGTCCTCGATCGATCCGAGCATCCCTCGCACCGTATCGATCACCTGGCGGCTGTGCTCGGCCCAGGCCGACTGCGCCAGTAACTGCTCGATGCCGACATACGAAACGGCACCGAGGACACCGAGCGCAAGCAGGCCGCTGACGAATACGACCTGAATCTTTCGCTCGATAGGTTTCAGTCCTGCCGTTTTGACCAACTTCGGCGCCGAGTTCATCCGAAAGAAAGACCGTCCTGCTGTACTGCGCTGTCCGGCGCTGCTACGGCAGAAAGACCCACAACTCGATCGCTCCGACAGCCCAATAAACCCGAGCTCACATC
>DASZFP010000114.1:0-2145 GCA_035939615.1 Burkholderiaceae bacterium | reverse complement strand
AACGGCTGGGTTTCGACGTCGAAGAGTGCGTCGAGTTCACCGTGCGGTCCCCCCTGCAGCAGGCGTTCCGCCAGTTCCTGTTCAGCCGGATCGTGCCCTGCGTCAAGGACATCGGGATCTGGGGGCCAAAGGTACAGCATGCCTACGTGGACCTGGGCGTGATCGACGCCGCGAACAGCGACCTTGACGCGCTCATGCGGGACGACGAGGAGATCGCCGAGCGCATGGAGCGGGAACACGCCGCCGAGCTGGCCGCGCGCAAGGAAGAGGTAGACGCGGCAATCGCCTCCGGCGACTCGTGACGGGTCAGGGCGCTGGGCTTGGTGGTGTTCGCCGCGCCAGTCGGCGCCCCGGGCGGGCACCGAACGACGCGGCGTCACACCATCGGCGCCCTGCTCCCCCAGCAGCCACAGCCCGAACACAGCAGCGCCCGCCCGCGCCGCACAAAACCTGTGTCGATCATGATCACGAAGGAAAAACATCCTATACGCGTGCTTTTCTTACGTGATCATGGTTGCTCGCCCGAGCGCGACCGCATTCCCGTCCCCCGCGCCCCACGGATCACAGGCGTTGCCCGTACCGCGTGATCACGAAGGCTTGTGGTCGCTGCGGCAGCCACAAGCCTTCGTGATCATGAGGTGCTTACCAGCGTGGGGTGCGGGCGTAGCGCGGTTTCCAGATTGCGCGGTAGATGAGCCTTGCAGGTGGGGGCAGAGTGGCGATCGTTGCCTCCGCGGTGTCCTTGTCGGCGCCGTCCGCTAGCCAGGCGAACATTTCGCCTGCGTCGGAGAGGCCGCTGCTGCGGGCGATCTTGAAGCCTACGGAGCGCCATTCCGCAGCCGTCAGGGCCACGCCTATCAACGGCAGGCCGTCGCGTTCTTCGTGGGTTAGGTGGGCGGTCAGCTGGCTGGTGAGGGCGTCCGTCGCAGCGCCGAGACTGCTCCCGTCGGGCTCGGCGGATGCTGCGTCGACCGCTGCCAGCAGCGGGTCTATCAGCTGGTGCTCTTCCTCCATGGCGTCGAGGACGGACTGGGCGTGGTCGCTGTGGCTTAGGCGTTGGCGGAGCGCCGGCCAGATGATCGTGTCTTCGGCGGTGTGATGCAGGTGGAGCTGGCGCTTGAAGGTTTCCCAGCCCGCCTGGATAGCGGCGTGACGCGACGGATCCGCCGACGAAGCGGCCGTCGTGTGTGCCAGGCGTATTAGGTCGCGGCGGAAGGCCGCGTGGGCGGCGAGCATGATCGTCAGGTCCGCATCGCCGGTGCCGTGCCGCGCGGCGTCGGTGCCTGGCAGGTTGCTGGTGGCCATCAGCGTGCTCCGTCCGCGGCCGGGCGCAGGTCCCGCACCAGCGTGGTGACCCGTCGCAGCGTTCGGACCGTGGTCTCGACGTCGGCGGGATCGAGCTGCTCCCATACCGGCGCCATGAGGTCCCCGATGCCGCGGCGGATGCGCTCGCGCAACTCCGCGCCGGACGGGGCGAGCCTGATGGTCTCGTGGTCGAGCCTGAACAGGCCCTCGGCGACCAGGGAGTCAGCGAGCTCGCCCGCGGACCACAGGTCGAGGTCGAGCCAGTCGCCGAGGTCGCGGATGTACGCGTCACGGTCGGCTTCGTCACCACGGACCAGCAGTCGCTGCATGGCGAGGTACGTCTCGCGCGTGGCGCCGGCCTCGGCGAGCACTCCCGCCAGCAGCTTCGTCAGCACCGTCTCGGCCTGGCCGACGACCTGGCCGATCGCCATGCCGACCGGGATGGCGGGACCGTCCTCGGTTCGCGTTTCTGTCATCGTCTCGTTCCTTCGCATGTGCTAGACCTTTGTGGATGACTGAACACTTGGAACGCTACCCTCTAGGTAAGCTAATGTCTAGTTTTACTAGATAATAAGGAGCCGAACGATTATGGAGGAAGCCGGGGGCGAGCGTGGCTGGGAAGCGGAGCAGGACGGCTCACCGGATCGAGCGCGGCGGCGCCTGGAAAGCGAGTTCCTGCTCGCCGTCCGGCGCGCCGGATCGGTGCTGCAACTGCTCGGCGCGGCGTCCGCCGACAAGATCGGCATCAACGTCACCGACCTGAACTGCCTGAACATCCTGGCCCTCGGCGGGCGCCTGACCGCGGGCGAACTCGCTAAGCAGACGGGACTGACCACGGCG
>DASZFP010000113.1:0-2531 GCA_035939615.1 Burkholderiaceae bacterium | reverse complement strand
ATTCTGGAAAACACCGTCGCCGAGCGCACCCGCGAGCTCGCCGACAAGAATGCCTCGCTCGAGCAGGCGCAGGCGCAGATCAAAGCCGAACTCGAGGTCGCGCGGGCGCTGCAGATTGCGATCCTGCCGGCGACTTTCCCTGCGAAGCCGGGGTGCGATGGCGCGGCGCGAATGATTCCGGCCACCACGATGTGTGGAGATTTCTATGACTTCATCGAGCTGCCGGACGGACGGATCGGTCTGGTGATGGCGGACGTCTCCGGCCACGGCGTTCCGGCGGCATTCTTCATGGCCGTAGCGCGCACCAACCTGCGCGATCTTGCGGCGCTGTACACCGATCCCGGCGCTTGCCTCGCCCACACCAACCAAACGCTGTGCGCGCAGAATCCGATGGATCTGTTCGTCACGGTCTTCTACTGCGTGTTCGACCCCACTACCGGGGTGCTCCGCTACGCGAACGGTGGCCACAACCCGCCCTACCTGCGACGCGCCGACGGGTCGGTCGAGGCCCTCGGCGGGGCCGGCGGGCTGGTGCTCGGAGCGATGCCAGACGTCGAGTTTCCTGATCACACGGTAGCGCTGCGGAGCGGGGACCGCCTGGTGCTGTATACCGACGGCGTGACCGAGGCCTGCAACCCGGCCGATGAGGCCTACGGGGCGGAGCGGCTGATGGCGGAGGTTCAGGCGCATGGTGAGGGGGCGGCCGGCGCCATCGTCGAGGGTATTTGCCAGAGCGTCACCGACTTCGTCGGCAGTGCCGCGCAATTCGACGACATCACGCTCACTGTGCTCGCCTGGGACGCGCATTGAAGGTCCGGACCGAAACGCTCGCACTGACTACGCTGGTGATTCCTGAGGGCAGGCTTGATTTCGGCGCCGCCGCCGGTTTTCAACAACGAGTCGAGGAAGCGCTCGCCGGCTCGGCGACGGCGCCGGCGGCCGTGATCATCGATTGCGCCGCGCTCGACTACGTCTCGAGCGCCGGCCTGCGTGTTTTTCTGCTGGCGGCGCGCGCCGCGCAGCGTGCCGGGATCCCGTTCGCGCTGTGCGCGCTGCAACCTGCGGTACGCGAAGTGTTCGAGCTGAGTGGCTTCAGCCGCATCATTGCGGTGCATGCAGATCGGCCAACGGCGCTCGCGCACGCCCCGCTAGGGCGTGCGTGTCAGGAGCGACGCGTAGCCGTGGCGAGCGATGCGGCCCAGCTGCCGACGCTGACGCAGTTCCTGCAGGAGTTCTGGTCGGCCGCCGGCCTGCCGCACGCACAGGCACTGGCTTTCCAGCTCGCGCTCGAGGAAGTCTTCATGAACGTAGTGATGCACGCCTCACCGGCGGGCACCGCGCTGCGGGTCGAAGTGTCGCTGATGCTGACCGACGCCGGGCTCAACATGACGGTCGAGGATGACGGCCCCGAGTTCAACCCGCTCTCGGTGCCGCCGCCGGACGTCACGGCGAGCCTGGGCGAGCGCCCCGTTGGTGGGCACGGAGTCTTCCTGGTGCGGCAGATGATGGATGCGGTCAGCTACCAACGCGTCGGGGTACGCAACCAGCTCAGCATGACCAAGCACATCAGCCGCTAAGGCTGCCGCCGATGGCGAGCACCGGTGCCATCCGGGCGAACCCGGGCAATCGGTGCAAGGATCAACGAATGCGCGTAGCGTATGAGCGAGGGGAGTCCGCGAGGCGCGGCGTCGCAACCAACACGCCCAGACAGTTAACATAAGAAGAACGCGCAGATGTTCGAGATCCAACTGGGTCCGTCAGGCGAGGTCGTGATGGCGGGGCGGCTCGACGCCACTCAATGCGATGCTGCGCTGCGATTTCTGAACACAGTGGCCGAACCGCGGGTCATCGACCTGGCCCGGCTCGAGTACATCGCAAGCTCAGGGCTGCGCGTGTTTCTGCTGACCCAGAAGCGGGCCAGGGGATCGGGTGCGGGCCTCATGCTGATCAACGTCAGCCCGCAGATCCATGACATTTTCCGTTACGCCGGCTTCGACCGGATCATCGACATGACCCGGGTGGCAGGCTAGCGACGTGCCTTCCACAACTCAATGAGGCCGACGCGACCAACCTTTTGTGTGCTGAGCGGTACTTGTGAAAGAGGACGATGACGCGACGCTGGTGCGGCGCTGTCGGGACGGGGACCGGGCGGCTTTCGAGCGGCTGGTCGTGCGGTACCAGAAGCCGGTCTTCAACGCCGCCCTCCGGCTGCTGCGCGATCCGGAGGACGCCAGGGACGTCGCGCAGACCACGTTCCTTAAGGTGTTTGAACATATTGCAGAGTGCGACCCGCGTTTCAAGTTTTACAGCTGGATCTACCGGATTGCCATCAATGAGTCCCTCAATGCCCTCCGCTCGCGAAAACCCTGCAAGGGGTTCAATGGCGAGCCGGCCGACACGGCGCCGGGGCCGGACCGACAGCTCGAGGGCGAGCAGACCGGCCAGGCGATCGAGGAGGCACTGATGCGCATCAAGCCCGAGCTTCGGGCCGTCGTCGTACTGCGGCACTTCATGCACCTGAGCTACCAGGA
>DASZFP010000112.1:0-10141 GCA_035939615.1 Burkholderiaceae bacterium | reverse complement strand
TGCCGGTGCACCCGCAGCGTCTCGCGCCACACCCAGTGTGCCTTCTCGCGCAGCTCCACCGGCGCCAGCACCGCTCGCTGCGCCACTGCGCCGTCCCGCTGCAACGACTCCGCCTCGCTCGCCAGCATCCGCCATCCGCCCTGTCAGCAACCGACCGGTCGAACTAGACCGCGCCGGCCAGCTCGGCGCTGACCACCGGGCCGGGCCGCGCCGGCAGGGCGTCGTCGTCGAAGCCGGGACCGAAGTCGGCCCGCATCGTGCGCGCCGTCATCCGCTCGTGCGGCGTGGTTGCGACCTTGCGCAACAGCACGCGCATGAAGGCGGCGCGCTCGCGCTGGCAAGGAGCCAGGCGCTCGTCGAGGTATTCGAAGTGCGCGATCGCGAAGCGATGGGTGAACCAACCCAGATACCAGAACCAGTCCGTGTAATAGATCCAGGAGTTTTCGTTCATCGCGCGCACGTGGGTCGGGTCCTGCCATGCGGTGGCGGCGCGCTCGTACGGAACCTCGATCGCCAGGATGCCGTTGTCGTCCAGCAGATCCAGCGCGTTCGTCATCAGGGTCGGAAGGTCGGCCACGTGCTCGAGCACGTTGTTGGCGTGGATCGCTTCGAGCGAAGCCGCCGTCAGCCGGACCTCGCCCAGCGTCGCCGACCGCAGCGTCAGGGGCAGACTGATCTTGCGCGACAGGTCCAGCACCAGATCCGGCTGGGTTCGCTCGAGCACGTCGACGTTGATCCAGCCCGGCAGATAGTCCTTGCCGCTGCCCAGATTCATCCGACGCGGGGTTGCCGCCGGGACCTGGCTGCGCGCGGTGGCGTGTTCCCGCGCGACCCGCACCAGGAACGCCGCCAGTTGCCGCACGGACGCGGACGGATCGGAGCCATGGAAGCGTGCGAGCTTGCGCGCCGCTTCGCTGCCGAAGTCAGGTGCTGCCAGCGTGCTGGCCACGAACGGCGCGATCGCATCGCTGGGCGCCCAGAACACGGCCGCTTCGAATTCGGGGGGAATGCCGGTGTCGAACTTGCGCTCGGAAATGACGGGCGTGCCGAGCGACAGGCAGTGCGAAATGCGCGTCTGCTCGAGCCGGCCGGTCTCGTAATAGTGCAGGTTCAGCACGGCCTTGGCCTGCTCGACGATCTGGTCGCGCTCCGGGCCGTACAACGGCTGATCGAACATCGCGATCCGGCAGCCGGTCGCCTCGATCTGCTCGATCAGGCGGCGCCTGCGATCGTTGATCGATCCGAAAAACAGCAGATCGAGCGGCCGATCCTGCAGGCGCGTCCAGGGGCGCCCGGCGCGCAGGTAGGGCGCATCCAGTATTGGAACGCACGGGCCGGCCAGCGCGGCCGCGTAGGCCCGCTGGTTGGCCGGGTCGTAGTCGAAGCTGGGTACCGAGGCGAGCAGCTCGAGGTAGGCCGGCGGCAAGGCCGCACCTCCGCGCCCGATCTGCTCCAGGTTCAGGATCACACACGGGAAAAAATCCGCCAGCTTGCGCTCGAAGCCGTTGTGGGCTCCCAGCACGACGTTGAGGCGATCCCGATACAGGCGGTTCTTCGACAGCTGGCAGGCGAACCCGAGGCGGCCGAGGTGATAGCGCAGGTAGCGCGCCTGGTCGAGAAAGCCCAGCGCATGGGCATCGCCCGGACGCTGGACGATGCTCAGATTGACGGCAACAGTGTCCACTGATTTCCCCGCAGTGCTGCGGGCTTTGGAGTCTGAAGCGCTGCGCAGCCTTCAGCGCGTGGTCCCGGGCCGCAAGCCGAGCCAGCCGGATCGATGCTAGTGCGGCCAAGTGTGCCGCGATAAGCGAAATTGCTCCGGCATTGGCTGCCAATCAAGGGCGAGGGGGATCAGGCAGTGGTGATCTGACTGCTTTGAGTCTGGCCGATCAGCGCATTGATCAGCTGTCCCTGCTGCTGGACCACCTGGCTGATCTGCAGGATCGCCATGCGCTGATCGTCGATGCGTGCCTGCTGCTCGACGATCATCTGCACCAGGCCCTCGCGCGTGTGATCCAGGAACAGGGCCAGGTTCTCGCCCTCGTAGTCGTCGAACCGCTCGCCGTGGTCCATGCCGTTGAACGAGCGGCTGTTCTGCCCGACGCGGCCGAGGTGCTGAACGTAGGAGCGGCGCGTCACGCGGATCGGCACGCCCCGCCGCGTCAGGTAGCCGCTCCAGTCCCAGTCGAACTTGCGCGACGGCGGCACGTGCTGCAGCACATCGGCCAGCAGGCCGTGCTCCCACAGCGTGCCGGCGGCCCCGATGCTGCGTTTGAGCAGGAATTCGCCGTCTTCGGCCAGCACCGGGTGCGAGGCTGTGTTGAACACGCTGTAAAGACAAGGCCCCGCCGTAGCCTGGGCGGTGGCGGCCGTGATGATCTGAAGGCACTTGTCAACCAGCCCGCTCGAGCACAGCAGATCGGCGTCCAGGTTCAGCAGGTGGCCGGATCCGTTCTGCACGAAATGCCCGAACAACCGGTGCATCGCGTAATCGGCACCGCCCGAGTTGCGGTCGGCCCTGAACACGATGGCCTGCGGAAACAGGCGCTGCAGGAAATCCGCATCGAATTCCTGCGAGCAGTCGTCCAGCACCCAGATGCGAGCGCGCTCCAACCCGCTCACCTGCGCCAGCGAGTGCGCCACGGCCTGCAGCAGCGGGCGGCGGTTGAAGGTCGTGATGCCGATCGTCAGCGCCGGCGCCGTCATCGGATGCTCCCCCCGGATGCAGGCGGCTGCATGCCGCGGTCCGGATCGGCCGCGATGTGGACCGGTGCATGGCCGCGCCGGTGCCGATCGTGCATTTCGGCAATCAGCGCCTCCAGGTCGCGCGTGTAGCGCGCGCTGTCGAACAGGGCGCAGCGGTCGCGGTGGTGCGCCAGGCTCGTCTTCTGCGCGCGCAGCCGGTCCGGGTCCAGTGCCAGCGCCAGCGCGATCGATTCGTAGTGCGTCAGGTCCGGCGCGACCAGCTCGGGCAGGTCGGCTCCCTGCAGCACGCTGGCGGCCACGCGCGATGCGAAGGTCTCGCCGGCACAGGTGACCAGCGGCACGCCGGCCCACAGCGCATCGCTCGCGGTCGTGTGCGCGCACACCGGCAGCGTGTCGAGGACGAGGTCGGCCAGCTGAAGGCGGCCCAGGTGCAGCAACTGATCGACCGGCGGCGCCCACACCAGCCGCTCGGCACCGACGCCGCGTTGCCGCGCCTGTTCGACCAGATTGCGGCGCGCCTGCTGGTTCGATTGGTACAGCCACAGCACGCTGTGCTCGACCCGTTGCAGCAGCCGGCACCACAGGTCGAACAGGGTCCGCGTGATCTTGTACGGGTTGTTGAAACTGCAGAAGACGAAGCCGCGCTCGGGCAGGCCGCAGGCGGCGCGCGTCGGGCGTGCACCAATCGCGCGGCTGCGGTCGGTCGGCTGATAACAGACGGGCATCTGAGCGATCCGCTCGGAATAGTCCGGCGCATGCTCCAGCGGAGTGACGATCCGGTCGCCGATGATGTAATCGTAAAACGGTGCGCCGAGCGTTCCCGGATAGCCGAGGTAGTTCACCTGGATCGGGCTGGGCCGCATCGCCATCACGGCGGTGCGGGCGCCCAGCGTGTAGCCCTTCAGATCGAGCAGCACATCGACGCCGTCGCTGCGTATCCGTTCGGCCAGCGTCCGGTCGGGCATCTCGCGCGCCTCCACGAAGTGGTCGACGGCGTGCGTCAGGCGCCGCCGCGCCGCCGAGGCGTCGTCGGCCCCGTAGGAGTAGGCGAAGACTTCGAAGCGTTCGCGATCGTGCAGTTCGAGCACCTGGCTCACCAGGTAGGCGGTGGCGTGCGCGTGAAAGTCGCACGACAGGTAGCCCAGTCGGATCCGCCCGGACGAGGCCCGCGCGGGCGCGGCCGGCAGCGGCTCGACCGATGTGAAGCAGCGACTGGCATAACCACGCGCGGCCGCCAGTTGCTGGGCGCGCGTTGAATCTTGCGCCATCAGCTGGAACGGCTGCGGCGATCCGGCCCCGGCATCGATCAGGCGCATCAGTTCGGCCAGGTCCACCTCAAGGTGGTCCCAGCGGCAGGCGTGCAGGTCTTCGTAGGCCATCCCGGAGGTCAGTTCGACCGCATCGCCGCCGACCGCTACGGCGGTCTTGAAGCATTCGCGCGCCTCCTCGTGCATCTTCAGCCGCTGAAAGGCGTTGCCCAGCTGCACGTGCGCCGGCATGAAATCGGGTTTGCGCGACATCGCGCCCAGATAACACTCGCTGGCCTCCTTGAACCGCTCCAGATGATGCAAGGCCAGGCCCAGCTGGAAGTGCGGCTGATGGCTGGTCACGCCCCGGATATCGCGGCCTTCGAACAGCGCGACCGTATCGCGGTGCCGATTGGCCAGGTTCAGGCACTCGGCTGCAACCGCCAGTGCGAGCTCCGAATCCGGCGCCAGGCGGGCGCCGCGCCGCGCCGCCTCGGCGCCGCGTTCCAGCTGGCCGCAGCGCATGCGCGCGTGCGCCAGGTTCAGCCAGAACACCGCATCGCTCTCGTTGCGGGCGGTGGCCTGCTCGAACGCGCTCGCTGCGGCGCTCCAGCGCCCCTGGCCGGCCATCGAAAGGCCGAGCTGGTACTCGGCCTGTCCGGCTGGAAGCGGGCGGCGCTGGGCCGGTCGACCTGCTGTGCGGGCGAGTCGCTGCATCGGGAATCGATCTCCTGGTGGGCACCGCTTCAAACTGGAGGCGGGCGTGCCACTGTAGGGTCGGTCGACCGCGGCCGAGGCGGCGAAAAACCGTTCAAACTCTTAACAATTGAATGCGCCGGCGGCGGCCCACCGGCCGGCCGCACCCGGAATTGGTCCGGCATGACGTGGCAGTTTGCCGTTTTGAAGCCCGCGGCCCCGTGATGTACTGAGACACCGCATTTGCACTAGCCCGACCGATGGATACCACGCCATTTCCAGAGCCCGAGGCGCCGGAGCTGGAACGCTACTGGTTGTATTCGAACATCGAGATCGCCTCGATGCTCGAGCGCCTGTGCGCCGATCGCGTGCCGATGACCGTTTACTGGGGTTGTGACGGCGAATTCGCGGTCACCCAGATCCTGGAGGTCGATGTGGTGCGCGGCGAGCTCGAGTTCGACCTGCCGAACCAGCCGGAGCAGCAAGGGCGGCTGCTGGCCGCGGGCGACCTGGTCGGCATCGCCTTCGTCGAGAGCGTCAAATTGCAGTTCAACGTGGCCTCGCCGCGCCCGTCCTCCTGCGGTGGCTATCCGTCGTTCCGCGCGGCCCTGCCCGACCGGGTGCTGCGGCTGCAGCGGCGCGAGTATTACCGCGTGCGAACGCCGGAGAACCTGTCGGCGACGTGCCTGGTGCCCTACTCGGGCGACCGCGAGCAGTACGAATCGCTGCGGGTCATCGATCTGAGCGTGGGCGGCCTGGCCATGCTGGCCTACCCGCGCCACTTCGATCTGGCCTCGGCCAGCGTGATCGATCGCTGCTATCTGGATCTGCCCGGCGTGGGCACGGTGACGGTGCAGATGCGGGTGGCGCACGTCGAGACTTCGGCCGACGCGCAGTCGCGGCGCGAGTTCGTCGGCCTGGGATCCGACGCACTGACGCGGCGCCTGGGATGCGAGTTCGTCGATCTGTCGCCGCACGCCCGGATGCTGCTGCAGCGCTACGTGCAGCGGATCGACGTCGAGCAGGGACATCGTCGCGGCCCGGGTCCGCGCAAGGTCGCCTAGCCTTCTGTCAGCTCGGGCTGGCCGCGTTCGGGGCTTGCTGAAGCGCGGTCGATTCGGGCGCCGCGTACAGCTCGTTCCAGGCGCGCTCGTACTGCTCCCCGGTTCCGATCCAGGCGACTGTGCTGACCGACAGCGCGGCCGTGTACAGCGCCGCGATCCGCTCGCCCAGTCCGTCACGGGCGCGGATGCGCACCGCCGACAGCATGTGCGGGTGGCCCGGCGCGTACACGCGGGTCACGACCCGCATGCCGGCCGCGTAAGGAAGCAGCGACTCGGGCAGGCCGGCGATGCCGCGGCGGCCGTCGCGTCGCCGCTCCGAGGTGTCCTCGAACCAGACGAACAGGTCCGTGCTGCCCGCGGCGACGGCGCCCTGGCTGGCTGCCTGTCGGGTGTACTCCGACAGCGGGCGCGTTACGTGTTCCGCCAGCCGGCGCACCAGTTCGGTTCTCGTCATTCTTCAGGTCTTCCTAAGTTTCGCGGCGCCCGACGATATGGCACGCTCTACCGCTTCGATCGGCTCGCGTGGGCCCTGTCTTGAGCATTGGGCGACGATCACGGCCCAATTCATGCGATCCGCAAGGGGTGTGGCACCCCGCTTCATGCCTAAAGTACGGCGCCAGTAGACCGATATTTGATCGTTAGGGGTGTCTGCGCCCCCCGAATAATCAGCGCTAATCCATTCGAACCGCGCGCCTGGGGCCCGCGGTCATGCTGCGCTGATGGCCGATTCCGATCATTCCTCTGAAGACCGCACGCTAGAGCCGTCGGCCAAGCGCCTGGCCGACGCGCGCAAGGACGGGCGCGTGCCTCGCTCGCGCGACCTGTCCCACCTGATGGTGCTGGGCACCGCGGTACTCGGACTGAGCCTGGTCGGATCGCAGGTGGCGCAGGCTTGCCGCGGCGTGCTGGTTCGCGGCCTCACGTTCGACCAGGCCGCCGTCACCGATCCGGCCCGGATGGGCGCGCGGCTGGCCGAGCTGGCGGTCGACGTGACCTGGACCACGCTGCCGCTGCTGGCCGCCATGATGGTGTCGGCGTTCGCCGCGCCCCTTCTGATCGGCGGCTGGAACTTCGCGCCCGGCACGGTGGCTCCTCGACTGCAGCGGCTCGACCCGCTGAACGGACTGAAGCGCTTCTTCTCGCCCGCGTCGCTGGTCGAGCTGGGCAAGGTGGCGCTGGTGGCGGCGTTGCTGTCGGTCGCCGGTGCCTTCACGATCGCCGGCCACATGAGCGACTTTGCGGCGCTGTCCCTGCAGAGCCTGCCGGCCGCGGTCGCCCAGCTCGCCTCGATTCTGCTGGCGGCCTTCATGCTGCTGGCCGGCACCCTGGCCGTGGCCGCCGCGATCGACGTGCCGTATCAGATCACGCGCTACCGCAACCAGATGAGGATGACGGTCCAGGAAGCGCGCCAGGAAGAAAAGGAAAGCCAGGGCGATCCGCGCATCAAGCAGCGCGTCCGAAGCGCCCAGCGCGAGATGGCGCGCAAGCGGATGATGGCCGCGGTGCCGAAGGCCGACGTCGTGGTGACCAACCCGACGCACTTCGCGGTCGCGCTGAAATACCTGCAGGCGCGTCATCGCGCCCCGATCGTGGTGGCCAAGGGAATGGGTGCGGTAGCCGACCGCATTCGCGAGCTGGCGGCCGAACACGGGGTGCCGCATCTGGAGGCGCCGCCGCTGGCGCGCGCTCTGTACCGGCACGTCGAGATCGGCGGGGAGATTCCCGCCGCGCTGTACACCGCGGTGGCCCAGGTCCTCGCTTATGTGTACCAGCTCAAAAGCCACCGCGACGGGCTGGCGCAGCCGCCGCAGGCGCCGCAGGACATACCGATTCCGCCCGGGCTGGACCCGTTCGAACCGAGAGCGACCGCATGAGCGTACTGACGAAGGGATATTGAATGAACGGCCTGGCTGCGATCTTCGATCACCCGCTGCTGCGCGAGGTGCCGTGGCGCTCGCTGGCGGTGCCGCTGCTGATCTTCATGGTGCTGGCCATGATGATCATCCCGCTGCCGCCGTTCCTGCTGGACCTGGCGTTCACGTTCAACATCGCGCTGGCGCTGATCGTGCTGATGGCGTCGGCCTACACGCGCCGCCCGCTCGATTTCGCCGCCTTTCCCATTGTGCTGTTGCTGACCACGCTGATGCGCCTGTCGCTGAACGTGGCCTCGACGCGGGCTGTGCTGACGCTGGGACATACGGGGCCGGCGGCCGCCGGCCGGGTGATCGAGTCGTTCGGCCACTTCGTGATCGGAGGCAATTTCGCGGTCGGCCTGATCGTGTTCTCGATCCTGGTCGTGATCAACTTCGTGGTGGTCACCAAAGGCGCGGGGCGGATAGCCGAGGTGGCGGCCCGCTTCACGCTGGATGCCATGCCGGGCAAGCAGATGGCGATCGATGCCGACCTGAACACCGGCGCCATCGACGACAAGGAAGCGCGCCGGCGCCGGATGGAAATCGCCCAGGAGGCCGACTTCTACGGCGCCATGGACGGCGCCAGCAAGTTCGTGCGGGGCGATGCGGTGGCCGGCATCCTGATCATGTTCATCAATGTGATCGGCGGGCTGGCAATCGGAATGTTCCAGCACGACCTTTCGCTGCCGGTTGCGGTTTCCAATTACGTGCTGCTGACGATCGGCGACGGCCTGGTGGCGCAGATCCCGGCCCTGGTGATCTCGATCGCGGCCGGCCTGATCGTTTCCCGGGTGGGGCGCGAGGACACCGACGTCGGCGTGCAGATTTTCGAGCAGCTGGCGCGCGCGCCGCGCACGCTCGGCATCACCGCGGCGATCCTGTTCGTATTGGGCGTGATCCCCGGCATGCCGTGGCTGGTTTTCCTGCTGCTGGCGGCCGGCTGCGCCTTCGTGGCGCGATGGCTGTGGCAGCGCGAGCGACGCGCGCTGCAGGCCCAGGCGCAGGTCGCGGCCGCCCCGGCAGCGTTGCCGTCGCAGGAAGCCAGCTGGGACGACATCGTGCCGGTGGACGTGCTGGGCCTCGAGGTCGGCTACCGGCTGATCCCGCTGGTCGACCAGAACGCGGACGGCGAGCTGCTCAAGCGGATCAAGGCGATCCGCAAGAAATTCGCGCAGGACATCGGATTTTTGCCTCCGCCCGTGCACATCCGCGACAACCTGGAACTGAAGCCCAGCCAGTACCGGCTGCTGCTCAAGGGGGTGGTGGTCGGCGAGGGCGAGGCGTTCAACGGCATGTGGCTTGCGATCAACCCGGGCGGCGTCACCCAGACCGTGCCCGGCACGCCGACCCGCGACCCGGCGTTCGGCTTGCCGGCGATCTGGATCGAGGCGCGGTCGCGCGAGTCGGCGCAGGTGCTGGGTTACACGGTGGTCGATTGCGCCACCGTGGTCGCCACCCACGTGAATCATCTGCTGCTGTCGCAGGCCGGACAGCTGATGGGCCGCGCCGAGGCGCAGGCGCTGATCGAGCACGCCAGCAAGCAGCAGCCCAAGCTGGTCGAGGACCTGGTGCCGAAGCTGATTCCGCTCGGAACCCTGCAGAAGGTGCTGTCGAATCTGCTCGACGAGGGCGTGCACATCCGCGACATCCGCACCATCATCGAGACGCTCACCGATTGCGCCAGCCGCACCACCGATCCATTGGAACTGACCGCGCAGGTGCGCACCGCGCTGCGCGCGTCGATTGCCCAGTCGCTGTTCGGCAACGCGCGCGAACTGCCCGTGATCGCGCTGGATCCGACGCTGGAAAAAGTGCTGTCCCAGTCCCTGGGCGCAGCCAACGAGGCGCCCGCGTTCGAGCCGGGACTGGTCGATCTGCTGCAGCGGGGTGCCGCGGTGGCCGCCAAGCGACAGGAGGACGTGGGCTTGAGCCCGACGCTGCTGGTGCCGGACCGGCTGCGCCTGCCGCTCACGCGTCTGCTGCGCCGCGCGGCCCCGCGCCTGCGGGTACTGGGCCACGCCGAAGTGCCCGAAACCAGCACGATCCGGGTCAGCACGGTGCTGGGCGCGGCGGCGTGATGTTCGGGATTCGATGAGTTTTTGACGTTCAGGTTGTTGTCAAGGAGATGGCGATGAGCTTCAGGCGATACATAGCGGGCACGGTGCGCGAGGCTCTCGATCGCGTCCGGCGCGAACTCGGTGAAGACGCCGTCATCCTGTCCAACAAGCGGCTCGGTCCGGGCCGGATCGAGATCGTCGCGGCCGCCTCCGACTCGATGCAGGCCCTGGTCCAGGACGCCGATCGCCCGCAGCCGGCGCCGCGCGCAGCCACGAACGGCCGCGACACACGCGCCGATGGCCAGCTCCAGACCGAATCGTTCCAGGATTTCATCCGGCGCCAGACGCCACCGGCCGCGCGCGCGCGGACCGACGCGGCCGAACCCCCGACGCGCGCGCGGCCCCCGCAGCGCGCCGAGCCGGCATTGACCCGCCCCGAGCCGGCGCCGATCCGCGCC
>DASZFP010000111.1:0-15238 GCA_035939615.1 Burkholderiaceae bacterium | reverse complement strand
GATCGCATCGGGCCGACTTGCCGACTCGCACTCGGGCGGCCGCAACGCAGGCCGGCGGCGCGCAGCGGTCAGGGGTATGTTAGCGTTCGGCAACGGGGCCGCGAAATAAGCCTGGGTTAGAGGGGTATTCAAACCTTTTCGCTGGCACAGGCCTGACCCGATAATCATTCAAACCACAGTCCCTGCGAGGTTGTCCACCCAGGCAGGGCCAATCCAGCCCGCGGGCGTATGCAACTTTTCAGGCGAACCTGGCCGTTGGTCGCGAGCAATCTGCTGATGCTCGGAACATCGGTGCTGTGCATGGCAGTCCTGTCGGCCATGCGCGCGTACGTCGGCGGCGAAAGCCTGTGGTCCAAGGCGCAGAAGGACGCGGTCACGCACCTGCGCCAGTTCGCCCGCAGCAGCGATCTGACCGAGTTCAAACGGTTTCGCGACGCGCTGTCGATTCCGCTGGGCGATCGGGTGGCGCGCCTGGAGCTGCAGAAGCCCGATCCGGACCCGGCGATCGTGACCGCCGGATTGCGGGCGGGCGGCATACACCCGGACGATATCGCCTGGATGGTGCGGCTGTTTCGGTTCGCGGACGACGTTCCCCACATGGGCCGGGCGCTGCAGATCTGGGCGCAGGGCGACGCGTTGATCGACCGGCTCGACGACGTGGCCGATCAGCTGCTGAACGAAGTCACGTCCAACCGCCTTGACCCGTCCGGTCGCACCGCCCTGCTGGCCCAGATCGATCGGCTCGACTTCGCCCTCAGGCCGCTGGAGGATGAATTCAGCGAAGCGCTGGGGGCGGCTTCCCGGGTCACGACGGTCGTACTGGAATGGATTGCCGCGCTTTCCTCCGGGCTGTTTCTCGCGCTCGGCGTGGTGCTGTCGCGTTCGATCATGCAGCGCGCCGACTCGATGGAACGGGCGCTGCGCTCCAGCGAGCAGCGGGTGCGGGCCGAGCAGCACCGGGCGCAGGTGACGCTGGCGTCGATCTACGACGGCGTGCTCACCGCCGACCTGCAAGGCCGGATCGACTTCCTGAACGCGGTGGCCTGCGACATCACCGGCTGGAGCCTGCAGGAGGCGCGCGGGCGGCCGCTGACCGAGGTGTTCCGGCTGACGCACGAAGGCCGTCCCGATCCGGTGGCGCGCGCTTTGAGCCAGTTGCGCTGCGGTGCCGATCCGACCGATCGGCTGCAGGGCGCGGTGCTGATCGACCGGGCGGGGCGTTCCGTCCCGGTGGAGTGCTCGCTGGCGCCGATCCGCGACGAAGGCGATGCCGCCTCGGGAATCGTGGCGGTGGTGCGCGACGTCAGCCGCGAGCGGGAGCTCGCCTCGCGCCTGCTGCACCAGGCCACGCACGACGAACTCACCGGTCTGGTGAACCGCCGCGAGCTGGAGCGCAGACTGGCCGATGCGCTGAAGCTCGCGTGCGAGTCGCACGAGCAGTCGGCGCTGCTCTATCTGGATCTGGATCAATTCAAGATCGTCAACGATACCTGCGGGCACCCGGCCGGCGACGAACTGATCCGCCGCGTGACCGAATCGATCCGGGGCGCGGTGCGCAACACCGATACGCTGGGCCGCCTCGGCGGCGATGAATTCGGCCTGCTGCTGGCCGCGTGCACTGCGGCCACCGCGCTGACGATCGCCGAGAAGATCCGCACCGATCTGGCCGAGCTCAGATTCTGGTGGCAAGACCGGATGTTCGTGGTCGGCGTCAGTATCGGGGTGGTGACGCTGGACCGCACTTTCGGATCGGTCGCCGAGGTGCTCAGCGCGGCCGACAGCGCCTGCTACCTGGCCAAGGATGCAGGCCGCAACCGGGTGCAGGTCTATCGCCCGGACGACCGCAAGATCCGGTCGCGCAGCGGCGAGATGCAATGGGTGGCCCGCATTGCCGGGGCGCTCGAGGAATCGCGCTTCGTGCTGTTTGCGCAGGACATCCGACCGATATCGGACGGTTCGCTGGAAACCGGTCACGAGATCCTGCTGCGTCTGCTCGACGAGGACGGGGAGCTGGTGCTGCCGATGAATTTCATTCCGGCCGCGGAGCGATACGGCCTGATGCCGCGCCTGGACCGGTGGGTGATCGAGCGCACGTTGAGCGAGCTGGGCGCACTGCGCCGCCAGGGCCATCCGCTGCCGCGGCTGCTGGTCAATCTATCGGCCGCCTCGCTGGAGGACGGCGAGCTGTTTGCGTTCGTCTCGAGCGGGTTGCGCGAGCACCGGGTGCCACCCCATCGGGTGGGTTTCGAGTTGACCGAGACGACCGCGATCACCCAGCTCACCGCCGCCACGCGCCTGCTGAACAATTTGAGGTCGCTCGGCTGCTCGATCGGACTGGACGATTTCGGAGCGGGCATGTCATCGTTCGGCTACCTGCGCCGCCTTCCGGTCGACTACCTGAAGATCGACGGCGGCTTCGTACACAAGATGCACACCGACCCCGTCGATCGGGCCATGGTCGCCTCGATCCACCGGATCGGCCGCGTCATGGGACTGCGCACCGTGGCCGAACGCGTCGAATGCGAGTCGGTGCTGACCGCACTGCGCGAGGTCGGAGTCGACTACGCGCAGGGTTACGCCATTGCACGCCCCGTGCCGCTGGGCGCATTGCTGCAAATCGAGCGCGCTGCGCCGGACGCCGGCGCCATAGTCCCGATGCCGGCGTCCGCGAATTGATGTCCTTGGCCCGCCTGGGCCTTTAACCCTTCGGCGTCGTCGGGTAAATCGGTTCCGCGGGCTAGTCCGTCAGGATGGTGATCGGGAGGGGTGCCGATTGGCGAGAATCGACCGATACTCGGTTAGGTTCCCATTCGGAAAAACCCTTGATGAAACGAATTCTGCTTTGCGCGGTATTGAGTGCCGGGTTGACGTCGATCGCCAGCGCGGCCGACGTAGGGGTATCGATCCAGTTCGCCCAGCCCGGCGTGTTTGGCCGCGTCGACATCGGCCAGTTTCCGCAACCCCAGGTGATCGTGCCGCAGCCGGTGATCGTCGAGCCGTTGCCGCCGGCGGGGCCGCCACCAGAGGCGCTGTACCTGTGGGTGCCGCTGGAGCACCGCAAGCACTGGGAGCGGTACTGCCACGACTACCACGCCTGCGGCCATCCGGTGTATTTCGTCAATCACGTCTGGTACAAGAACAACGTGGTAGCGCACCGGGAACGGGTCGAAGAACGCCACGAAGAGCGCCATCAGGAACGGCACGAAGAACGCCACGGCGAGGGCGACAATCGGGATCGCGGCCGGGAGCACGACGACCACGGCCGCTAGAAAAACCGCTAAGGGCCACCGCACGGTGGCCCGGCGGGTCCATCGGCAGGAGGCCGATACAGTGGATGTTGCGCAGAAGGATCCTTCGGCTTCGCAGAGCCAGCCGGTCAACACGAACTGGCTCTGGATGGGCAAGTACCTGATCGTGATCGTGGCCGCTCTGGTGCTGGGTGCGGTACTGGCCGGCCTGGAACCGTTCAAGAGTGCCACCATCGGCAGCGCCAGGATCGGTGCCGGATCACTCGTGCAGTTCGTCGCGCACAGCGGAGCGCTGGCGTTGCTGTGGACGCTCGGTTATCGCCACTCCGAACAGTTGCGGCGGATGGGCGGCCGCGCCGCCCACCTGGCCTCGACCGTGCTGGCTCTGGTCACTCTGATCGTGATCGCACTGGCTTACGGGGTACTGGTGCGCTTCATCAGTCCGTTTCTGGCGCCGGATCTGAAGCCGTACGTCGACTGGGCCTTCATCGTCGGCATCCTGTCCGCAGCCGCCTGGCTGCTGTGGGCCTTGTTCGCCGAATCGGAGGCGTGGCTCGAGGCGGTCGGCGTGGACGTGAGGCGCAACATGGCCCGCAGAGCGGGCGCAGCCCAGAACGACGATCGCGCCCGCAGCTGAGTCCTGCGCGCGGGGGTGCCCCAAAGAGAGGGGACGCGTGGAATCCCCCACAATACCCATTCGATCAGCTCAAGCTTCAACCGGATGAAACAAAAAGTCCGGCACCATCGCCAAATACAGTTGCCGCGTTGAGAACGGTCGGGGGCGAGTGCAATGCTCGCGCCGGCAAATGTGGCCAAAGTCAGTTGCAGCACGTGGCGGGCTTGGCAAACTGACGGCACCTTGAGTGAATGTCCGGCACACACGCCGGCTCGCAGGCAAGGCTACAGGAGGAGGCTTCCAATGAGCACGTTCGCAGACGGATGGCTCACCGCAGCGGCCATCAGGCGGCTCACCCGGTGCGGCGCGGCGCTTTTGATTTCGGCGGGCCTGTTCGCGCAGCCCTCAAGGGCGGTACCGATCACTTATGAGCTGGACGACGTCGGCGCCATTGCCTCCGGCACGTTCGCCGGCACGCCCTTTTCGAACGCGTCGGTCATCCTGACTTTCGAAGCAGATACCACGACCGTGGTTCCATTCACGGTTCAGGGTTCGAAGGGACCGGTCACGGGATACGTGAACCTGGTCGGCACCGGGACCGTTACCGTGATCGATGCTAACGCGACCGTCATCGGTGGCGGCACGTTCCTTCCATCAGCGGGCATCTTCGTCAGCGTCGACGGCACCAACGGCGCAGTCGGTATCGGGTCCTTTGGAGTGCCGCCGGGCAATCCGAGCTTTCCCGGACAGGTGGCGTACCCGGTGGGCATGCTGCTGGCCGCGAACAACGTTATGACGACGTACGATCTGAAAAGCGACGTCAACCTGCCTGGATTCGCTATCAGTTGCGTCGGGTTCCCCGCGACCGTTTGCCCAGCAGGGATAGCGCTTGCAACCACGGCGGGCGACCTGATCCTGGACCATCAGACCATTGCAGATGCGGTGTTCTCGGCGAGGGTCCAGACGGTGACGCCGTTTTCGAACCTGACAGCCCGAGCCGAGATCGACGACAACCGGTTCGCGCTCGAAGGGCGGTTCACGCTGGGAGCCACCAGCAACGGGATCAGCCCGCTTTCCGAGGCCGTGACGCTGCAGGTCGATTCCTATTCGGTGACGATTCCCCCGGGCTCGTTCACGCGGGCCAAGGAGGGTGGCTACAAGTTCAAGGGCAAGATCGCCGATGTGCGCCTGGAATTTTCCGTCAAGGCTGGCAGCCCGTCCGCGTACACATTCCATGTCGAGGCAGCCGGAGCAGGTATTCCGCAATCGGCGACTCCACCCTCGGTGACGCTGACCATCGGAGACGACAGCGGTACAGCGACCGCGAGCACCGAGCGCGACTGAGCATCGCGCAAACATCGTCCTTGGGCGCTGACGGCCCGACGCCGTCAGCAGCCGGTTGGGGGCGGGGTATTCTCGGGCCCCGTGCTCCGGCCTTGCCGCCTCTGCCGTGTTTGATCCGTCGCCCGCGCTCAAGCTGTGGGCAGCGCAGCGGCGGGCGGCGCTCGCCCGCCAGGACGCCGCTTCGATCCAGCAACGGGAGCTGGCCGAGCTGCTGCGCGCGGGCGCCCGCAGCGCATTCGGCCGCGCCCACGGGCTGGCGGCGATTCGGACGGTTGCGGAGTACCAGCGCCACGTTCCGGTGTGCAGTTACGAGCAGCTCTGGAGCCAGTGGTGGGGCCCGGTGTTCCCGCGCGTAGGCGGGGCCACCTGGCCGGGTCGGATCCGCTACTTCGCCAACAGCTCGGGCACGACGCAGGCTTCGACCAAGCGAATTCCATTGAGCGATGCGATGGTGCGGGCCAACCGCCTGGCTGCGCTGGATGTGCTCGCCTGGCACTTTGCCGCCCGTCCTGCCAGCCGGATGCTCGCCGGGCCAGGCGTTTTTCTGGGCGGCTCGACCCGGCTGGAGGTACTGGCCCCGGGCATCCGTGCCGGAGACCTGTCCGGAATCGCCGCGGTCGAGCGTCCGATCTGGGCCCGCGGCCGCGTGCTGCCGGGCGGGCCGATGGCGCAGCTCGCCGACTGGCGGGCCAAAATGAACGCTCTGGCGCCGCTCGCTCTGAAGCGGCGCGTCACCAGCATTTCGGGAACGGCCAGCTGGATGCTCCTGTTCTTCGAGGCTGCGGCCGCGCTGCAGCGCCCGGGTGATCGCCTGCACAATCTGTTTCCCGAGCTCGAACTGCTCGTGCATGGCGGCGTGGGCTTCGCGCCGTATCGTGACCGTTTCGCATGGTGGATGGAAGGCAGCAACGTGCTGACGCGAGAAGTGTATGCGGCCAGCGAGGGCTTCATCGCGATTGCCGATCAGGCAGACGGCGAGGGCATGCGGCTGTTGCTGGATCGTGGAATATTCTTCGAGTTCGTCCGACCCTGCGACCTGGGCACGGACAGGCCCGACCGGCGATGGATCGGAGATGCCGAAACGCACGAGGAATACGCGCTGGTGCTGACGACTCATTCCGGGCTGTGGTCCTACGTGCTGGGCGACACGGTGCGCCTGGTCACGCGCCAGCCACCCCGGATCCTGATCACGGGACGCACGTCGTGGTCCCTTTCGGTGGCCGGCGAGCATCTGATCGGCGCGGAGCTGGATGCCGCGGTCACCGAAGCGGCCCGGGCCGTCGGCTGCCGCGTGGTCGAATACAGTGCGGCGCCGGTTGCCCCGGACGAGCACGACGCGCGGGCCGGGCACCTGTTCGTGGTGGAATTGGACGGTCCCGCCTACGCGCCTGACGGCGCTTCGGCGGGCGAGCCCGACGGAGCGCGCAGCGCGGAGGCGGGCGCCTTCGCAGCGGCGCTCGATGCGGCCTTGAAGCGCGTCAACGCGGACTACGCGGCTCACCGCGACGACGACTTCGGTCTGCGCCCGCCGCAGGTGCGGCTGCTGGCGCCCGGCAGCTTTGCGCGCTGGATGGAGCAACGTGGCAAGCTCGGTGCGCAAAACAAGGTGCCGCGCGTCGTGGCGGGGCCGCAAAGCCTGGCCTCATTGCTGGAGGATCCCGGGCGAATGCGACCGAATGCCTAGCCGGCCCGCCGTAGTCGCCCGCCCGCGGGCGGCGCAGGCGGGTGTCCGGAGCACCCTGTGCGGCAATCGGCGCTGCTGCTGATCATGACGCTGCTGGTGTCCGCCTGTGCGGCGCTCGCCCCGGCGCGTGTGACGACGCAGCAGCGGATCGGCGCTTTTCCGACCGGCGATCTGCCGCTGGAGCGCACGGTGACGGTGCGCTGGAACCGCTACGCCGTGCCCTGGATCGAAGCGCAGACGGATCACGATCTGGCATTCACGCTGGGCCTGGTGCACGCGCATCTGCGGCTCGGGCAGATGGCCGTGGCCAAGCGCATCGTGCAGGGGCGCCTGTCCGAATCGGCCGGCCCCACCACGCGCGACATCGACCGGCTGCTGCGCACGATCGACTTCGGCTACGCCGCCGCCGCCAGTGAAGCCAGGATGTCGCCCGCGACGCGCGCCTGGATGCAGGCTTTTGTCGACGGCCTGAACTGGTATCAGCGACACGCCGCAGGCAAGCCCCCCGAGTATGGCCTGCTGGGGCTGCGCGACGAGGCCTGGACGATAGCCGACCTGCTGGCGATCGGGCGCCTCGCCGGAGCCGATGTCAACTGGCTGATCGATTCGCGCCTGATGCAGGCTCGGCTGGGCCCGGGCTGGCCGCAGGACTGGCAGCGGGCGCTGGCGGTCGGCGCCGACTCGCCCGCGAGCTTTGGCAGCAACGCGGTCGCGGTGGCGCCGACCCACAGCACGAGCGGCGGGGCGTTGCTGGCCGCGGACCCTCACCTGGGGATGGTGCTGCCCAATTTCTGGATCCTCGCCGGCCTGAAATCGCCGACCTATCACGCAGTCGGCCTGATGCCGCCGGGGCTGCCGATCATCGGGCTGGGCCGCAACGATGAGATCGCCTGGTCCGGCACCAACATGCATGCGGCCGCCTCCGACCTGTACGACGTGTCGGGCGCGACCGCCGGCAGCATCAGCGATCGGCAGGAGCGGATCAGGACCCGGTTCTGGTTCGATTCCGACGCGACCATCCGCCGCAGCGCGCTGGGGCCGATCGTTTCGGATCTGTCCTTTTTTCCGGCGCGGCCGGCGGAGACGATCGCGCTGCACTGGACGGGTCACGAAGCCAGCGACGAAATCGGAGCGTTCCTGGACGTGATGCGCGCGAGCAGCGCTGCGCAGTTCCGCCAGGCTCTGGCAAATTACGCGGTCGGCGGGCAGAACATGCTGTGCGTCACCCGCAGCGGCGATATCTGCCAGGTGATGGCGGTGCATCTGCCGATCCGCGAGGCGGGCGCGCCGGCAGACTTGATCCGCCGCGCCGCGGACCCGGCCGCGGCCTGGCGCGGCGAGGCCGACGCGCTGAGGCTGCCCTGGGCGCTGAATCCGCCGGCAGGGCTGCTCGCTTCCGCCAACAACCGGCCCGCGCAGACGGCCTTTCCGGTGAGCTACTTCTTTCCGACGCCGGAGCGGGTCGAGCGGCTGTACGCGCTGTTGAGCGCCAAGGAGAAATTGAGTCTGGAAGACCTGGCTGCACTGCAGCAGGACACGTTGTCGCCTTCGGCGCTGGCGCTGAAAACGGCGCTGGTCGCCGCGATCGAGGCTGCCACGACCGACGCTGCGGCGCCGCTGCAGTCAAGCTTCCTGCGCGAGCTCCAATCCTGGGACGGGCGCTATGAGGCCGATCGGCACGGGCCGGTCGTCTTCGAGTTGCTGCTCTCCGAGGTGGTGCAGCGGCTGTACGGCTCGGCCGACGGCAAGGTGCCCGCCACCGCAAGCGATTGGAACTGCCTGGTGCACTACCTGCCGCAGGATCTGGCGGCGCGCCCTGAGGCGGGCCGCCGGGCGCTGCTCGCGGCGGCGGTTCAGGCCGCCGCGGCCGCGAGCGCGCGCACCGCAAAATGGGGCGACCTGCATCGACTGCGCGTGGGGCACGCGCTGACCGGCGTCCCGCTGCTCGGCAGGTTTTTCGTGCTGGACGAGTACGGCGTGGGCGGCTCGCGCAACACGATCATGAGAACCGCGCACGGGCTGGTGAGCGGTCGCCACTACGTCAGTTTCGGCAGTCAGTCGCGGCAACTGTGCGACATGTCGGATCCCGACCGCAACCACTTCGTGCTGCTGGGCGGAGAGGATGGCTGGCTCGGCAGCGCGAATTTCGCCGACCAGGTGGAGCTGTGGCGGCAGGGGCGCAGCATCACGATGCCGCTGACGGCCGCGGCAGTTGCGGCGCAATTTCCGACGGTCACGGTGCTCAGGCCCGGCGCGGGCGGCTGAGTTTCCCCAGCCGCCTGGCGCTGGGTTCACGCCAATTGCGCTTGCGCAAGCTGCTGACGCCGGTGCTCGCCCTGGCGCTCGAACATCCAGCCGGGGTACTCGGGCGGCAATGCGCTCGCCTTGTCGAGGGCGGCGAGCTCATCGGCCGTCAAAGCGACCTTCGTGGCCGCCAGGTTGTCTTCGAGCTGGTCGGCGCGCTTGGCGCCGATGATGACGCTGGTCACCACCTTCTGGTGCAGCAGCCACGCGATCGCGATCTGCGCAACCGAGACCGCCTTGGTTTTTGCGATGTTCCGCATCACGTCGATGCAGCCGTAGGCGCGCTCCAGGTCCACCGGCGGGAAGTCGAAGGTGGTGCGTCGACTGCCCTTTTCGGCCTGGGTGTCGCGCCCGTATTTGCCGCTCAACAGTCCTCCGGCCAGCGGGCTCCACACCAGAAGGCCCACGCCCTCGCTGTGCATCATCGGCACCAGTTCGCGTTCCAGATCGCGCCCGGCGAGCGTGTAATACGCCTGCACGGATTGGACGCGGGAAAGTCCCAGGCGCTCGCCGATGCCCAGCGCCTTCATGATCTGCCAGGCCGCCCAGTTCGACACGCCCAGGTAGCGCACATGCCCCTGCTGCACCAGGTTATCGAGTGCGCGCACGGCCTCTTCGATCGGGGTTGCCGGATCGAAGCCGTGGATCTGGTAGAGGTCGATGTGATCGAGCTGCAGGCGCTTCAGGCTCGCCTTGACCGCGTCCATGATGTGCAGATGCGACATTCCGCGCGAATTGACGGACTTGGTGCCGGTTTCGCTGAAAACTTTTGTGGCGACGACGACGTTCTCGCGCGGCACTTTCAGGTTCTTCAATGCCTGACCGGTGATCAGCTCGGACCGGCCGTCGGAATAGACGTCGGCCGTGTCGATGAAGTTGATGCCGGCGTTGAGCGCGGTGCCGATCAGGCGCTCGGCGTCCGACTGCTGCACGTCGCCGATTTGGCCCCATATTCCGCCTCCGCCGCCGAACGTCATGGTGCCGAAGCACAGTTCCGAAACAAATACTCCGGTACGACCCAGCATTCTGTATCGCATTAGAGTTCACTCCAGTTGGGTTGTTGCATGAGGCGTGCGACCGTGCCCATCTGCCGGGTCATCTCACGCCATGAAGCGAGAAGTTAACGACGCAATCGTTCCGGATGATCACCGACCCATCAGGCGCCCATTTCAGCCGTAACGCGGGAGCGCCTGCCGGATCGCCGGAACGCCGACCCGCTGTCACAGCGGGCGGCGGCACCCACCAAGAGCTTGGCTCCCCGACCAGGGCTCGAACCTGGGACCTGCGGATTACAGCGCTTGCGCGCTGGACTATCTCATCACCCTCAGCTTGACCTGTTAGGGTGTCGGGCGCTGACGAGGTTTATCGCTTGGACTGCTCACCCTCTAGTCTCTGCACCTTCCTGCCTACATTGCTGCTTGTCCTTCGGCAGGCTTGGCTCAGGATTCTCCCTTTTAGGGCATTCCCTGAGTTCACCCGATTTTCCTCTGCGAGTTTCCTCGCAGTGCTGCCATTCGACAGTCCGTCGCTCTACCGACTGAGCTATCGGGGAATAAGATTGAATCTTACTGTAGTTCGTACTCCTGGGCCCATCGCACCCCTTTCGACTGACCATTGCGCGCCGGCGTCAGCCTCAGATGCGCTTGGCGCGTTAGCGGCAACTCGGTGATCGGGATTAGATAGCATTTGTTGTTGTCTGGGCAGAACACGCCGAACGCATCGACCTGCCCCTGATAGTCCTCCCGCTTGCCGCCGCGATGGTACTGCGAGGAAGCGACCGGAAAGCGGATCGCGCCCGCTGAGATGCGGCCGGTCTTGCACTGAACTCGACAGAAAACGCCATCGGCCTCGGTTACCAGGTCGTAGCGAAAATTGTCCCCAAAGGGCATTAAGACCCGGTACCCCTTCCTCAAGAGCGCTGCCATCATCATCGACTGAGAGATGTCGCCGACGATCTTCGGGTTGATGCCCTTGACTCGGGAGTCCACTAGTAAGGACCGCCGGCTTGCGGCGCTAGGACTTCACCACCGCCGCAATCGCGTCGCACACGGCGTCGATATTGCCGGAATTCAGCGCCGCCACGCAGATCCGGCCGGTGCCGACCGCGTACACCGCGTACTGTTCGCGCAGCCGGTCGACCTGGGCCTGCGTCAGCCCCGAATAAGAGAACATGCCGCGCTGGCGGCGCACGAACGAAAAATCGATTCCAGTGCGGCGCTGGGCCAGGCCCTCGACCAGGCGCTCGCGCATCGATCGTATCCGCTCGCGCATGCCGGCGAGCTCCTTTTCCCACTGCGCGCGCAGCTCGGCGCTGGCGAGGACCGCGGTGACCAGCGCGGCCCCATGCGTGGGCGGGTTCGAGTAATTCGTGCGGATCACGCGCTTGAGCTGGCTGAGCACCCGCTCGGACTGGTCGCGCGAGCCGGTCAGCACCGTCAACGCTCCGACCCGCTCGCCGTACAGCGAAAACGACTTGGAAAACGAGTTCGCCACCAGCGCATCGATTCCGGCCGCGGCGACCTGCCGCACCACCGAGGCGTCCGCCTCCAGGCTCTCGCCGAAGCCCTGGTAGGCGATGTCGAGAAAGGGCACCAGCTTGCGCTCGCGCACGCATTCGACAATCTGGCGCCATTGTCCGGCGTCCGGATCGACGCCGGTCGGGTTGTGGCAGCAGGCGTGCAGAACGACGACTGTGCCGGGCTCGGCCTTGCCGAGCCCGGCCAGCATGCGCGGAAAATCCAGGCCGTGCGTGGCCGGGTCGTAATACGGATAGCTGTGCACCTTGAAGCCGGCCGCTTCGAACAGGGCCCGGTGGTTCTCCCAGCTCGGCTCGCTGATCCACACGGTTGTGTCGGGGTTCAGCCGCTTGATCAGATCCGCACCGATTCTGAGCGCGCCCGTTCCACCGAGCGCTTCGGCGGTGACGCAGCGGCCCGAGCGGATCGCCTCGGAGTCGGCGCCCAGCACGAGCTCCTGCACCCGCGCCGCATACGCGGCCGGCCCCTCGATCGGCACGTAGCCCCGGGGCGAGGGCGCCTTCAGGCGTTCCTGCTCGGCGGCGCGCACACAATCGAGCAGCGGGATGCGGCCCTGCTCGTTGTAATAGACGCCTACGCCCAAATTTACTTTGCCGGCACGCGGGTCGGAGTTGAACGCGTCGGTCAGACCCAGGATCGGATCGCGGGGAGCCAGTTCGACCGAGGTGAAGACGGATGCCGTCATGTTGCGCTGCCAAAAAACAAGGTGGGAATTCCCTTGACGGGGCTCTGAAGTCTACCGGAGGGTAACCATGGGGCTTAACTTCAGGTGGCGTGGGGCTTAACTTCGGCTACCGGGGGCCTTTACCTCAGCTACCGGCTCCTGGATAGACCTCAGCCTGGTGGCCGACCGGCGCCCACGCGTACGGGGGAAGGGGTCCCAAATTCACGTGTAAGTTGTTGATTGTTCGATGTTGTCGTGTGTAACAGTCGATGTCGGCCTCTAGGACTTTGCCGGGGCCGGTGCTAGCATCTGTCATTTGAGCGTACTTATTGCACCGCGGTAAATGTCCACGGCTTCGGCGCCCGGCGCGCAAGCATCCCCGTTCCAGCTTCACCAGCCCTTTGCGGCTGCCGGCGATCAGCCGGAGGCGATCGCTCGACTGATCGACGGCCTGAACGATGGCCTCGCCTTCCAGACGCTGCTCGGAGTGACCGGCTCGGGCAAGACGTTCACGATGGCGAACGTCATCGCCCGGATGGGCCGCCCCGCGCTCGTGATGTCGCACAACAAGACGCTCGCGGCACAGCTTTACGCCGAGTTCAAGGAGTTTTTTCCGCAGAACGCGGTCCGCTATTTCGTGAGCTATTACGACTACTACCAGCCCGAAGCGTACGTACCGTCGCGCGACCTGTACATCGAGAAGGACAGCAGCGTCAACGAGCACATCGAGCAGATGCGCCTGTCGGCCACCAAGTCGCTGCTGGAGCGCCGCGACGCGGTCATTGTGGGCACGGTGTCGGCCATCTACGGCATCGGCGATCCGAACGACTACCACTCGATGATCCTGGTTCTGCGGCACAACGACCGCATGAGCCAGCGCGACATCATCGTCCGGCTGGCGGCCATGCAGTATCGCCGCAGCGAGACCGATTTCGTGCGGGGCACCTTCCGCGTGCGCGGCGACACGATCGACGTGTTCCCGGCCGAGCACATGGAAGTGGCGGTGCGCATCGAGCTGCTCGACGACGAGATCGAGACGATCCTGCTGTTCGACCCGCTCACGGGCCGCGCCCGCCAGAAGGTGCCGCGCTTCACGATCTATCCGTCGTCGCACTACGTGACGCCGCGGCAGACCGTGCTGCGGGCGATCGAGACGATCAAGGTCGAGCTCAAGGAGCGCGTCGAGTTCCTGATCGACCAGGGCAAGCTGGTCGAGGCGCAGCGGCTGGAGCAGCGCACCCGGTTCGACCTGGAAATGCTGGTCGAGCTGGGCTTTTGCAAGGGGATCGAGAACTACACGCGCCACCTGTCGGGGGCGCTGCCGGGCGAGCCGCCGCCGACGCTGATCGACTACCTGCCGCCCGATGCGTTGATGATCATCGACGAGTCGCACGTGACGGTGCCGCAGCTGGGCGCCATGTACCGGGGCGACCGCTCGCGCAAGGAAACGCTGGTCGAGTACGGTTTCCGGCTGCCTTCGGCGCTGGACAACCGGCCGCTGCGGTTCGACGAGTTCGAGCGCAAGATGCGCCGCTGCATCTTCGTGTCGGCCACCCCGTCCGACTTCGAGCTGCAACGGTCCTCGCAGGTGGTCGAGCAGCTGGTGCGGCCGACCGGCCTGGTCGATCCGCGCCTGGAGGTGCGGCCGGCCAGGACCCAGATCGACGACCTGCTGTCGGAAATCACGGCCCGGGTGCAGGCGGGCGAACGGGTGCTGGTGACCACCCTGACCAAGCGGATGGCCGAGGACCTGACCGGTTTTCTGTCCGATCACGGGGTGCGCGTGCGCTACCTGCACTCGGACATCGACACGGTGGAACGCGTCGAGATCGTTCGCGATCTGCGTGCCGGCGTGTTCGACGTGCTGGTCGGCATCAATCTGTTGCGCGAGGGCCTGGACCTGCCCGAGGTCGGACTGGTGGCGATCCTGGATGCGGACAAGGAGGGCTTCTTGCGCTCCGAGCGTTCGCTGATCCAGACGATCGGGCGGGCGGCGCGCCACCTCAATGGAACCGCCATCCTGTACGCGGACCGCGTGACCGATTCGATGCGCCGCGCGATCGACGAAACCGACCGGCGCCGGGTGCGCCAAGCCGAATTCAACCGGGTTCACGGAATCGTGCCGCAGGGGGTTCAAAAGCAGGTCAAGGAGTTGATCGACGGCGTCTACGACGCCTCCGCTTCCAAGGCCGAGCGGGTCGCTGCGAACGAACGGCGCGATGTGGAGTCTATGTCTGAGGTGCAGCTGGGGCGCGAGATCAAGCGGCTGGAGCGCCAGATGCTGGAGTTGGCCAAGAACCTGGAATTCGAGAAAGCCGCTCGGACCCGGGATCAGCTCGCGGCATTGCGGGAGCGGGCGTTTGTCGGGGTCGGCGCGACCCCGCGGCGCGCGGCTGCCGAAAAGGTTGCGTAGGGGGTCGGACGCCCAATTGACATAACGCAACGTGGTCGCCCGAACCCGGGATCTTGAACTTCTTTTGGTGTCGATAGTCTCTTAAGAGAGAGAATTTCAATCGTGGATGCAGAGCTCAGGGAGAGAAACAGTGGCGGGCCAAGAGCCAGCCACAGTGACGGGTCGCGGAGCGCGGACCCGATCGAGAAAGGCGCGTCTCAGATGACCAAGGTACTTTTCGTTTGTATGGGGAACATCTGCCGGTCGCCGAGCGCGCAGGGGGTGTTCCGGAAGATGGTCACCGACGCGGGCCTGGACGGCTGCGTCCTGATCGAGTCGGCCGGAACGCATGCGTATCACGTCGGCGAGCCGCCCGACGGGCGCGCCCAGCAGGCGGCCAAGCGGCGCGGATACGAGATCGGCGATTTGCGCGCGCGGCAGATCACGCA
>DASZFP010000110.1:0-5596 GCA_035939615.1 Burkholderiaceae bacterium | reverse complement strand
CTTCTGGCCCGGCTCGGTGCCGGTGCGGATGGCGTAGGTTCCGGCCGGCAAGCCGTTCAACACGTAGCTGCCGTCGCCTTTGGATTTGGTCCGGTAGACGAAACCGTTATCGGTATTCGTCGCCGACACCTCCACGTCAGCAGCCCCCTGACCTGCCGTTGCCTGTACAAAGCCGCGCAGGGTCGCGGTGCTCAGCTGCGCCTGCGCCGGCTGCCACAGCGCGAGCCACGCGCCCGCCAGGGCGGCCATTGCGGCGACGATTGCTTTCATCCACTTCGAACGCGATTTCATGGCTTGCTCCTCCTCCATCAAAACGCCTTCCTTCCAGGCCGGAAACTTCTATCGAGGCTTTGGGGATGCGACCGCTGCCGTGCCTTCCTGCGCCCCGCCACAGGAGCTGCGAACCACGAGCTCGGAGCGCAGCGTCTGGGGCTTGACGCTCGCGAGGTTCTTGGTCTCGATCGACAGCGCCAGCCGTTCGAGCGCGATCGAGCCGAGCTCGGCGATGCGCACGCGCACCGTCGTCAGGGGCGGATTGACGAAGCGCGCCAGCGGAATGTCGTCGAACCCGACCAGCGCGATGTCGTGCGGCACCCGGACCCCGGCCTCGCTCAGGCAGAACAGGCACCCGATCGCCATCGCATCGTTGGCCGCGAAGATCGCGCCGGGGCGCCGTTCCATCGCGAGGATCCGGTTGCCGACCCGCCAGCCGGACTCCTCGGTGAAATCGCCCGACAGGACCAGCGGCTCGGAGGCAGGCAGCAGCTGGGCCAGCGCCTCGCGATAGCCGCGCAGGCGCTCCTGCGCCTCGAAATTGGGCTCGGGCCCAGCGATGAACGCGATCGACTTGTGGCCCAGCCCGGCCAGGTGCCGCACCATCGCATAGGCGCCGCCGTAGTTGTCGACCGTCAGGCTGGTGGCCTGCACGCCGTCGCCGCGCGTGTTCATCAGCACCACCGGCAGACCGCGCGGCAGGTTGTCGGCCAGCGCGCGCGCGTCCAGGTGCGGCGACATGATCAGCAGGCCGTCGACCCGGCCGCTCATCGCCTTGATGGCCGCCGCCGCCTCGGCCCGGTCACCGTGGGAACCCGACAGCAGCAGGTGCAGGCCGTGGCTGCGCGCCGCGGTGTCGATGCCGCGGATCAGCTCCGAGAAGAACTCGCCGTGCAGGTCGGGCAGCAGCACGCCGATCGTCTGGGTGCGCCGTGTGATCAGACTCCGTGCGGCCCCGCTGGGCACGAATCCGAGTTCGCGCGCAACGGTCTGAACGCGGGCTCGGGTCTGCGGTGAAACGTTGGCGTGTTCGTTCAGCGCACGCGAGACGGTCGCGACCGATACGTTCGCGGCTCGTGCAACGTCCCGGATGGTCGCTGCCAACCTGTCTCCCGACGCGCGGCCCTTCTCTCGGTCGAAAGAGCTCGCGTTTGTTTTTCGTATGGAAACGTTTCCATAAAAAATGTATCAGGCGACGCCATCTGAATGAAATGTGCGCTGCCGCAAAGTAAGGGCTTTGTTGCGCCCGGGCGACGAGCCGATCCGCACGAGAAGCCCGGCCCGACCCGGCGCGGGGTCAGGCCGGCGGGCCGATCCGGCGTCCTTCGGGCTCCGACGAGAAAAAGTGCAGGTGCTCGACCGCCAGCCGAAGCTGCAGCCGGGCGCCGGGTTGCGGCAGCGGCCGCGGAGGCACGCGTGCGATCAGCTCGTGGGGGCCGCAGCGCAGCACCAGGTGCAGTTCGGGTCCGATCGGTTCGATCGCCTCCAGCGTCGCGGCCAGGGTCGGCCCGATCGGCGCTGCGGTGTCAGCCAGCAGCACATGCTCGGGTCGCACTCCGAGCACCACGTCCGCGCCGCCGGCGCCGCCTGCGTGGAACCGAGCCGCGCCTGCGCCATCCAGTTGCAGAATCTCCACGCCCACATCCAGGTTGGCGCCGTCGCGGTCCAGACGTCCCGGCAGGAAGTTCATCGCCGGACTTCCGAGAAACCCTGCCACGAACCGGTTGGCCGGCCGCTGGTACAGGGCGAGCGGCGTGTCGATCTGCTGGATGCGCCCGCGATCGAGCACCACGATGCGCTGGCCCAGCGTCATCGCCTCGATCTGATCGTGCGTGACGTAGATCATCGTGGCGCCCACCTGCCGGTGCAGCCGCGCCAGTTCGATCCGCATCGACTGGCGCAAGCGGGCATCCAGGTTGGACAGCGGTTCGTCCAGCAGGAACACCGCCGGGTCGCGCACCAGCGCCCGCGCCAGCGCCACGCGCTGGCGCTGGCCGCCCGACAGGGCGCGCGGCAGCCGCTCGAGCAGCGACTCGAGTTCCAGCGTGCGGGCGGTGGCCTGCACGCGTTGCCCGATCTGGGTGAGCGGCACTTTGCGCACCTTCAGGCCGAAGGCGATGTTCTGCGCCACCGTCATATGAGGGAACAGCGCATAGCTCTGGAACACCATGGCGATGTCGCGGTCCTTGGGAGCGACCTCGTTGACCGGGCGTCCGCCGATCGACACCGCGCCCGAGCTGATCGATTCCAGGCCCGCGATCATCCGCAGCAGGGTCGACTTGCCGCAGCCCGACGGCCCGACCAGGACCATCAGCTCGCGGTCGGCCACCTCGAAGCTGGCGTCCTGCACGGCGACCTGGCCGCCCTCGTAGACTTTGCAGACACCCTGCAGCTGAACGCTGGCCACCCGTCTCTCCGCGCGAGGCGTCCGGCGCACCGCCGCCGGACAGTTGACGTTTACATCAGGCGCACCGTCCCGGGTAGATCTCGGAAATGCGCACCCTATGGTAACGTTTACATCAGATGGACCGGGCAACGCCAATGAAGTCCGCAACCGCATCGCCGACCCGCAGGTTCCCGGACGGATTCCTGTGGGGAGCCGCCACGTCCGCCTACCAGGTCGAGGGTTCGCCGCTGGCCGATGGCGCGGGCCCGAGCATCTGGCACCGCTTCGTGCACACGCCCGGCCTGGTGCGCAACGGCGACACGGGCGATGTCGCCTGCGATCATTATCGGCGCTTCAAGTCGGATGTCGCGCTGATGAAGCGGCTCGGGCTGACCGCATACCGGTTCAGCGTGTCGTGGAGCCGGGTGCTGCCCGAGGGCGTGGGCAGCGTCAACCCGAAGGGGCTGGGCTTTTACGAGCGCCTGGTCGACGAACTGCTCGGTGCCGGTATCGAGCCGATGATCACGCTGTATCACTGGGACCTGCCGGCGGCCCTGGACGACCGGGGCGGCTGGCTCAACCCCGATGTGGCGAACTGGTTCGCCGACTACGCCCAGACGATGTACCGCCGGCTCGATGACCGGGTCAAGCTGTGGGCGACGCTGAACGAGCCGTGGGTCGTCACGGACGGCGGCTACCTGCACGGCGCGCTGGCGCCCGGGCATCGCAACGTCTATGAAGCGCCGATCGCTTCGCACCACCTGCTGCGCGCGCACGGGACCGCGGTGCAGGCGTACCGCGCCTGGGGCCACCATCAGGTGGGAATCGTCGTGAACATCGAACCGAAGTATCCGGCTTCCAGCAGCCCGGCAGACATCGCGGCGACCGCCCGCGCGCGCGCCTACATGAACGAGCAATACCTGGATCCGGTGTTCCTGGGCCGCTACCCCGAGGAACTGAAGCAGATCTTCGGCGAGGCCTGGCCGGCATGGCCAGCGTCCGATTTGAACCTGATCCGGCAGCCGATCGATTTCGTCGGTATCAACTACTACACGCGCAGCGTCACGCGCTCTGACCCGGACGCCTGGCCGCTCAAAGCCTCGCGGGTCAAGCAGGACGGCGCCGTTTACACCGAAACCGACTGGGAGGTGTACCCGCAAGGTCTGACCGACACCCTGACCTGGGTGCGCGACCGGTACGGACCCATCCCGCAGTACGTGACCGAAAACGGCGCCGCCTTCCCCGACCCGGCAACCGTTGGCGCCGAGCCGCTCGATGATCCGGCCCGCACCGGCTACCTGCACGAGCACCTGCAGGCAATCCGCGCGGCCATCGAGCAGGGGGTGGATGTGCGCGGCTACTACGTCTGGTCGCTGCTCGACAACCTGGAATGGTCGCTGGGTTTTTCCAAGCGCTTCGGCATCATCCACGTCGATTTCGCCACGCTGGAGCGCACGCTGAAAGCGAGCGCCCTCGCCTACTCGAAAGTGATCGAATCGCACGGCGCGGTGTTGAGCGAGCCGGCATAATCGGCCTCTGTCACCCGGGGCAGCCGTGCCAATGACCGTCCGACCCGCGCAGCCGGCCGACCGAGCGCAGCTCGCGCGCCTGTTCGATCTGTATCGGCAGTTCTATCAACAACCGCCCGACCTGCCGCTGGCGCAGGATTTCATCGGCGAACGGCTCGCGAACCACGATTCGGTCATATTCGTCGCGACGGCAGAACCGCACACGCTGGTCGGCTTCACGCAGCTCTACCCGACGCTGTGCTCGGTGTCCGCGGCGAAGATCTATGTTCTGTACGACCTGTTCGTGGCGCCGTCGGCGCGCCGCAGCGGAGCAGCGCGGGCGCTGATGCTGGCGGCCCAGGCCCACGCGCAGCAGATCGGAGCGGTTCGATTGGAGCTCGCCACCGCGCGGACCAATGTAAAGGCCCAGGCGCTGTATGAGTCGCTGGGGTGGGTGCGGGATGAGGCGTTCTACCGGTACAACCTGGACATCGACTGACCACGGCCATATCCGAAATCAACTCGACGACTTCGCTGGAGTAAACGCTCAACGGCTGACCGGACCCTCTGGCGGCCGAGCGCGGATGTTCTCCCTCTCCCGCTAGCGGGAGAGGGTTGGGGTGAGGGCGGGAGCGGTTACTGGGTATAGACAATGCCGTGCACTTGAGCAGTCCAGCGTGCGTACCACAAGGCTCCTGTCGCATGCCCGGTCACCGCCACAGTGTGAAGACCGTAAGCGAGATTGATCGGCAGAGTCCAAGCGTAGCCGGTCGCGGGCGGATTCAGAGGGACGCCACCGATCGTGGCGCTGTCGATGACGATTTCGTAAGTTTGGCCAGTACCGCAACTGCGACCTGAACAAGGCGCGTTTCCTTTCGCACCCGACACCTGCACACCCTGACTGGCCGAGTACACCAGCGTTCCGTACCACTCGGTCCAGGTTCCCAGATCGAACGTCATGGTGTCGCTGAAGGTGGCACCATTCACAGCATTGGAAATGAAGTTACAGTTGATCGGCGTGCCCGCCGGGCCGGCGGGGCATTTTCCTATGTTGTAGTCCTTGGCGAATGCCAGCGTTGAGAACAGTAATGCGAAACAGCCTGCAATGAATTGCTTCATTTCCCGCTTCGTTTCTAGTTAGAGGTTCCGAGAACCGCCCCGCTCAGTTGAGTCGTCGCGCCAGCAGCATCGCCTCCACAAAAGTCGATGACTCTTCTTGTGAGTTGATTTCAGCACAAAAAAATTGGGGTTCAATCGCCGTCTCACTCATCCGCGTGAGACACGTTTGTCTATTGCGGGTGCACAAGCGATGACGCCTTGACGGTTTTTTCGAGCGATCGAATCGCGCAAGCGCCGTAGATATGTGGCGCTCCGTCACGGTAGTGCACGCGGACGGTCCGGATCTATTCGACAGATGGACTGGCGGCGA
>DASZFP010000109.1:0-32765 GCA_035939615.1 Burkholderiaceae bacterium | reverse complement strand
AACGACCAGGTCGTAAACGTCCGAACCCGGCTTGCGTTCCAGGTAAAACAGGCGGTTGCGGGTAACCTGGACCGACCTGGCGAAGCCGAAGCTGGCACCGAGCTCACTCAACTTTCGCAGGTACTCGGCGCGCGGCCCGATCGAATCGAACACCGAGCGGGCATAGGCGCCCTGTGACTTCATCCAGGCGATGGTTGCCGGATCCTTCGCTTCCATGAAGCGGAAGCGGTCCGTCACCTTGGTCCCGAAGTACGTTTCCTCCACCGGCTGGGCCGGCGGCCCCGCCGGCGCGCCGCCGGGCTCTACCGGTTTGACGGCGGGCGCACCTTGCGCCTGCAGGGTCGCTGCAACGAGTACGGCTGCAGTCGCACCCCAGCGGGCCTTGGGTTCCGGCATGGAGCCACTCCTGTCGTCTGAAAACGCGACCCGCGCGTGTCCCACCGGCCTCAGGTCTGCATCGGGCTCCCGCAGCGGGCCAGCACGCCTCGAAGGTCACGCAGCGCCGGGAACACCTCGTTGTTCCAGTCCGCGCCCTGCGTATCGTAGGCCCTCTGCTCGTGTTCGACGATCTGCTTGTCCTCGCGGAAGATGTTTTCGGTGAACCAGACCACGAACGGCCACACCGCGTGGATCAGACCCGGTATCGGCGGCTTCTTGACCGACAGGTAGCCATAGGTCCGGTTGGTGCGCTGTTCGGCATCGAGCGGCGTATAGCACAGCCACACGTCGAGCACCGGATCCTGGGTCTGTTCGATCTCGCGCCCCACCCACACTTTCAGATTCTGGGTCGGGTAGTCGGTGCGGATGCGCATGTGGTCGCGGAAGTCCTTGCGCGCCTCGCCGCGCTTGCGCACCAGGTCCACGATGATCTGTTCGCCCACCGAGGATCTGCCCTCGGTCCGGCTGAAGCTGTATTCCACCTGCGCCCATTGCTCGCCGTGCTGCCGTCCGAGGCACTGGGCCCGGATCGAGCCCATCTGCTTGCGGTGCAGGAACTGATGGTTCATGTCGAACAGATTCTCGTGCATGAAGGTGTAGTGGCAAGCCACTTCGCGGTTCAGCCGCCGCGTCTTGTAGTCCTTGCGCTGCGATGAGCCCAACGTCGCGGGCAGGCGCGCCTCGGCCTGGCCCGGATCGCCGGGAAACACGAAGATCAAGCCCTCGATATCGCGCGCCGGATAGCTCCTGACTCCGTTGGGCAGCCGCTCCTTGCCGAGGTAGGGCACCTCGACGCACTGGCCGCTGCGATCGTAGGTCCAGCCGTGATAATGGCACTTGAGCTCGTTGCCGCAGACGACGCCAAGGTGGAGCGGCACCTGCCGGTGGGCGCACCGGTCTTCCAGCGCCGACACCTGCCCGTCCGCACCGCGGTACAGGGCGATCGGGTTGCCAGCGAAGCGACGGCCCAGCACCCGCCCGGGTTTCAACTCGTCGGACCACGCCAGCGGATACCAGTAGTCGGGATGTGCGCCCACGCGACGCAGATCGAAGGCGTTGGGCGAATTGGCCGGACCCGCCACCGCGGCCAGGTTGGAACTTCTTTCGGACATCGGGCGCTCCGGCCACAGACGCAGACCGCGCAGCTTACAGCGTTAACGCGCCGTGCCGGCAGCCTTTGGATAGTGCAGCGCGAAACATTTCGGTAGCATCGAGCCGGCCTGCACAGAGGGACACGCTCGAGGCGACATGACGCAGGACCTGAAGACCCTTAAGACCGAGGTGCGCGACGGCGTGGCCGTGGTCACGATGGCACGCGAGCGGGTGCGCAACGCATTCAACGAGTCGATGATCGAAGAGCTCGACGCGGCCTTCAGCGAACTGGGGTCCGACCCGGGCGTGCGGGTGATCGTGCTGGCCGCACGGGGACCGGCCTTCTGCGCCGGCGCCGACCTGGAATGGATGGCGCGGATGGCGGACTTCAGCCCGCAGGAGAACCGGCGCGATGCGTTGCAGCTGGCCCGCATGCTGCGCGCGATCTGCGAGTGCCCGAAGCCGACGCTCGCGCGCGTGCACGGCGACGCCTACGGCGGGGGCCTCGGGCTGGTGGCGGCCTGTGACATGGCGTTTGCGGCCTCGGGCGCGGCGTTCTGTCTGAGCGAGGCGAGGCTCGGACTGATCCCGGCCACCATCGGCCCGTACGTCGTGCGGGCGATCGGCCGGCGCAACGCCCTGCGCTACTTTCAGACGGCCGAGCGCTTCGACAGCGCGGAGGCGCTGCGGATCGGGCTCGTTAACGGCGTATTCGCCCTCGAGCAGCTGGACGCCGGCATCGGGCAGGTGCTGGAGGCGCTGTCGCAGACCAGCCCGCAGGCTGCACGCGAAGCCAAGCGCCTGGTGCACGACGTCGCCGGTCAGCCGCTGACCGATGACGTGCTGGCCGACACGGCCGAGCGGATCGCCGCCGCGCGCGGTTCGAAGGACGGTCGTGAAGGCGTGCAGGCGTTCCTGCAGAAGCGCAAACCGCGCTGGCAGGTCAGCCCGCCGAGCGCGCCGCCCGCAGGGGACGACGATGAAGAGATGTGAAAGCGCCGGCCCGGGGGGTCGGCACGTCGCTGCATTATCCCGCCCAGGGCGGTCGGCCCGGTGGTTCGGACGCTGCTGATCGCCAACCGCGGCGAGATCGCCTGCCGGGTGGCGGCCACCGCGCGCCGGCTGGGCGTCCGGACGGTGGCCGTCTATTCGGACGCCGACGCCGGCGCCGCGCACGTTGCGGCCTGTGACCAGGCGATACGCATCGGGGGCTCGCCAGCGGCCGACAGTTACCTGCGGATCGATCGGATCGTCGCGGCGGCGCGCGCCGCCCAGGCCGAGGCGATTCATCCCGGCTACGGGTTTCTGTCGGAAAGCGCTGACTTCGCCACGGCCTGCGCGGATGCTGGCCTGATTTTCGTCGGGCCGCCTGCGCGCGCGATCCAGGCCATGGGCGACAAGCGGCAGGCCAAGCAGTTGATGAGGGCCGCCTCGGTTCCTCTGATACCCGGCTACGACGGCGACGATGACGACCCGGAGACGCTGCGGGTTCAGGCAGCCAGTATCGGTTTTCCGGTAATGATCAAGGCGGCCCTGGGCGGCGGCGGTCGCGGCATCCGGGTCGTCGCCAGGCCGGAGGAATTCGACGCCGCGCTGGCGTCGTGCCGGCGCGAGGCGCAGGCCGCCTTCGGCAACGACCGGGTGCTGCTGGAGCGGCATCTGCCCGACCCGCGCCACATTGAAGTTCAGGTGTTCGCCGATCGCCTGGGCGGCTGCATCTGGCTGGGCGAGCGCGACTGCTCGGCGCAGCGGCGCCACCAGAAGGTGATCGAGGAGTCGCCCGCGACCGGGCTTGCGCCCCAGCTCAGACAGCAGATGGGCGAGGCCGCCGTGACGGCGGCGCGCGCGGTGGGCTACGTTGGCGCGGGCACGGTGGAGTTCCTGGTGGGGCCGAACGGCGAGTTTTACTTCATGGAGATGAACACGCGCCTGCAGGTCGAGCATCCGGTGACCGAAATGATCACCGGGCTGGACCTGGTCGAATGGCAGCTCAGGGTCGCCGCGGGCGAGCCGATGCCGCTGCAGCAGGGCGACGTTTACGTGCGCGGCCATGCGATCGAGGCGCGCATCTACGCGGAGGACCCGCAACGCGACTTCATGCCGGCGAGCGGGCGGATCGCGCATCTGCAGCTGCCGGCGCATGTGGCCTTCAGCGTGTGGCCGGGCGGCAGTCTTGGCGACGAACCGGCCCCGGTGCGCATCGATGCAGCGGTCCGCGCGGGCGACACGGTGAGCCCGCATTACGACGCGATGATTGCCAAGCTGATCGTCTGGGGCCCCGATCGCGACCGTGCGGTGGCGCGCCTGCGCGAGGCGCTGCAGCAGACGATCGTGGTGGGCGTGTCCAGCAACGTCGACTTCCTGCTCCGCCTGACGGCCAGCGCCGGCTTCCGCATCGGTGGATACGACACCGGGCTGATCGCGCGCGAAATGGCCAAACTGACCGATCCGGGCGATCCGTTCGAGGCGCTGCCGGTTGCGGCCGCCTTGGCGCGCCTGCTGGTCGATGAGACGCGCGCGCAGACCTCAGACCCGTGGTCGGACCGGCAGGGCTGGCGGCTGAATGGCATCGCACTGCGCCGGGTCACGCTGCGCTGCGGCCACGAGCAGCGCGAGGTCACAGTCGAGTACCTCGCGCGCTCGCCGTTGCTGCCCGTTGGCGGATGGCACCTGGCCTGCGGGCCGTGGCAGCGACTGCTCGCGATCGATTCGTCCGAGGGGGCGCGACTGCGGCTTCGGTTGGGCGTAGAGTCGTTCGCAGCCGACGTCGTTCGGGACGGCGGCGTGCTGCACGTGTTTGCCGGCGGCCGCCACCGCAGCTTCACGCCGGTCGACCCGGTCGGGTCGGTCGCGCAGGCGGACCAGGACGAGGATCGCCTGAGCGCGCCGATGCCGGGCAAAATCATCGCGATCCACGCGGCAGTCGGCGACGCGGTGCGGCGCGGCCAGTTGCTGATGGTGATGGAGGCTATGAAAATGGAGCATTCGATCATCGCCCCGCACGACGGCACCGTCGAGGAAGTACGCTACCGCGTCGGCGACCAGGTCGACGAGGGTGCAACGCTGGTATCGATGGGCGAGACGGGCGCGCCATGACGGACCGCGCAGATTCGCATTTCCCGACCCGCGTGGCGCTGGTCGAAGTCGGGCCGCGCGACGGACTGCAGAACGAGCCGCAGCCGGTCGCGACCCAGGTGAAGGTCGAGCTGATCGAACGCCTGGTGCAGGCGGGTCTGCGCAAGATCGAGGCGGCCGCATTCGTTTCGCCCCGCTGGGTGCCGCAGATGGCCGACGGCGCCGAGGTGCTGAGCCGGGTGCCGCGGCGGGCCGGCATCGTCTATGCGGCGCTGGTTCCGAACCTGAAGGGGTTCGAAGCGGCGCGGGGGGCGCGCGTCGATGAAATCGTGGTGTTCTCGGCCGCCAGCGAAACCTTCTGTCGCAAGAACATCAATTGCTCGATCGCCGAGTCGATCGAGCGCTTCGCACCGGTGTGCGATGCGGCCAGGGGCGCCGGGATTGCGGTGCGCGGCTCGATTTCCTGCTCGCTCGGTTGCCCGTACGAAGGACCGGTGCGCCCGGATGCGGTGGCGCGCGTGGCGCGGTTGATGCGGCAGATCGGCGTGCAGACCATCGGGGTCGCCGACACGATCGGAGTCGGAACGCCGCGGGCGACGCAGCAGGCGTTCGAGTCCGTGCTCGCCGTGTACCCGCTGCAGGATGTCAGCGGCCATTTCCACGACACCTACGGGCAGGCGCTCGCCAATGTGTACGCGTGCCTGCAGATGGGCGTGTCGACGTTCGATGCCAGCGTTGCGGGCCTGGGCGGCTGCCCGTTCGCCCGCGGGGCCACCGGCAACGTGGCCACCGAGGACGTGCTGTACCTGCTGAACGGGCTGCAGATCGAGACCGGAGTCGACCTGGACCGGCTGGTTCAGACCGGCCAGTGGGTGAGCGGCCTGCTCGGACGCAAGGCCGCCGCCCGCGCCGGCAACGCGATCAGCGCGCGCTCGGCGACGCGCGCGACGGGGTCGTGACGCCGGGTTGGCGGCGCGTCGATCCGAACCGTTGAAAAAGGAGCTTTCGATGGGTCCGATCCCTGCCCTAGGCCGGTCTGCGCGCGCCGCCGCCGCGTTGCTGCTGACCGCGGCACTGCTCGAGGGCGCTGGCGCCGTCGACCTGCTCGGTCTGTACGCAGGAGCGGCCGTTGGCCAGTCGCGGGTGGAAGCCGATGGGGACGGATTCGCCGCAGGCGATTTCAGGAAGAACCACTCGGCGTTCAAGGTCGACGCGGGCGTGCATCCCATCGCGCCGATCGGAGCCGAAGTCGCTTACATCGACATGGGGCACCCCGGCGGAAGCCTGGGTGCGCGGCCGGCCGACGTCAAGATGAAGGGTGAAGCGGCGTTCGCAACACTGTTCCTGCCGATTCCCGTTGTCGACCTCTACGGCAAGGTGGGCTTTTCGCGGCTGGACAGCACGGTGAATTCGACTCGCGTGCTCTCTGGTCTGAGCACCTGCACGATCAGCAGTCCCACGTGCGCTCTGCAACCGTTTGCGGTGAACCGCATCAATACCCGCTTCGCGGCCGGAGCAGGAATCCAGTACCGGTTCGGCGCGTTGGGGCTGCGCGCCGAGTACGAGCGCTTCGACGCGGCCGGCGGCAACCCGTCGCTGCTGTCGCTGGGCCTTGCGTGGACCTTTCTTTAGTTTGATCGGACGCGAAGCTCAACCCGGGGAGCCGTCCGGTTTCTCCAGAAGGCGGCAGTTGTTCCTCAGGAAGAAGCCGCCCGTGCTCGACGCGTAGACCACGGTGAGTTGCCCCGAGTTTCGATCGAGTTCGTAATTTCCGCCGTGCGCGGCGTCGTGCCAGCGGATCGTCTTGTCGGTGATGGTGGCGGGAAAGGAATCGGCTGTTCGCCGGGTCTGATCGATCGCAATATCCCGCGTCGCCCCACTGAACGGATTGGTGCACCGGAGCGTGGCTGCTGCGGCACCGGCCGGATCCTGACCGGCCGGTGCGCCCACAGCGAGCACGACAAAGAGAATCGGCGCGCCAGCAGTCACGGCTCAAACCGGTGAGTACGCTTCCTCGCCGTGCGCGGCGCTGTCGCCGGACTGTAACGTGCTGTCGACCATGCGCAGCGATACGAACAAGGACATCACCTTCAGGATCACGTAGGTGCCGATGGCGTTTACCACGATGATGAACCCCGCAGCCTCCGCCTGCAGCAGGAATTGCTTGAAATTGCCGTACGCCCAACCGGTGGTGGACACGCCCGGGGCGTTGGTTCCAGTGCCCAGGTAAACGAGCATGTTCGGATCGGCCAGCACACCGGTCAGCAGTCCACCCATCAGGCCCGCGACGCCGTGAGTCGACAGCACACCCAGGGTGTCGTCCACCTTGGAGATCAGCGCCGTCTTTTGCAACTTGTTCATGCTGAACCACGGAATGATGCCGGCGCAAAGGCCGATGATGATCGCGCCGTAGCCGTTCACGTAACCGGCAGCGGGCGTGATTCCAACCAGCCCGGCGATCATGCCGTTGATGGCCCCGACGATCGAGGGCTTGCCGTATGCCATCGAGTCCATGGCGGTCCACGTCAGCAGGGCGATTGCCGTGCAGATGTTGGTGTTCAGGACCGCCCCGGCTGCGTTGGCGTTGGCGAAGTAGGGATCGCCGCCATTGAAGCCGTTCCACCCCAGCCAGAGAATGCCGGCGCCCGCCAGCGCGATCAGCAGGTTATTCGGCGGGAAATGTTCGCGGTCCGCTTGCAGGCGTGGTCCGACCACCGCCGCGGCCACGAAGCCCGAGACGCCTGCGGCCAGATGGATCACATAGCCGCCGGAGAAGTCCACGGCGCCCGCGGCTGCGAGCCATCCGCCGCCCCAGATGCTGAAGCACCCGACCGTGTAGATGAGCGTCATCCAAAGAGGAACAAAAATGACCCATGCCTTGAAGCTCATCCGGCCGAGCACGGAGCCGCCGAGGATGATCACCGTGATCGCGGCGAACACGAACTGGAAGTAGGTCATCGTGGCCATCGGGAAGGTCAGGTCGGGCATGCCGGAGGCCGCTTCGGGAATGGTGGCCTGACCCAGCATGAAGCCCGCGGAAGTGGCGGGACCGGGCTGGCCCAGAAACGGGAACCACTTGGGCCCGAAGGACATGTTGTAGGCCCACAGGACCCAGACGACCAGCACCGAGGCAAACGCGTACATGACCATGAAGGCGCTGTTGATCGCCCATTTCTTCTTGACCAGCCCGGCGTACAGGATCATCAACCCAGGGATGCTTTGCAGCGCGACGAAGGTCGCCGCCGCCAGTTGCCAGGCGTTGTTGCCGGAATTGAGCCAGGCCGGAGCCGCGACAAAGGTGCCGGTCGGCGCCGCGGCCGCTGCGGGTGCTGCAGGTGCCGCAGCCGCCGGTGCAGGTGCAGGTGACTGATTCTGGGCAAAGGCAGGAAAATAAGGCAGGAAATTCAAAGCAACCACCAGCACAATCCCCATCAAGGCGCGAACTCGACTCATATCTTCTCCCTCGTCCGACCTGCGCGCGTCTGCCGCAACCCCAGTCGACGCACGCTTTGATCGGCGTTCCGCGTTCTGACCGAGCGATCGATTGGTTGATGGAAATTCTCGATCGCCCCCCCAAGCACCAGGCAACGGGGGTTCGTCGTTGCCCGATACGCCGGCTGGCAGCAAGATTCGAACCAATGTCATTTCGATGTGATCAAAGCCTTTTCCCCCGGTTCGACGCACCAATCGCGTTCCTGCCGCGGCGATTTGCCCCGTCTCGGTGCTTCGTTTTGGTGCAGGTCGAGGCCGAGTGCGCGGTCGGTTACGATGGACGGTGTGCCACGCTTTGCCCCAGACGTGAGTCCAGACCTTCGACCCGGAATCACCTTCCGGCTCCGGTACGAGGTTCCGGCCGAGAAGACCGTCCCCAATGTCTACCCGGAATTCGCCGAGTTCCAGCAGATGCCCGAGGTGTTCGCGACCGGTTTCCTGGTCGCGCTCATCGAGCAGGCCTGCCTGCTGGCCGTGAAGCCCTACCTCGACTGGCCTCGCGAGCAGACCGTTGGCACCCACGTGGACCTGTCCCACGTGGCGGCGACGCCTCCAGGCCAAGTGGTCACGGTCGAGTGCCAGGTGATCGAGGTCCAGGGGCGGCGCATCCGCTTTCGCGCCAGCGCCCGGGACGAGGCCGACCTGATCTCCGAGGGCACTCACGAGCGTACCGTGATCGACTTCGCGCGCTTCAACCAGCGCCTGGAGCCGAAGAAGAAGGCGGGCCATCGATGAGTGCCGATCTGGAGGCCGACGGCGCAGCGGGGGCCGGGCCGCACGCCCCGGTGGGCTCGCCGTGCACTTCGGTGTGCCGGATGGATGCCGACGGGGTCTACTGCATAGGGTGTTTCAGAACCCTGGACGAGATCGCCGGCTGGGCCGGCTTCGACGACGAGCGCCGGCGGCAGATTTGGAAGCAGTTGAGCCAGCGCCGGATGCAGGCCGCGCAAGCCCAATGGATGCGCCGTCGCTGACCGCCGCATCCAGCGCAACCGACGCCGCGGGGACCGGCTTGCCCGCGGGCATGCACGTTCTGGAGCGCGGCTGGCTGTCTTCCAACAGCGTGCTGTTTGAGGAGGGCGAGCAACTGTCGGTGGTCGACACCGGGTACATCTCGCATGCCCGTCAACTGGCGGCGCTGATCGATCGGATCGGGCGCGGCCGCCCGGTCGCGCGCGTCGTCAACACGCACCTGCATTCGGATCACGTCGGCGGCAACGCGTTTCTGGCGCGGCGCGGCGGCGTGTCGATCCAGATTCCCGCCGGCGACGCCGATGCCGTTCGGCGTTGGGACGTCGAGCGCCTGAGCTACCGCGCAACCGGGCAGCGTTGCGCGCGCTTCGGATTCGACCGTGTGCTGCGCGCCGGCGACGCGCTCCAACTGGGCGGGTGCCTCTGGCAGGTGATGGCGGGCGCGGGGCATGATCCGCACATGTTGATGCTGTACCAGGTGGACCGGCGCATCCTGATTTCGGCCGATGCGCTGTGGGAGGACGGCTTCGGCGCCATCTTCCCGGAAATCGAGGGCAAGGCGGGATTCGTTCAACAGCGCCTGTCGCTCGAGCTGATCGCCCGGCTGCAGCCCGCGCTGGTGATTCCGGGGCACGGGCCGCCGTTCCGGCAGGTCCAGGCCGCCCTGCAACGCGCCGACCGGCGGCTGGGCGCGCTGCAATCGAGCCCGCTGCGCAACGCCCGCCACGTATTGAAGGTCCTGGTGAAATTCTGGCTGTTGCAGGTCGGGCAGGCGTCCCTGACTCGGCTGGTCGAACATTTCGGACGGGCGCGATATGCTCGCATCGTGCATCAACGCTATTTCGCGCTGCTGTCGTTTCCGCAAATGCTCGAACAGACGGCCCGCGATCTGTGCGCTGCCGGTGCTGCGGCGCTGGACGGCGATCGGATGAGAAACGAGCGGGGCCGCGATGCACAATGACGTGAGACGGCGCGCGCTGTGGGCCGCGGTGGCGCTGGTCGCGGCGGCCTGCGCCGGTCCGCGGCCGGCGCCGGTCGCGCCGGCCGCGCCCGGGGCTGCACCCGAAACCGCTGCGGCTGCCACCGCACCGCCTGCACCGCCGCCCGAGGTGCCAACGCGCCCGTCGCTGGGCCTGTTCAGCCAGATCCGGGCGCCCACCGAGGTCGAACCGGCCTTCGAGTTGGCCGGGGCCGGCGTGCAGATTTTCCGCTGCGAACCCGACAAGGACGGCTATCGCTGGGCGTTTCGCCTGCCGGAGGCCGAGCTGCGCGACGCGCGCGGACAGGTCGTGGCGCATCACGGCGCCAACTATTCGTTCGAGCACGTCGATGGAAGCCGCCTGCTCGGCACCATCGTCGGCTACGATTCGGCTCCGGGCGACGATGCGGTACGGTGGCTGCTGCTGCGAACCCAATCGTTCGGGCAGGGCGAGCTGGAGAAGGTGAGTTACGTGCAGCGGGTCGATACCGCGGGGGGCTTGCCACCGGCGCAGTGCTCGGCCGAACAGGCCAACCAGATACTTCGGGTACCGTTTTCAGCCAAGTTCGTCTTCTACCGCCCGCGTTGAGCGCCGCGTGAACCCGCGCCGGACCGACCTGAACCTAGCTGTGGTCATCGTGGCCGTCGCACTGTCGGCCGCGCAGGCCGCGTCGGCCGCCGAGCAAAAGGCCGGCTATATCGGCCGGCCGATCTACAGCGACCCGGTCAACGGGCTGCAATTGCCGCCGGCGTGCATCATCGAACCGACCTGGCGCGAGCGCATCAGCGGAACCGAAATGGAAGTGTGGGTGCTGAACTGCGATTCGGTTGCGCGCGTCTGGCTGCTGATGCGGCAGATCGTCGAGATGCTGAACGCCCGCGAAGCGCGTGTGCGCTTCCAGGTGGTCGACGAGCGCGAGCTGACCGGGGAAACCGCCGGCGAGTCGCTCAGCGTGCAGTGCACCGGGGCCACCGACGCTTCCGCCATCGTCGTATACGGTGCGCGCTGGCGCAGCGCCGGGCACGAGCTGCGCCTGGCCGGGGCGCGCGGGGCGCTGCGTGCCGACGTGGCGCGCCGCCGCCTGGTCGACGCCGACCTGAGCGGCATCGACTGTGTACGCTTCCCGGACCGCGAGGCGATGATGCGAAAACTCCAGCAGACCGACCACTCGATCCGATGACGCTGAAGCGGCCCCAAGGCGCGCCGGGCGCCGTCGTCACGCTGGAGCACGTCTCGCGCGTGCTGGCCGATAACCCGCTCGGCGATCCGCATGTGCGCAAAGTGTCGGTGTGGTTGCCGCCTCAATACGATCAGGGCCGGCGCGACGCCGGCGGGCGGCGTTTTCCGGTGCTGTTCGACCTGGTCGGTTTCACCGGGTCCGGCTCATCGCATCTGAACTGGAAGCCGTTCGAGGAGAACGTCGCCGAGCAGGCCGCCCGACTGGTTCACGAGCGCAAAATGGGTCCGGCTCTGATCGTATTTCCGGACTGCTTCACGCGGCTGGGCGGCAACCAGTACATCAATTCGAGCGCGATCGGCCGCTATGCGGACTACCTGACGCGCGAACTGGTGCCGTTCATCGACCGCGAGTTTCGAACGCTGGCCTCGCGTGAGCACCGGGGCTGCTTCGGCAAGTCCTCCGGCGGCTACGGCGCGATCGTGCACGGCATGCGGCACGCGGACTGCTGGGGGGCCGTCGCCGACCATTCGGGCGACTGCTATTTCGACTTCTGCTACGGGGCCGACTGGCCCAACACGCTGGACGAGCTCGCCAAGTATCGGGCCCGCCCGCGCCGCGAGGGCGCGGTCGACGTGCGGCGGATCGAGCGCGGGGCCGGCTCGGGCCTCGACGATGGCCGGGTACGAAGGTTCCTGGAAGCGTTCGACAAGCGGCGCAAGCCGTCGCCGGCCGAGATCCACTGCATCATGAACCTGTGCATGGCCGCCACGTACGACCCCGACCCGCGAGCGCCGAACGGTTTCCGGCTGCCGTTCAATCTCGAAACCGGCGAGCGCCTCGAATCGCGCTGGCGGCGCTGGCTGGAGCACGATCCGATCAACATGGTGCAGACCCACCGCGCCAGCCTGAAGAGCCTGAAAGGCATTTTCATCGATTGCGGCTGGCGCGACCAGTACCGTCTGCACTACGGCGCCCGGATCCTGTCCAAGCGCCTGTCCGAGGCCGGCATATCCCACCGCTACGAAGAGTTCGACGACACGCACTCGAGCGTCGACTACCGGATGGATGTCAGCCTGCCGTTCCTATATCGGGCCCTGAGGCCCTGAGCCGGACCATCGGTCAGCCGGCTGCGCAGGCTGCGACAGCCACTGCCTGAGCAACGAGTACAGAGCATCCGGACGCACCGGCTTGGCAATGAAATCGTTCATGCCGGCCTGCAGGCAGCGCGCCCTGTCCTCGTCGAACGCACTGGCGGTCATCGCGATGATCGGCACCCACTGACGACCCGGCAGCGCGCGGATGCGCCGGGCCGCCTCCAGACCATCGGCATTGGGCATCTGCATGTCCATCAGGATCAGGTCGTATTCGTTGCGCGCCACCAGCTCCAGCGCCGCGTTGCCATCCACGGCCACGTCGGCCGCCAGGCCGACCAGCTGCAGCAGGTGGACCGCCACCTCGCGATTGATCGGGTCGTCTTCGGCCACCAGCAATCGGCGACCGGCGCATTCGCGCATCAATGCGGCCGCCGCTGAGCCGTCAATCGCAGGCTCCCCGATCCGGCCCGCGGCCACCCGCTTGCCCAGCCGGGCCGTGAACCAGAACGTGCTGCCTGCGCCGGTGCGGCTGTCGCCGCCCGCCTCCCCGCCCATCAACTGGGCCAGGCGCCGGGTAATCGCCAGCCCGAGCCCGCTGCCGCCGTACCGGCGCGTGGTCGAGCTGTCGGCCTGTTCGAAGGGCATGAACAGCCGGGGCAGGACCTGGGCGTCGATGCCGATCCCGGTGTCCTGTACCTCGAACCGCACCAGAACGCTTTCATCGGTTTCTGCGACCTTGCAAGCCCGCAGGCTGATCGTTCCGCTCTCGGTGAACTTCACGGCGTTGTCGGCGTAGTTCAGCAGCGCCTGCTTGAGCCGCTTCGCATCGCCGATCAAGACATCCGGGAACGGGTCGGTCTGGACCCGCAGCGTCAGGTCCTTGGCGCGCGCCCGGTCGCTCGTCATCGAAGCCACGCCCGCCACCAGCGCGCAGACCTCGATCCGGTCGTCGGCCAGCGTGAACTTGCCGGCCTCGATCTTGGACAGGTCCAGAACGTCGTCGATGATTCCCAGAAGATGCGCCGACGCCTGGTCGAGCTTTTGCAGCCATTGCTCCTGGTCGGGCGTTATGCCCGAGCGCCGGATCAGGTGGGCCAGTCCCGAGATTGCGTTCAACGGCGTGCGGATTTCGTGGCTCATGTTCGCCAGGAACGCGCCTTTGGCCCGGCTGGCGGCCTCGGCGTGGGACAGCGCCTCGTTCAGTTGCTCGGTGCGTTCGCGCACCAGCTCCTGCAGATGGTGGCGGTGCTGGTCCAGCTCCGCGCCCAGGCGCTTGCGTTCGGTCACGTCTTCCTGCACCGACAGGTAGTGACTGATGCTGCCGTCGGCCTGGCGGATCGGCGTGACGACCGCGAAGTCGACGTACTCGCGGCCATCCTTGGTCCGATTGAAGAATTCTCCCCGCCAGGTCTGCCCCTTCAGCAAGGCGGCCCACAGCGCAGAGAAATGTCCGGGCGGCGTGTGTCCGGACCCCAGCAGTCGGGGGTTGCGCCCCAGCAGTTCCTGCAGGCCGTAGCCGCTGGTACGGGTGACCGCGTCGTTCGCGTACTCGATGCGGGCCTCGGTGTCCGTGATCAGGATGCTTTCGGGGCTCTGTTCGACCGCGAGCGACAGTTTCCGAAGCAGACCTTCGGTGCGGCGTCGACTGCGATCGGTGCGTATCAGCTCGACGAAAGCGATGCCGGCGAGCAGCTCGGCCGCCAGCGTGATCGCGATCAGCACGCCGCTGTCGCGCCGCCAGTTGCGCAGGTAATCGGCGTCGGCCAGCGCGACGAATGCGAAGAACGGGTATGGCTCGATCGTCCGGTAGGCGTACAGGCGCGGCAAGTTGTCGACGTGTGAAACGAACTCCAGCGTGCCTTCACGCCGGCCTTGCAGGATGGCCAGCCGCAGGCGGCTGTCGGGCATGGGTCGGGTGTCGATGGCGACTGGCCCCGGGTAGCGCACGACGGCGGAGCCATCGTCCAGCCGGCGCACGCCGGAGGCGCCCTTGGGGCCCACGTCCAGCTGCGACAGCAGCTGGTACAGGCTCGCGATCTCATAAGCTACGGTCGCCGCGCCCAGGAAAGCGCCGTTCGGTCCGCGGATCGGGCGCCCGATGTAAATAGCCGGGTTGGGATTGTCGCGAACGACCAGGACTTCCGAAAACCCGATCGAACCGGCCGGCGCATTCTTCAGGGCCTGCAAATGGTCACCGATGTTGATCCGGTAATGGGACGGCGCCGACTCGTAGAGCATATTGCCGTCGGCATCGAAATAACGCAGCACGCGCAGCTGCGGAAAGTCCCGTCCATGCAATGCGAACCAGCGCTCCAGCGCCGGCGCGTAGCCCTTGACCTGCGACGGTTGCATGGCGGCCGGCTCGATGCTGTCGACCATCAGATGCAGCAGCCCATCGACGCGCCGAAGCGAATCGCCGAACTGGGCAGCCAGGACCTGGGCCAGGTTGCTGGCTTCTGCCGCGGCCTCCCGACGGGCCGTCTGGTACGACCGGGTGACGTGGTAGCCGACCGGAATCGCCAGCGTCACCGAAATCAGGGCGAACACGACCACGTAGCGTCGCGCCTGTGTCGAATGCCGGGGCTTGATCTGCGGCAAACTGGGGACAGCGGTCATCGAGGCGGCGTGCGGTGGGCGCGGTCGCCCGGCGAGCGTACGACAGACGCGCGTACCCAAGCAGGGTTTTGTCGCTGGGTTACTGCGCTAGATCAGATTCAGATCGACACGAGGCCGCCCAGCTCGACCACCCGGTCGACCGGCAGCCGCAGCGAGTCCGTCAGATGGGTCGAATTGCGCTGCATCGCGGCAAACAGGGCCTGCTGCCAGCGCGGCAGCCCCTGGCCGTCCTGGCGCGGGATCGCGGTTTCATGGGCCAGGAAGTAGGTGACCGCGCTCAAGTCGCCCAGGTCGCAGGGCGCCTGCAGATGCGCCAGCAGGCGCGGAATGTCCGGCCGGTCCATGAATCCGTAGCGCACCTGCGCGCGCCAGAACCCCGGCGCCACCTGCGCGAGCGAAAAGCGCCCCGACTCGGCCACCCAGGGTGTCGACTCGGTCAGCACGGTCAGCGCCAGCACGCGTTGGTGCAATGAACGGGCGTGCTGCACATACCAGGCGACCACGGGCGGGGTGTCGTGCAGCGAACGGGTCAGGAACACGGCGGTGCCGGGCACTCGAGCGATCCGGTCCCGCTCCAACTTGGCCATGAACGCATCGATCGAAACCGGGTTCGCCAGCACCTGGGCCGCCGTCGCGGAGGCCCCGCGGTGCCAGCACAGCATCAGCAGATACACCAGGGCGGCCAGCGCGAGCGGAACGTAACCGCCCTCGGCGACCTTGAGCATGTTGGACAGGAAGAAGGCGCTGTCGACGATCAGGAAGGCGCCGGCCACCACCGCGCTGGCCGCAAGGCTCCATTGCCAGATCTCTCGCATCGCAATGAACAACAGCACAGTCGTCATCAGCATCGTGGTGGACACCGCGATGCCGTAGGCCGCGGCCAGGTTGTCGGACTTGCGGAATCCGAGCGCCAGCGCCAGCGTCACGGCCATCAGGATCCAGTTCACGGCGCCCACATAGATCTGGCCGTAGCCTTCCTGGGAAGTCTGGGTCACCTTCAGCCGCGGCATCCAGCCCAGCGCGATCGCCTGCCGGGTCATCGAGAACGCGCCCGTGATGATCGACTGGCTGGCGATCACGGTGGCCAGCGTGGCCAGCACGATCAGCGGCAGCAGCAGCGGCTGTGGGCACAGGCGGTAGAAGATGTTGCCGGTAATCGCCTCGCCGGACGCGGCGATGGCGGCCTGGCCCGCGTAGTTCAGGACCAGGCTGGGAAATACGATGGCCGACCAGGCCAGTTTGATCGGGCCTGTGCCGAAGTGGCCCATGTCCGCGTACAGCGCCTCGGCGCCGGTCACACACAGGAACACGCCCCCGAGAACCATGAAGCTGGCCGCACCTCCGTGCAGCAGAAAGCTCAAGCCGACCAGCGGATTGAGCGCGACCAGCACCGACGGATGTCTGGCCAGGCCCCACAGGCCGAGCAGCCCGATCGCGGCGAACCACAGCGCCATCACCGGGCCGAAGGCACGACCGATCCGTGCGGCCCCCAGCGGCTGCACCGCAAACAGCACCGCCAGCACCGCCGCCGCCGAAGGCAGCACGTACGGCCCGAGCGCGGGCACCGCGATATCCAGGCCCTCCAGGGCCGACAGCACGGAGATGGCCGGCGTGATGGCGCCGTCGCCGTAGATCAGTGCCGCGCCGAACAGCCCAACGGCCACGATGACCGGACGGCTGCGGCGCTTCACGCCGAGCAACGACATCAACGCCAGGATGCCGCCTTCGCCGTCGTTGTCGACGCGCATCGCAAAGCCGACGTACTTGACCCACGTGACGACGATCAGCGTCCAGACGATCAGCGACAGTGCCCCCAGCACCGCTTGCGGCTCGCTGCCTCCCAGATCCAGCACGGTCTTCAGCGTGTACAGCGGGCTGGTGCCGATGTCTCCGAACACGACGCCGAGCGCGGCGATGCTGGTCGCTGTCAGGCCGGGTCGAGGCGGGACCGACGGGCGGGTCATTGAAACGAGGACAACAATTGGGGATTACGCCCGTCGCGTGCTCGCGCATCGGGCGGCTCGATTTCGGCAGCCCGTCGCGGCGCGCTGGACCGCTCGGCCAGACTTCCTACAATCGCTGTCGGGATGAATCGCGGAGCCTCGAACATGAACAATTGGCGGCAATGGGCGGCCCGGCTGGCCGGTGCCGGGATGATCGCATGGGTGGCCTGCGCCGCTGCGGACGTGCCCGTGCGGGAGTCGAGAAACCTGACTCAGCCCTTCAACGAGGTGCGCCTGCTCGGCGGCTTCGATCTGGAGCTGGTTCAGAGCGATACGACCTCGCTCGCCATCGAGGCCGCGCCCGAGAACCTGCGCGAGATACGCAGCGATGTCGAAGGCGGCGTGCTGACGGTGCGGTGGGAGGACGGCGGACCGTTGCACTGGTTCAGATGGTTTTCGCGGCACCCGGCCGCGCGCGTGTTCCTGTCGGTCAAGGCGATCGACAAGCTGGGGCTGGACGGCTCCGGCAGCGTCCATGCCGCAACCTGGACGCATCATGCGCTGGAGCTTCGCATTTCGGGTAGCGGCAATGCAACGTTCGACCATCTGACGACGGCGCGTCTCATCAGCCATATCGCCGGAAGCGGCAACATCGTCGCCGCCGGCGCGGCCGCCAACCAGGAGGTCCACATTTCAGGCTCGGGCCGCTATCGGGCTGGGGACCTGAAAAGCCAGACGGCGACCGTTTCGATCAGCGGCTCGGGCGACGTTCAGCTGTGGGTGGAGCGCACGCTGGATGTTCGCATCGCCGGCAGCGGTGACGTGCGCTATTACGGGGCACCCGCCGTGACGCAATCAGTTTCCGGCTCGGGAAGCGTCACAGGCCTGGGCGCAAAGAGCGCGCCCTGAGCCGGTTCGCGCGGCAACCGGGGGCGGTGCTCGCGAACCCAGCGTGGCCAGGCTGACGGCCCCGATCACGATGGCGCCGCCGATCAGCTGAACCCACGTGGGCGGATGACCTTCGAGCGCAGAGATCGCCATTGAACTGACCGGTACCAGGTTCAGAAAGACGGCAGTGGTGGCCGCGCCCAGGCGGGCGATTCCAGCGTTCCAGAACAGATACGCGAGCACGGTGCCGCCCAGCGACATCAGCAGCAGCGAGCCCAGCGCGTCGCGGCCCGGAGGCGCCAGCGGAGCACCGGCCACCGCGGCCGCCACCGACAATGCGACCGCGCCCGCCACCATCACGCCGGTGGTATTGGCCAGGCCGCCGACATCACGCGGCAGCAGCTTGCCGACCATCACATTGTAAAAAGCCCAGCACAGGTTGCCTGCCAGCATCAGCAGATCGCCGTCCGAGACGCGCAACTGCGCCCCGCCCCCGAGCACGACGAAGGCGACACCCGCGGCCCCGATCGGGAAAGCCAGCAGCTGGCTCGTGGCGGGCCGATACGCCTTCAACGCGAACGCCAGCAGCGCGGTGAGCAACGGGTTCAACGCCATGATCAGTGCGCCGTTCACCGCCGAAGTCCTCTGCATGCCGTAGAAGAACACCACGTTGAAGCCGGCGATCCCGACCAGTCCCAGCGTGGCGTACGCCGCCGCGTGCCGGATCAGCGGCACGCGTTGGCCCTTGATCGCGCTGATCGCGAGCATCACCAGCGCGGCGATGTCGAAGCGCGCCGCGCCGGCCACCAGCGCGTTCATGTCCGCCAGCACGTGCTTGGACAGATTGAAATTGGCTCCCCACATCACCGCCGTCAGCGCCACCAGCGCGTAGATCGCCGACACTTGCATTGGCCCCGCCCTTCAGTAAAACTAATCATGTGGAAGTACTGTGCCACTGCCTGGCAAGGCGTCAAAACGATTTGTTCTTCACGTAGGGGTTAGATTTTCTAATGCCGCGCACCCTGCTTCCGCTGCGCTCGCTGCAGGCCCTGGAGGCGGCAGCGCGCCACCTGTCGTTCGCACGCGCAGCCAGGGAACTGCACGTGACACCGGCGGCGATCAGCCAGCAGATCAAGTTGCTGGAGGACCGGATCGGCCAGCCACTGTTCGTGCGCAGCCCGGTGTTGCGCCTGAGCGCGAGCGCCCAGGCTGTCGTGCGCCCGCTGCGCGAGGCGCTCGATCTGCTCGAGCAGGCGTCGCGGCAGCTCAGGGCGGGTCAAGCGGAGCGCCCCCTGGTGCTGTCTGTGGCGCCTTCGTTCGCTTCCAGATGGCTGATTGCCCGGCTGGAACGCTTCGGCACCCGTCACCCGCAGATCGAGTTGCATCTGCTGGCAACCACGCGCACGGTCGATTTCGAAACGGAGGACGTCGACGCGGCGGTGCGCTATGGCGGCGGCCGCTATCCCGGGTTGCACGCGGAGCGCCTGCGCGAAGAAAGCGTGGTGGTGGTCGCTCACCCGCGGCTCGCGGCCGGTTTGAGCCGCCCCTCCGACCTGGTGGGCGCGACGCTGTTGCGCAACAGTGACCTGAACTGGGACTCGACCTTTCCCGATTGGCCGACCTGGCTGCGCAATGCAGGGGTTGTAACGTCCGAGCCGCTGCGGATCCGCACGTTCGATGATGCGAACCTGCTGATCGAGGCGGCGCTGGCTGGACTGGGGGTCGCGCGGGTGTGGCGCACGCTGGTGAACGAGGAACTCGCCTCCGGGCGGATCATCGCGCTGTTTCGAGAGCAGCCCCTGGTCAACGCCTACCACTTCGTTTGTCCGCCGGCGAACCTCGAGCAGCCGCGCGTGGCAGCATTCCGGCAGTGGTTGCTCGAGGAAGTGCGCGCCGAGGTTCAGACCAAAGCCGAGGCGTAACGGAAGGTCACCTTCAGGCGCGCCGCCACTTCTTTCAGCAGTTGATCGCCGACGTTGTGGCCGAGCGAATCGTTGATCTGCTTGAAATTGTCCAGATCGAGAAACAGGACCGCTGCCAGGGCGCCGCAATGGCGCGCCTCCTTCATCGCCTGCTCGACGCGGTCGATGGCCCCGATTTCATCGGCAACGCGAATCAATACGAGCCAGGCGACTGCTGCAACGATCCGCGAATGTTCCTCAAGGCCGCCATGGCGGAGGACCAGCGCCGCTCGCCAAGCTGACCGACGATGCGGGTCTGCACGTCGATCCAGTGGGGGAACGCCTGCAGCAGCCTGGATCGCCCCTTACGCGTGATACCGATCACTCGCTCGCGCCGATCGGCGCCGGCGCGCGTCAGAATCAGGCGGTCGCGCACCAGGGGCGCGATCAGCCGCGGAGTGGTGCTCGGGTGCATCCCCACCGCAGCGGCCAGGCTGCCAACGTTCATGGGTCCCCGGCGCGCCAGCGTCATCAACAGGTTGAACTGGTGGCCCGACAGGCCGACCGGGCTGAATGCCGCGTCGAAAGCGGCGACGATCAGCCTCGAGGTTCGTGTGACATGACGAAGCACGCAGGTGTCCGGGTCCAGATGACCGGCCTGGATCGCCTTCTGCAATGAATCGCTCACGGACCTCATTGTATGGCGCGTGCATCATGCGCGCGATGTCACCTACCGGGTGACGGTTGACGGCGCCGAGCCATTGATGTCGTAGTCACGCGTGAACCCGCCGGCGACCTCGTAGTGCGTCACGAACTCGTCGAACCGCGCCAGGACCGCTGTGGCCTGCGGCTCCACCTTGGCGGCGTCCGGCCGCGCCCCTGCGAATTGCCGGACCGCCTCCATCGAGTCCCACAGCGTGATGGCGACGAACTCGACCAGATCGCCGACGGGGCGCCGTAGCAGCAAAGCGCCCCGGTGCCCCGCGATGTCTTTCAGATGCGGGACCACTTCAGAAGCGAAGTGGCCACTGTAGGCATCGGCATTCTCGGGCGCTGCGGTTGCGTGCCATGTGCGAGCGATCATCGTCACCTCCCTTGCCGACCGTCCGCGATCATTGGTCGGAACCCAATCAGCGCGGATTCTAGGCCGCGCCCAAGCGCTCGCGTTGGCGCAAAATATCTCCCGACTTCTGATTGATCCGTTCTCGGAGGGGAGGCCAGGTGGCACAGCGCTTCGATGCGATCATCATCGGAAGTGGCCAGGGCGGTCCGCCGCTGGCGGCGCGATTGACGGCGGCCGGAATGTCGGTCGCGCTGATAGAGCGCGAGCACGTGGGCGGCACCTGCGTCAACGACGGCTGCACGCCGACCAAGGCGCTGGTGGCAAGCTCACAGGCGGCTTTCGTCGCGCGGCGCCATGGGGATTTTGGCGTGACGATCGGCGGTCCGATCGCCGTGGACATGCGCGCTATCAAGGCGCGCAAGGATGCGATCGTTAAGGCATCCGTCGACGGTTTGACGCAGTGGCTCGGACAGATGCCCGGGCTGCGCCTTTACTGGGGTCATGCCCGATTCACGGCTGCGCACCGTGTCGGGGTCAACGGCGAGGAACTCGAAGCCGAAAGGATCTTCATCAACGTCGGGGGCCGGCCCGTGGTGCCCGACTGGCCCGGCCTGGACTCGACGCGCTGCTTCACGAACATCGGCATGATGACCGTCGATTTCCTGCCGAAGCACCTGGTCGTCGTGGGCGGCAGCTACGTCGGCCTGGAGTTCGCACAGATGTACCGCCGTTTCGGCGCACAGGTGACGGTGGTGGAACAGGCACCGCGCCTGATCGCGCGCGAAGACGAAGACGTCTCGGAAGGGGTGCGGGACATTCTGGCGCGGGAGGGAATCAACATTCGGTTGAACGCCCGTTGCATCGGCGTCGCCCCGCACGATGGCGGCGTCGTCGTATCGGCCGACTGCGCCGATGGCCCGCCCGAGATTTTCGGAAGCCATGTTCTGGTCGCAGTCGGCCGCCGGCCGAGCACGGACGATCTGGCACTGAGCGCGGCGGGAATCGAGTGCGACGAGCGCGGCTTCATCCGGGTCGACGATAAGCTGTGCACGAACGTGCCGGGCGTGTGGGCGCTGGGGGACGTCAACGGGCGCGGCGCCTTCACCCATACCTCGTGGAACGACTACGAGATCGTCGCCGCCAACCTGCTGGATGCGGATGCGCGCCGCGCAACCGACCGCATCCTAGCCTATGCCCTGTTCACCGATCCCCCGCTGGGCCGGGTCGGCATCGGCGAGCGCGAGGCGCGGGCCAGCGGCCGCCCGGCCCTGATCGGTACGATGCCGATGACTCGCGTCGGCCGCGCCCGCGAGCGCGGCGAGACGCTGGGCTTCATGAAGATCATCGTCGACCCGGGCAGCGGACAGATCCTCGGCGCCGCGCTGCTCGGCCTGAACGGCGACGAGGCCGTGCACTCGATCCTGGACGTGATGTACGCAAAGGCTCCGTACACCACGATCTCGCGCGCCGTGCACATTCACCCGACCGTCACGGAGCTGATTCCCACCCTGTTGCAGAATCTGAAGCCGCTGGCCTAGAGGAAGGGATCGATGCGCACCCACCACCCCATGTTCCAGCATCTGATTGCGCAATGCCGGGACCTCGAGCCGGTCACGGTGGCGGTCGCCTTCCCGTGCGACGAGGTGTCGCTGCTCGGCGCGCTCGAAGCGGCCCAGCAGGGACTGATCGCTCCGACGCTGGTCGGACCGCGAACGCAGATTTTCGGCACCGCCAAGGCGCTGGGGCAGGACGTCGCGGCCTGCCGGATCATCGATGCCGACTGCGCCGAGGCGGCAGCAGTGCAGGCGGTGGCGCTGTGCCGCAAGGCCGAGTGCGCCGCTCTGATGAAGGGGAGCCTGCACACGGACGTGCTGATGCACGAGGTGACCAAGGCGGACACCGGCTTGCGCGGCGCGCGCCGGCTGAGCCACGTGTACGTGATGGACGTTCCCAGCTATTCGAAGCTGCTGCTGATCACCGACGCGGCGATCAATATCTACCCCTCGCTGGAGGAAAAAGTCGACATCGTCCAGAACGCGATCGACCTGGCGCACGTTCTGGGCATCGAGCAGCCCAAGGTCGCGATCCTGTCGGCGGTCGAAACGGTCACGCCGAAGATTTCATCGACGATCGAGGCGGCCGCACTGTGCAAGATGGCCGAACGCGGCCAGATCCAGGGCGGAATCCTGGACGGACCGCTGGCGTTCGACAACGCGGTCAGCATACGGGCCGCGCGGATCAAGCACATCGTCTCGCCGGTGGCCGGACATGCCGACATCCTGGTCGTGCCGGACCTGGAGTCGGGCAACATGCTGGCAAAGCAGCTCGAATACCTGGCCGATGCGGAGGCTGCCGGAGTCGTTCTCGGAGCGCGCGTGCCGATCGTACTGACGAGCCGCGCCGACAGTGCCAAGGCGCGGCTGGCCTCGTGCGCCGTGATGGCGCTGCTGGTACATGCAAGCCGCAAGCTCGAAATCGCCCGTCCCGCTGACGGGGACGATCGGTGACCGGAGCGATCGCCGCCATCAATGCCGGCTCGTCGAGCATCAAGTTCACCCTGTTCGCGTCGGCGGCGGGATCGGAGCTGGCGCGCATCGCCGATGGTTCGATCGAGGGGGTGGGAACGGCGCCGTGCTTTCGCGCGCGCGACCAGGACCGATCGCAGGTGGCCGAATACCGGTGGGCGGCGGGAGCGAGCCGCAGCCATGAAGATCTGTTGAGCTACCTGATTGGCTGGATCGAGTCGCACGCCGGGCCGGGCGCTCTGGCTGCCGCCGGCCATCGCGTTGTATTCGGGGGCGCTGCGCACCAGGCGCCGGTGCGGATCGGCCCCGGGATGCTGGAGCAGCTCGAGGCCCTGGTTCCCTTCATGCCGTTGCATCTGCCGCACAACCTGGCTGCGATCCGTGCGCTGGCGGCGACCCATCCAGGTCTTCCCCAGATCGCCTGCTTCGACACGGCGTTTCATCAGACCCTGCCGCCGCTGGAGCGCTGCTTCGCGTTGCCGCGCGCGCTCACCGAGGCCGGCCTCGTGCGCTATGGCTTTCACGGGCTGTCGTACGAGTACATCGCGACGCAGTTGCCCGATTACGACGCGCGCGCCGCGCAGGGCCGCACCATCGTCGCGCATCTGGGCAACGGAGCCAGCCTGTGCGCACTGGTGGCCGGCCGCAGCGTCGGCACCACGATGGGCTTCAGCACGCTCGACGGGCTGGTGATGGGCACCCGACCGGGCTGGATCGATCCGGGCGTGCTGCTGTACCTGCTGCGCGAGAAGGGCTACAGCGCCGAGCGGCTCGAGCGATTGCTGTACGATGAATGCGGCCTGCTGGGGGTCTCGGGCGTCAGTAGCGACATGCGTGCGCTGCTTTCGAGCGGTGGGGCCGCGGCCCGGCAGGCGGTCGATCTGTTCTGTCATCGGATTGTGTGCGCGATCGGCAGCCTGGTTGCGCCCCTGGGCGGATTCGACGCGCTGGTATTTACGGGCGGCATCGGCGAAAACGCCGCTGCGGTTCGGGCGCAGATCGGCAAGGCGCTCGCCTGGTTGGACCTGACGGTCGACGCTGCCGCCAACGATCGCGGAGGACCCCGGATCAGCACGGCTGGCAGCCGCGTTTCGGCGTGGGTGATTCCGACCGACGAAGATCTGATGATCGCGCAGCACACGCAAGAACTGATCGCTGACGGCTGAGGCGGCGTTCAATGCGGGAAGGGAGCCGGACTTGGACCAGAAACATGTACTGAAGCAGAGCGTCCCGCTGTTCTGGCCGATGGCGGCCATAGCCGCGATGGGGCAGGCGGAGCTGGAGCTGTTCCGCAAGAATTTGAAGTTCCTGGTCGAGGCGCAGAAAGTCGATCACGGCCTCAAGCCGCGCTTCGCAACGACCAATACGGTGCTGCTGGATCTGCACACGATGCAGTTGCGCGCCTTCGGAAGCCCGGATGCCACGGGGCCTGCGACGCTGATCGCTGCGCCCTATGCCGGGCATTCGGCGGTGATCGCCGATTATCACGACGGCCAGAGCCTGGTGCAGACGCTGCTCGCGGTCGGCCTGCCGCGCGTTCTGGTGACGGACTGGAAAAGCGCCAGCCTGGAGATGAAGGATTACGACATCGACAATTACCTGGCCGAGCTGAACGTGTGCATCGACGATCTGGGAGGGCGCGTCAACCTGGTCGGTCTGTGCCAGGGCGGGTGGCTGTCGGCGATGTACGCGGCGCGTTACCCGCAGCGGGTCGCCTCGCTGGTGCTGGCGGGAGCGCCGATCGACACGCAGGCCGGCGACGGTCCGCTGAAGCGGATGGTGCAGGCCTCGCCGCCGGGATTTTACGAGGAGCTGGTGGCGTTCGGTGGCGGACTGATGCGGGGCCGGGTGATGCTCAGGGGCTGGAAGAACATGCACCCCGACGAGCAGTACATCGACAAGTACGTGCGCCTGTACGAGCGGATCGACGATCCGGACTACGTCAGCAAGACCGAGACTTTTTCTTCCTGGTACGAGAATACGATCGACCTGCCGGGGCGCTTCTACCTGCAGGCGATCAACGAGCTGTTCAAGGAGAATCGCCTCGCCCAGGGGCGGTTCGTGGGCCTGGGCCGGCCGTTGTCGCTGCGCGACATCCGCTGCCCCCTGTACCTTCTGGCGGGCGAATCGGACGACATCACGCCCAAGGAGCAGGTCTTCGCGGCCGAGCAACTGTGCGCAACGCCCGCCCGGGACATCCTCAAAGCCGTGATCCCCGGCGGGCACATCGGATTGTTCATGGGCTCCGAGGCGCTGCGGACCCGCTGGCCGCAGATCGGAGAGTGGATCCTTGAGGTCGGGCGCGGCTAGAATAACCAACCGTCCGATCCAGGAGGGTGACCATGTGGGCGAGTCTTCGAATCGTCTGCGCCTCAGTGCTGGCGATCGCACTGGCAGCCTGCGCCACGGCGTGGTTTCACGTGGGCAACGACTTCGATCTGAACGCGTTCACGAGCCGCGTCAACCGCGGCGCGACGACCCGGGACCAGGTCAAGGCCTGGCTCGGTGCACCCGCGTCGACCGGAGTCGACGTGGAAACCGACGGCAAGCAGTACGACAAGTGGAACTACTATTTCGCCGAAGGGGCGATGTCGCACCTGTCCGAAACGACGTTGAAAACGCTGCAGATCAAGTTCGATTCGCAGGGAATCGTGCAGGGCTACGAGCTGTCGCAACCGGCCAAGTAAGCCATCGAATTCGAACGGGCGCCGCCCCGATCCTACCTGCGCGTGCGCGTGCGCGCCGGCCAGGCCTGCATCGCGACGCCGACGGCCGAGTCCAGCTTGGGGCGCGGCGCGCCCGCCTTGGCTTGCACGCTCAGGCCGGCCATCACGACTGCGAAATACGCCGCCAGCGCCGGGATGTCGGCGTCCGGCGGTAGTTGCCCCTCCTTCCTGGCCTGCTTCAAGCGATCGCGGATGGCCGATTCGCTGGCTTGCTGTGCCAGGCGCAGTGCATCCTGCACCGCCTCGGGGGTGCTGCCGAGGCCGCAGTCGGCCGAACCGTTCACGACGAAGCAACCGCCCGGTTTCGACGGATCGGTGAGCCCTTGCACCGCCGACCGCATGAACGATTCGATGGCGCGCCGCGCATCGGACTCGCTGCGCAGCGCCTTCAAGTTGTTTTTTGCGGTTTCCCGTTCGCCGTACCGTTGTAGCGCCTTCAGGTACAGCGATGCCTTGTCGCCGAACGCCGCATAAAGGCTGGGCTTGTTGATCCCCATCGCCTGGGTCAGGGTGCTGAGCGAGGCCCCCTGAAAGCCGTCGCGCCAGAAAACCTCCAGCGCGCGGTCCAGCGCCTGGTCTGGATCGAAGCCGCGTGGGCGCCCCTTCTCCAAGATTTCGTCTCGAAATTGGCCGGTTGACGAATATTGTACCGATTGGTATATTTTTTACCGATCGGTACAGATTGCGGAGATTTCCCTTGGTGCAGTTCATCGACGCGAGCCGGCGCCTTGCGCGCGGCCCCGCAGGAGAAAGCGGATGGCAAGACTGACTGGAAAGACGGCCCTGATCACGGGTGGAACGACCGGCATCGGTCTGGCGACGGCCAGGCTGTTCCTCAGCGAGGGCGCCCGCGTCGCCATCACGGGCCAGGATGTGGATCGGGTGAAGCAGGCCGGTGCCGAACTGGGCGCGCATGCGATCGCGATCCGGGCCAATGCCGCCGCCGCCGTGGAGATGGAAGACGTGGCGCGCCGGATCAAAGCGGAGTTCGGGGGACTGGATATCGTGTTTGCCAACGCCGGCGTGGCGAAGTTCAAGCCCTTTGCCGAAATCACGGATGAGCACATCGACGAGCACTTCGACGTCAATGTACGCGGCGTGATCTGGTCGGTTCAGAAGATGCTGCCGCTGCTGCGCCGACCGGCCAGCGTGATCCTGAATGCCACCACGCTGGTCGAGCAGGCCGCCGCGGGCATGAGCGTGTACACCGCGAGCAAAGCCGCGGTGGCCTCACTGGGTCGCGCGCTCGCAGCCGAACTGATCGGGCAGGGCATCCGGGTCAACGTGATCAGCCCGGGGCCGATCGAGACGCCGATCTTCGGCAAGCTCGGCCTGCCCGAGGATGTGCTCAAGCAGATGGCCGCCCAGATCGTCACCAGGGTACCGATGGGCCGGATCGGTCACGCCGATGAAATTGCAAAGGCCGTACTGTTCCTGGCGTCCGAGGATTCCTCGTACATCACGGGCGAGAACCTGCTGGTCGACGGCGGCATGGCCCGGGTCTGACCGGATGACGTGCCGCGGGTCAAGCAGCACGCGGCACGTCATCGAAGAAATCGACGATCCCCGTTTCGAGCGAATATTCGGCGCCGACCACCAGCAATCCGTCTTCACGCACCAGCTGCTCGATCAGTTGCGATCCATGCTGCAGCTGATTCACCGAGGCGCGGATATTCGCGCGCACCGCCTGCCGCATCAATGCGTCCGGGTCACGGCGCAGCTCGGTGGCGAGCAGACCCTCCACCGAGGGCCGCACGCGGTTGACGATCGAATGAAGATTGCGTGACTGGTTTTCCGCGGGGCGTTGCAGCTGCTCCAGCGTGGCTTGAACCGCACCGCAACGCGAGTGCCCCAGAACGACCACCAGCCTCGTGCAGTAGCGCTCGGCGGCGAACTCGACGCTGCCGATCTGGGAGGGCGCAACCACGTTGCCGGCCACCCGGATCACGAACAGGTCGCCCAGCCCCTGATCGAACACGATCTCGACCGGGACCCGCGAGTCGGAGCACCCGAGGATCGCCGCGAACGGCTCCTGGCCGGAGGCCAGGTCGCCCGGACGCAGGCGGCTTGCAAACGCGCCGCTGCTGCGATCGCCCGACGCGAACCGGCGGTTGCCCGCTCGCAGGCGTTCGAGTGCCTCCCGCGCCGGAAACATGCGCCATTGCCTCCAGGAAAACCGCTTCAGCGATCCAACTGCGAAGGTGCCCTTTTCGTTCCAGGCTGCCCCGTCTCGGCCCGTCGTTCGGATCAAACCGGCGGCGCGTCGTGCTCCATGGCGAGCTCGGCCTTCAGGCTCTCGATGTCGCGGTAGATCGACGCGACTGCCCGCACGCGGCCCTGGCGCTTGTAGCGCAGCAGGCAGTCGCGCGCCGCGATGTCGCCGTCGACTTCGATCTGGTCCCAGGCTTCGGCGTGACCGACGTAGTTGATCTGTACGTCGTAGTGTTGGCTCCAGAAGAAGGGCACGGCGTCGAACGCCTCGTGGTACCCCAGCATGTTGCGCGCCGCGGTCTGTCCCTGGCGTTGGGCCACCACCCAGTGTTCCACGCGGATCGCCTCGCCGCCGTGTGGATCGGGCCAGCGCGCGATGTCGCCCGCCGCGAAGATGTTCGGCGCGCTGGTGCGCAGTTCCGGATCCACCCGCACTCCCCGGTCCAGCGCCAGTCCGGCGGCTTCGGCAAGTGTCGTGCGCGGATGCACGCCCACGCCCAGGACCACCAGATCGGCCGGCAGCGCAGCGCCGCTTTTCAGGTTGGCCCGCTCGCGGTCGATCGACACCACCGCATCTTCCAGGTGGAACGTCACGCCGTGCTGCTCGTGCAGCGCACGCACGAAGTCGCCCAGCTGCGGGCCTAAAATGCGCGCCATCGGGCGCGCCTCGGGCGCCACGACGTCGACCTGGATACCGCGCGCGCGCAGTGCCGCCGCCACTTCCAGACCGATGAAACTCGCGCCCACGACGACCGCGTGCCGCGCCGTTTTCGATCGCTCGATGATCGCCCGGCAATCGGCCAGCGACCGCAGCGTGAACACGTGCGGCAACTGCGAGCCCGGAAACGACGGGCGGTTCGCCTCGGCGCCGGTCGCGAGCAGCAGCCGATCGAAAGGAAGCGTCCGGCCGTCGGCCAGCGCGACCGTGCGTAACTTCGGGTCGACGCCGACTGCCTGCGTACCCAGCTGCAGGTCAATGCCCTGTTCCGAATAAAACTCGCGCGGTCGCAGCGGAACCCAGTCCTCGGGTGCGTTGCCGGCCAGGTAATCCTTGGACAGATTGGGACGGTCCACGGGCGCCGCCGCATCGTCGCTGAGCATTGCGATGCTGCCCTGGAACCCCTCCCGGCGCAGCATCTCCCCCGCGGCGAAACCGGCAGCGCCGCCGCCGACGATGACGATGCGCCCCGGCGCCGCCTCGCTCGACGCGCGGGCCCCGGTGCGGCTCTCGGTCTTCTTGCGGCCGGTCACGTACAGCTTGCCGTCACGGCGCTCGATCGACCAGCACGAAACCGGGCTTAAAGCCGGCGCGCGCAGGGCCTCACCCGTGCGCAGGCTGAAGCAGGCGTGGTGCCACGGGCAGCGCACCGTGTCGTCCACCAGCAGGCCTTTGGCGAGCGGGCCGTTGTAGTGCGTGCAGGTGGCGCTCAGCGCGAACACCTCCTGCCCCCGGCGCGCCAGCAGCACGGCCTCGTCGGCGACATGGCCGCCCAGCATCCGGCCGTCGGCCAGATCGGCCTCGACAATCCCTTGCGTCAGGTCCGGGCCGGTCGGGCCCGACTCGTCGGTCGACATACCGTAAGATTGTGCGCTCTAGCTGCGTTCGAGAACACGCCTCGCCTGCGGGATGGGTTGGCGGACGTGTTGCCCGCTCCAAATCCAACAAAAAGCCTGGAGGAGCATGAAGAATTCCACACCCGGTTTCTCGCGCCGCTTCTCGTTCGCGCGGCAAAGGCGGCTCCTTACGTTCACGCTCGCGCTGCTCGCTTCGGCGCCGGTCGCCGCCGACGAAGGCATGTGGACGCTCGACCACTTTCCGTCGGCCCAGGTGGGCGCCGAGTATGGATTCGCGCCGGACGCGAGCTGGCTGGACCGGATTCGCGCCTCCGCCGTGCGGCTGACGAGCGGCTGCTCGGCCTCGATCGTTTCGAAGGACGGACTGGTCCTGACCAATCACCATTGCGTGGCGGATTGCGCCCAGGCGCTGTCGACGCCGAAGCACAACTTCGTCACGGACGGCTTCGCGGCGCGGTCGCGCCGGGAGGAAAGACTCTGTCCCGGCATGCAGGCGGAAGTCCTCGGCCAGATCAGCGATGCCACCGACGAGGTGCTGGGCGCGATCAAGGCGGCCGGGACGCAGGATGTGATCAAGGCACGTGACTCGGCAATGGTGGCGATCGAAGACCGCGGATGCCGGGACGATTCTCAGGCGCGCTGCCAGGTGGTTTCGCTGTATGGAGGCGGCCAATACAAGCTTTACAAGTACCGCAAGTATGCGGACGTCCGACTGGTGTTCGCACCGGAAATCTCGATCGCATTCTTCGGGGGCGATCCCGACAACTTCAATTTCCCCCGCTACTGCCTGGACAGCGCGTTCGTTCGGCTGTACGACGGCGGCCGGCCCGCCAGCACGCCGTCGCACCTGACGTGGCGCAAGACCGCGCCGGCCGCCGGCGAGCTGGTGTTCGTCGCCGGAAATCCGGGCTCGACCAGTCGCCTCGAGACGATCGCGCAGACACAGATGGACCGGGACTGGACGATACCGGTACGCCAGCTGGTGCGCTCCGAGCTTCGTGGCCGCCTGCTCGACTATGCGGATCGGGGCGCAGAGCAAAAGCGCACCGCCACGTTCGTCCTGTTTGCCGTCGAGAATTCATTCAAGGCGTTCTACGGCATTGAGCGTGCGCTGCTCGATCCGGATTTCTTCGCGCGCAAGGTCCGCGAGGAGCAGGAACTGCGCGCCAAGGTCTCCGCCAACGCGGAGCTGGCCTCCGCCGTGGGCGATCCGTGGGCCGACATCACCGCGGCCATCGAGCGCTATCAGGCCCTGTTTCTGAGCCACGACTTCCTGGAGGTCCGTGCCGGCTCGGTCTCGCAGCTGTATGGCTACGCACGCACCCTGGTGCGCGCCGCGGCCGAGCGCAAAAAACCCAGCGCCGAACGGCTGCCGGAGTACTCGGACAGCAAGCTGGAGTTGCTGGAAAAGGAATTGCTCGATGCACAACCCGTCTACCCGGGTATCGAACGCATCGGGCTCACGATGTGGCTGAGCAAGACCCGCGAGTACCTGACCGTCGACAACCCGCTCGTGACACACCTGCTCGGACAGCAGTCGCCCGAAGCGCTCGCGAACCAACTCGTGGCGGGCACGCGCCTGGCCGACCCCAAGGTTCGAAACGCGCTTTGGCGCGGCGGCGAGTCCGCGATCGAGGCATCCAGCGATCCGCTGATCCGTTTCGTTCGCCTCACGGATGCCGACGCGCGCGCGCTGCGGCTGCGCTATCAGCAGCAGATCGAAGGGCCGATCACAAACGCGGCCGAGCGGATCGCGCGGGCGCGCTTCGGGATCTATGGCGATTCCGTGTATCCGGATGCGACCTTTACGCTGCGGCTTTCATACGGGCGCGTGGATGGCTGGACCTACCAGGGAAATACGGTCGCGCCGTTCACCGACTTTGGCGGGCTGTACGCTCGCGCAACCGCTGCCGAGCCGTTCCGCCTGCCCAAGCGCTGGCTTGATGCGAAGTCCAGGCTCGATCCCGCCGTTGCGCTGAACGTCAGCACCAGCAACGACATCATTGGCGGGAACTCCGGGTCGCCACTGATCGACGCGCAGGGGCGGGTGGCCGGCGCCATTTTCGACGGCAACATTCACTCGCTGGGAGGCGATTACGGCTACGACCCGCGCCTGAACCGCTCGATCGCCGTGCTGACCTCCGCTATCGGAGCGGCGCTGCGCCACGTGTACTCGGCGCCGGCACTGGCCGACGAGCTGGAAGCCGATTCGAACTGAGGCGGCTCTCAGCAGTCCTGTTAGCGGGTCGGCTCACCCGAACTTAATCGGGTGTTACCCCATTGCTGGCGGGTTTTTTGCCTACCTATGATGGCCCGGGTCGATCGACCTCAACGCGCGCCATTTCGCCCGTCGTCGCGTGACAACGAGGTGACTCAACATCGTTGAGTCGACCCCGGGCGACTCAAGCGGGGAAGAAAAATGAGCCAAATCGCGGGGATCTTTCGGCAGCCGCTAAAGACCGCTGCTGCGTCATTGGTATTGCTTGTGGGCTGCGTCGCCGCTGCCAACGGCGCCGTACTGCAGGTTGGAACCTACCAGGGCATCCACGGCCATTTCTCGACCATTCAAGCGGCCGTCAACGCAGCCAAGCCCGGCGACTGGATCCTGATTGCCCCGGGCGACTACCACGAGCGGGGCTATCCGGGTACCGGCGTGTGGATCGTGACGCCGGGGATCCATGTGCGGGGAATGGACCGTAACGGTGTCTTCGTCGACGGCACGCTGCCGGGTGCGGCCACTTGCAGCTCCGCTCCCAAAGACCAGGACTTCGGACAAGGAGCCGGCCTCAACGGCGTTGTTGTTTACCAGGTCGACGGTGTTTCGGTGGAGAACCTGACCGTTTGCAATTTTCTCGGGGACAACTTCAGCAATCAGGGCAACCAGATCTGGTGGAACGGCGGCGACGGCAGCGGCGTGATCGGCATGGGGAGCTATCACGGCGCCTACCTGACTGCGACTTCGACCTACTTTGACAATTCCGCCATTGCGCCTGC
>DASZFP010000108.1:0-35412 GCA_035939615.1 Burkholderiaceae bacterium | reverse complement strand
CCGCGGCGGATGACAAGGCCAAAACGACGCAGCGCGGAAAGAAGATGAAAGCCTGCAACAAGCAGGCCGCCGACAAGAGCCTGAAGGGCGACGACCGCAAGAAATTCATGTCGGCGTGCCTCAAGGGTTCCGCAAAGAGCTGATCGGCCTTGCTGCAAATTCCCTTTCCGCTGTCGGGAGAAGGACGGCATTAGACTGATCGGATGCGCCTCGTCCTGGTCACGGGCATGTCCGGTTCCGGCAAGTCGGTCGCGATCCGGCTGCTCGAGGACATCGGCTATTACTGCATCGACAATCTGCCCCCGCAGTTCCTGACCGATGTGTGCGCGTATCTGTCGGCCAACGGACACCCGGAGGTCGCGGTCTCGGTCGATGCGCGCTCCGAGGGGCCGATCGCGCACCTGCCGGGCGTGCTCAACGTGTTGCGCTCCTTCGGCTACGACGTGCGCGTGCTGTTCCTGACGGCCTCGACCAACGCGCTGGTGCAGCGGTTTTCCGAGACCCGTCGCCGCCACCCGCTGTCGCGCGACCTGACCGTCGAGGGGCGGGAACCGACGCTGGAGGAATCGATCGCGCAAGAGCGCGAGCGCCTGGCGCCGATCGATGAGCTGGGACACGTGGTCGATACCAGCGACCTGCCGTCCAGCACGCTGCGGCAATGGGTGCGCACCTTCGTGGACGGCCCGCGCAGCGATCTGACGCTGGCCTTCGAGTCCTTCGCGTTCAAAAACGGCATTCCGGTGGCCGCCGACCTGGTGTTCGACGTACGCAACCTTCCCAACCCTCACTACGATGCCCGGCTGCGCCCCCTGACCGGACTGGACGCGCCGGTCGCCGAGATGTTTTCGGGCCTGCCCGAGGCGCGCGCGATGATCGATGACATCGCCGGCTTCATTGCGCGCTGGCTGCCCAGCTACGTGCAGGACGCGCGCAACTACCTGACGGTCGCGATCGGATGCACGGGCGGGCGGCACCGCTCGCCGTACGTCGTCGAGCAGCTGGCGCGTCGATTCGGCGGCAAGGAGCGCGTGCTGGTGCGCCACCGCGTCCTGGACCGCTGACCCAACCGCTCACATCGAGGGGATCCACGAATGACCGCGCAATTGAAGCTCGTCTCGGGCGCCTTCGAGCACGGCGCCAGCATTCCGAAGCGGTATACCTGCGAGGGCGAGGATCTGTCGCCGCCGCTCGCCTGGTCCGGCGTTCCGGCCGCAACCCGCAGCCTGGCGGTGATCGTCGACGACCCCGACGCACCCGATCCGGCCGCCCCGAAGATGACCTGGGTCCACTGGGTGCTGTACAACCTGCCGCCCGAGACCACGCATCTGGACCCCGGCATAGCGCCCTCGGCGCTGCCGGCCGGAACGCTGCAGGGCCGCAACGACTGGAAGCGCACCGGCTACGGCGGGCCGTGCCCTCCGATCGGCCGCCACCGGTACTTTCACAAGTTGTACGCGCTCGACGCCACGCTGCCGGACCTGAAACAGCCGACCAAGGATCAGCTGCTCAAAGCGATCGAGGGGCACGTGCTGGCTCAGGCCGAGCTGGTCGGGACCTACGAGAAGTCGAAGCCGCGTTGAACAAGCCCTCCCACCGCCATTGCCGCGAAGGCCGATGATGAACGCTGAAGAAATACGCCGCCTTCAGGCGCCGTTGAAGTCGCGCTACCGGGATCAACCCGAGGCGGCCCGGATCACGCTGCGCGCGCAGGGCCGCCTGGGGCAGGGCGTGACCTGCAAGATAGAAACCGGACAGGGGCTGGTTGCCGCCGGCCTGCACCCGGCAACCGGCGGCAGCGGCCTGAGCGCCTGTTCCGGTGACATGCTGCTCGAGGCGCTGGCGGCGTGCGCCGGCGTCACGCTCAACGCGGTGGCCATTGCGCTCGATATCCAGCTTCGCGACGCCACGGTGACCGCCGAAGGCGACCTCGATTTCCGAGGCACGCTCGGCTTGTCGAAGGACGTCCCGGTCGGCTTTCAGCAGATCCGCCTGCGCTTCGACCTGGATACCGATGCCACCGACGAGCAGCTCGCCACGCTCTTGAAGCTCACCGAACGTTACTGCGTCGTCTATCAGACGCTGACCCACCCGCCCGGCGTGCAGGTGACGCGCGCTTCATCGTCCGGGTGACCCGGACCGCCCGCCGGCCTCACCGTCTGCTTCGCGAAGGCGCTGCCGCACTTCGTTCAGCAGCGCCCGGTGCGGCGCCGGCAGGCCGGCCCGATCGATGGCGTCGAGCGAGACCCAGCGCGCAGCGCCGGCTTCACGTGCCGGTGCGGGCCGGCCGGTCGTCGCCAGGTACGGTTCGATGGCGAGCGTCAGATGGGTCAGCGCATGCCGCCGCGGCGGCAGCGGCAGCAGCGCCGTGGCGCCCGCCGCGAGCGCGCGGGCGCGCCGCACCAGCGCCGCCTTCGAGCTGAATTCGGGCAGGCACATCAATCCGCCCCAGATACCGTCGGCGCCGCGCCGCTGAAGCAGCACGCGGGTCCCGGCGAGCGCAGCCAGCACGAAGGCCTTGCGAACCGGACGCGCAGGACGCCGCTGCGGCGCCGGCAGCTCGTCGATGCGGCCGGTCCTGCGGGCCTCGCAGCTCGCGCCGAGCGGACAGCGTTCGCATTGCGGCTGTGTTCGGGTGCACAAAGTGGCGCCCAGATCCATGATCGCCTGCGTATAGCGGGCCATGTCGCGCTCAGCCGGCAGCTCCAGCTGCGCGCGCTGCCACAGCCGCGCCGCCACCGGCGCCGACCGCGCTTCGCCCGCGATCGCCCAGTGCCGAGACAGCACCCGCTTCACGTTGCCGTCGAGCACGGGGGCGCGCTCGTCGAAGCAGAACGCCGCGATGGCCCCGGCCGTCGAGCGGCCGATTCCCGGAAGCGCCGCGAGGGCCTCGGCGCTGCCAGGAAAACGGCCTGCGTGGCGCGCGACCACCGCGCGCGCGCACGCGTGCAGGTTGCGGGCGCGCGCGTAATAGCCCAGGCCCGCCCAGGCCGCCATCACGTCGGCGACGGCGGCCCGCGCCAGGCACCGCACGTCGGGAAAGCGGCGGACGAAGCGTTCGAAGTACGGCAACACCGTCGCGACCTGGGTCTGCTGCAGCATGATCTCGCTGATCCAGACCCGGTACGGATCGCGCTCGCCCTGCCACGGCAGGTCGCGCCGGCCATGGAGCCGGTGCCAGGCGAGCAGCCGCCGCGCGAAACCGCCCGCCTTCGCTGCGCTCGCGGCTACGGCGGGCAAGCCCGCCGTAGCGCCTTCAGGCGCGAAGGCGGGGTCAGATCTGGACACGCAGGTAGGACTGGGGCGGCGGGCCCTGGCCGTGCGCTTCGGCGCGCGCGGCCTCACCGGCCGGGCGCGAGGCGGGTGCAGGCGGCACCACGATCGTTGCCGAGATCTTCTTCAGCTCATCCAGGTACGCCTGCACGTCCTGCAGCGCGTCTTCCAGCTGGCCGATGCGGCCGTCGAGCGATTCCTGGGCGTCGCGTATCCGCTCGACCGCCTCGGTGCGTTTCTTGAGTTGCTGGCGCTGCTCGCGCACCTGCGCCTCCAGCGGCGGCAGCAGCGAGCGGACCCAGGCCTCGGTGTCGCGTTCGGCCGCCGAGAAGATCGTGCGCGATTTGCCGACCACGGTCTCGAAGAACCGTTCGATCAGCGACCATTTATCGCGCGTCAGCACCGCGATCGTGCCGAAATGGCCTTCGTAAGCTGCCTCCACCCGGTCGATCTCGGCGAGGTAAGTATCCAGCGAGAAGGTCATCGGCGGCGGAATGCTCCAGCCGGTGTCTTCCGCGAAGCGGCGCTGCACGCCCAGCACCATGCGCTCGATTTCGGCCAGCGACGCATTGGCGCGCCGGAACATCTCGCGCAGGTTCGCGAAGTACTCCTTGACCGCGCTCATGAAACCCGGGGTCAGACGCACTTTGCGCATCCGGTCGCGCGTGGCCATCACCGCGGTGCGCAATGCCTGCAGCCGCAGGTTGGAATAAGCCTGCTCGGCCAACCGAGCCAGAACGACCCGCGCCGCTACCACCTTGCGCACGTTTTCTTCGAAGTCGCGCTGCTCGGTCTGTGCGCGCAGCAGCATGCGCTCAACGGCGCTCTGGTTCTTGCCCTGCAGTGCCCGCAGCTCGTAGAGCTGCTCGACCAGGTTGCGTTCGCGCGCCCCCAGCGCCTGGCGCACCTCGTTGACCACGCGCGAGCTCACCGCCAGCGTCTGCTCGCGGATGATCTGCTGGCGCTGCGGCACCAGCAGGTCGACCAGCGCCGCCTCCAGCGTGGGCAGACGGCTGCGCTCCAGCAGCGCGGCGTCGCCTGTGACCTTGGCGACGAGCCCCTTCTGAGCCGACACCGCGAACACGCGCTTGCGGTCGATTTTCAGCGTTTCGCTGACGCTGATCACCTGCCGGCGCACCTCGGCCTCGATTTCGGTCTGCGCTTTGAGAACGTCCCACAGGCCGTCGATCTTGTTCAGGACCGCAATGTGATTGGCCGTTTCCGGCGAATCGCCCATGATGTGGCGCCACACGTCCAGGTCGCTCTTGGTGACCCCGGTATCGGCCGCCAGCACGAACAGTACGGCGTGCGCGCTCGGCACCAGCGACAAGGTCAGCTCCGGCTCGGTGCCGATCGCGTTCAGGCCCGGCGTGTCCAGGATCACCAGCCCCTGCTTCAGCAGCGGGTGCGGGAAATTGATCACAGCGTGCCGCCAGCGCGAGATTTCGACCAGGCTCTCGGAGCCCTGGGTGATCAACTGGTCCGGGTCGTTCGGGTCGAACAGCCCGTACATGCGCGCCTCGTCGATGCCGACCCGCATGGTCTCCGCCACCAGCTGGAAGGCCTTGAACATTCCGTCCGGCGAGGCCGTGTCGACCGGGAACACCCGCCATTCGCCCGAGCTTCTCTTGAAATCGGCCATGGTGCCGAGGCGGGCGCGGGTCTCGATCGGCAGCGCCCGGATGCAGGGCGGCAGCGACTCGTCGTACATCAGCTCGGTCGGGCACATCGTCGTGCGCCCTGCCGAGGACGGCAGAATGCGGCGGCCGTAGTCGGCGAAGAAGATCGCGTTGATCAGTTCGGACTTGCCGCGCGAGAACTCGGCGATGAAAGCGACCACCAGACGGTCGCCGTTCAGCCGCTCCAGCGCCAGGTCAAGGCGCCGGGCCGCGTCTGGCTCCAGCAGGTGGGCGTCCTCCAGCCATCGGCGCAATCGCGCAACCGACACCGCCAAAGTATCGCGCCATGCCCCGTACTGCTGGAAGCTGGTGGCGAGCTGCGACATGTACGAAGGCTCGACGATCGTCCGGCGCCCGGCCCGGCAGTTGGATCAATCTAACACAGCCGCGGCGGGGCCAGTGTTGCGCCCGCGCAGCCGCGCGCACGCCGCGCTCAGCGCCGCTGGCAACGGCTGCACCAGTATGTGGCGCGCTGACCCTGGACGATCCGTTGAATTGGACGGCCGCAAACTGGGCACTCCGAGCCATCGCGCCCGTAAACACGTGCTCGCAGCGCATACCGGCCTTCGGCCCCGTCAGCCGCCGTATAGTCCCGCAGCGTGGATCCGCCCACCTCGATGGCCTCGTTCAGCACCCGCCGTATCGAGGCGGCCAGCCGGGCGCATCGCACCGGGCCCAGGCGCCGCGCCGGCAGGCGTGGATCGATGCGTGCGTCGAACAGGCTTTCGGACGCGTAGATGTTGCCGACCCCGACCACCGCGTCGCCGGCCAGCAACACCTGCTTGATCGAGGCCGACCGGCCGCGCGTGGCCTGGTAGAGACGGGCGCCGTCGAAGCCGCGCTCCAGCGGTTCGGCGCCCAGCGACGCGAGCAGCGGGTGTTGCTCGACGTCGCCGTGCGCGGCCGGGTGCCACAGCAGCGCGCCGAAGCGCCTCGGGTCGGTCAGCCGGGCCAGCACCGAGTCGAAGCCCAGATCGACGTGATCATGCGGACCGCGCAGCGGAACGCCTTGGGCCGGGTAGATGCGCCAGGACCCGGTCATGCCCAGGTGGGAAATCAACACGCCGTGCTCGAAGCGCCACAACAGGTACTTGCCGCGCCGATCGATGCGCTGCAGGCGACGCCCGGTCAGCGTCGAGGCCAGCGTGCGCGGCACCGGCCAGCGCAGGCGTGGCTGATAGACCCGCAGTGCGCTGACGGGCCGGCCTTCCAGCGCGGTTGCCATGCAGCGCCGGGTTACCTCGACTTCGGGCAATTCGGGCATTTACGGTCGCGGCTAAACTGTCGATTCGACGAACCCATCCCGCCTCGGCGGGCGCTGCGATGATCTTCAAGCAAGGCAGACCCCTGGGGGCGGCCGCGGCACAGGCGGCAGCGTACCTGCTGTGCGCGCTGATTGTAGGGTGCGCGGTCCCGGCCAACCGCCCGACGGTCGCCCAGAGCGAGCCCGCCGCGGCCACGGCCGAAGCGCCCGAAGCGAACCGGCCGCTGCCCGAGGTCGAGTTGACCGGGCCGCTGCTGTTCGAAATCGTGGCGGCCGAGGTCGCGGTACAACGCGGCGAGTTCAGCGCAGCCTTCGCGACGCTGATGAAGGCGGCGCGCGAGACGCACGATCCGCGTCTGGCGCGGCGCGCGACCGAGGTCGCGCTGGGGGCGCGCGACGCGGCCCAGGCCCTCGATTCGGCCCGCCTGTGGCGCGAGTTGGACAGCGGCTCGTCGGAGGCCGAGCAGACCTACACCTCGCTGCTGGTGGCCAATGGCCGCTACGAGGACGCCAGGCCGCTGCTGCAGAAGCAGATTCGGGAGGACACCGAGCCCCTGGCCGCGCTCGCGCGCATCCAGCGTCTGCTGGCGCGCGCTCCCGATCAGGCGCAGGCGCTGGCGCTGCTGGAGGGGCTGGCCGAGCCCTACCGCAGCGACCGCAAACGCGCCTTCGATGTGCACCTGATCCTGGCCCACGGGGCGCACGCGGCAGGTCAGGGCGCGCGCGCGACCGAAGAGGCGCGCGCCGCGCTGGCGCTGAAGCCGGATTCGGAACAGGCGGCGATCGCGGCCGCACAGTTCATGCTGGAGACCAAGAACCGGACCGAGGCGGCCGGGCGCGCCGATGCGATCGCGCTGCTGTCCGGTTTCCTGCAGCGCAATCCGAACGCGGCCTCGGCACGCCTGGAGTACGCGAGGCTACTGGTCGGCGACGGGCGCAACGATGCCGCCCGCAACCAGTTCGAGGAGCTGCTGCGGCGCGACCCCAACGGGCCCGATCCGCTGTTTGCGTTGGGCGTGCTCTCGCTGCAGGCGGACCTTCGCCCGCAGGCGCGCGAGTATTTCCAGCGCTACCTGAAGGCGATCGAGGAAGGAGCCGACCGCGAACCCGATCCGGCGTATCTGAATCTGGCGCGGGTCTGCGAGGATGAGCAGAAGTACGACGAGGCGTTCGAATGGCTGCATCGCGTGCACAGTCCCGAGCAGGTGCTGACGGCGCGCATCCGGGAAGCCTTCCTGCTGGCCAAGCTCAACCGCGTGGACGAGGCGCTCAAGCTGCTGGGCGAGACCGCGCCCGACTCCGCCGACGACCGCTCGCAGATCCTGCTGTCCCGGGGGCAGATCCTGCGGGACGCTCATCGCTACCAGGAGTCGTACAACCTGCTGGCATCGGCGCTGCAGGCGGCACCCGACGACCCCAATCTGCTGTACGAGACGGCCATGTCGGCCGAGCGGCTCGACCGCCTGGACGTGATGGAGACGCACCTGCGCCGCCTGGTGCAGCTCAAGCCGGATTACGCGCACGCCTACAACGCGCTCGGCTACACCTTCGCCGACCGCAATATCCGCTTGAAGGAGGCCTACGAGCTGATCGACAAGGCGCTGCAACTGGCCCCGGACGACGGCTTCATCCTGGATTCGATGGGTTGGGTCCAATACCGGCTCGGCAACCTGTCGGCGGCCCGCGACTACCTCGGCAGGGCCTACCGCCTCAAGCCAGAAGCCGATGTGGCGGCCCACCTGGGCGAGGTGATGTGGCGCCAGGGCGATCGAGAGGGCGCGCGCAACGTGTGGCGCGAAGCGAGCCGGCGCGAGTCCGACAACGAGACGTTGAAGGAGACGCTGCAGCGGCTGGACGTGAAGCCTTGAGCCGGCCGCCCCCGCCGCGCCTCTCAACTGTCCGCCCCGGTCGGCTCGGCCTTGCGCTGTGCGTGCTGGCGGTGGCCTGCGCGTCCCTGCCGCCGCCCACCGGCGACGGGGTGAACTACGAGGGCCGTTTCGCGCTGGCGGTCGACGGCGTTGAGCGGCACGAGGCGGCCAGCGGACGTTTTGCGCTGACCGTGGCCGGATCCGACGTCACGCTGGATCTGAGCACCCCGTTGGGCACGACGGTGGCTCGCGTTCAGTCCGGGCCGGGTGGCGCGCGGCTGACCGTGCCGACCCCGGGCGGCCTGCGAACCGAGCGTGGCCCCGACCCAGAGGCGTTGAGTCTGCAGGTGCTCGGCTGGACCTTGCCGGTCTCGGGCATTGGCGACTGGATCGAAGGGCGCCCGGTGAAGGACCGCCCCTATCGGCTGGAACCGGCCAACGACGGTGCCACCGAACTGCAGCAGGATGGATGGACCATCCGGTTCGAGCCGCGCGGGGCCGACGGGCGCATCCGCCGCTTCGACCTGAGCCGCCCGCAGCGGGGCGATGCGCCGGCGGTGTCTTTGCGCGTGGTACTCGACTCGGGAGCCGGCTCGTGACGCGGCTGATGCTGGGGCTGCCGGCGCCGGCCAAGCTGAACCTGTTCCTGCAGGTGGTGGGACGCCGCCCGGACGGGCTGCACGATCTCAGAACCGGCTTCGTTGCGATCGGCCTGGCCGACACGCTGGACTTCGAGCTGTGCGAGGACGGCAGCATCGAGCGCGGCGGCGATCTGACCGGTCCCATCGAGCAGGACCTGGCAGTGCGCGCCGCGCGGCTGTTGCAGCAGCAATCGCAGTGCGGCCTGGGCGTGCGGATCGAGGTGGAAAAGCGGATTCCGACCGGGGCCGGGCTGGGCGGCGGCTCGTCGGACGCCGCCACCGCACTGCTGGCCTTGAATCGAATGTGGCGCCTGCGCTGGACGCGCGAACGGCTGGCGCTGCTGGCGGTGCAGCTCGGCGCCGATGTCCCGTTTTTCCTGCAGCGCGGACCCTGCCTGGGCGAAGGCATCGGCGAGCGGCTGTCGCCGCTTTCGGTTCCGGCGCGCTGGTATGCGCTGATTCATCCTCAAGTTCATGTTTCGACAGCGGAAATCTTCCGGTCCGACGAATTGACAGCGCACCTTGAACAGGCCAAAATCCAAGGCTTTCCCGAGGGCGGCCTGGGTCGGTCTGGAAGCGGGCCTGGGAGCGGAGAAATGGGTTCCTGGGCAGGCGGCAACGATCTTGAACCGATCGTCAGGAAGCGCGTGCCGGAAGTGGACGCCGCGCTGCGTTTTCTTGCGCAATCCGGCGATGCCCGCATGACCGGCTCCGGCGCGTGCGTGTTCGCGGCGTTCGAAACCGAGGCACAGGCGCAGCGCGCGATCGCCGGCGCGTCGGGCCGATGGTGCGCATGGGCCGTGCCCGGCCTGGCCGAACATCCGCTGGCCGCCTGGTGAGCTTTGGGGCGGCGCGCGGGATCGCCGAGTGGCATCGGCCGGCAGGATCTGAATTGACTTCGAGTTTCGCGCTGGGGAGTCGCCAAGCTGGTTAAGGCAGCGGATTTTGATTCCGCCATTCGAGGGTTCGAATCCTTCCTCCCCAGCCATATCGATCCGTGATGGCGGCACCGGTTTCCGACACTCTGATGGTGTTCTCGGGCAACGCGAACCCGAAGCTCGCGCACGCCGTCGTGCAGCACCTGAACATCCCGCTGGGGCGCGCGGTGGTTTCGCGTTTTTCGGACGGCGAGGTGATGGTCGAGATCAACGAAAACGTCCGCGGCAAGGACGTGTTCGTGCTGCAGTCGACTTGTGCACCGACCAACGACAACCTGATGGAACTGGTCATCATGATCGATGCGCTCAAGCGCGCTTCGGCCGGCCGCATCACCGCAGCGATTCCCTACTTCGGGTACGCCCGGCAGGACCGCCGGCCGCATTCGGCGCGGGTCGCGATCAGCGCCAAGGTGGTGGCCAACATGCTGCAGGCGGTCGGCGTGAACCGCCTGCTGGTGATGGATCTGCACGCGGACCAGATCCAGGGCTTCTTCGACATCCCGGTCGACAACGTGTACGCGAGCCCGATCCTGCTGGGCGATCTGTGGAAGCACAACTACCAGAAGCTGGTGGTCGTGTCGCCGGACATCGGCGGGGTGGTGCGCGCCCGCGCGCTGGCCAAGCGGATGGAGTCCGATCTGGCGATCATCGACAAGCGGCGTCCGCGCGCCAACGTGGCCGAGGTGATGAACATCATCGGCGAGGTCGAGGACCGCACCTGCGTGATCATGGACGACATGATCGACACCGCCAACACCCTGTGCCAGGCCGCCAAGGCGCTGGCCGAACAGGGCGCGCGCCAGGTCTTCGCGTATTGCACGCACCCGGTGCTGTCGGGCCAGGCGGTCGAACGCATCGAGCAGTCGGTGATGGACGAGGTCGTGGTGACCGACACGATCCCGCTCGATCCGGTGGCGGCGGCGAGCCGCAAGATCCGGCAGCTCTCGTGCGCGGCGCTGCTGGGGGAGACGATTTCGCGCATTTCGCGCGGAGACTCGGTGAGTTCGCTGTTCATCGAGTGAACGAGCTTGAGCGAAGGAATTTGACTCAGGGTCCGTCGTGGCTGGTCGCGACCCGCGGGCCCATTTTGCAGAAGGAATGAACGAATGAAGGTTGTGGCAACGATACGCAAGGCGCAAGGCACGGGTGCGAGCCGCCGTTTGCGCCACCTGGGCAAGGTGCCCGGGATCCTGTACGGGGGCAGATCCGATGCGATCAACATCGAGCTGGATCACAACCCGCTGTTTCACTCGCTCAAGCGCGAGAAGTTCCACGCATCGGTTCTGGAGATGGAGCTGGACGGGCGCGCGGAAAAAGTGCTGCTGCGCGATTTCCAGATGCATCCGTACCGGCCGCTGGTGCTGCACATCGACTTTCAGCGGATCTCCGAAGACCAGAAGATCCACGTCAGGGTTCCGTTGCACTTCGTCGGCGCGGAGCATTCACCGGCCGTGAAGCTGACCGGCGCGATCATCGGCCACGTGTCCTCGGAGCTGGACATTTCGTGCCTGCCGCGCGATCTGCCGGAGTTCATCGAAGTCGATCTGTCGCAACTGACCGCGCAGGACACGGTGCACGTGCGCGACCTGAAGCTGCCGCCGGGGGTGAGCGCGGCGTTGCGCGGCAAGGAAAATCCGGTGGTGGTCAGCGTGACCCTGCCGAGCGTGCAGCAGGAAGAGGTCGCGCCGGCCGAGGAGGCCGCGGCTGCGGTTGCAGGAGCGGCCGCTGCACCGGCGGCAGCCGCCCCGGGCGCTCCAGCCAAGGGCGCGCCGGCTCCGGGGGGCGGCAAGGCGGCCGCAGCGCCGGCGCCTGCCGCCAAGCCGGCCGCCGCGGAAAAGAAGAAATAGGCGGTCGCCGGCGCAACCGGGGCGGGTTTCGCACGGGCTGTCCTGCGCCCTGAGTGACCATGGCCGACGAACCCGCGGTCGCGCGCATCCGGTTGCTGGTCGGACTGGGCAACGTCGACGCCGGCTATCAGCGCACCCGCCACAATGCGGGGTTCTGGCTGGTCGACCGCTTCGCGGCCCGGATCGGCGCCACGCTGCGCCCCGAGCGCAAGTTCTTCGGCGAACTGGCGCGCGCCACCGTCGCCGGCGGCGACCTGATGCTGCTGAAGCCGTCGACCCAGATGAACCGGTCCGGACAGGCCGTGGTGGCGGCGGCGCTGTTTTACCGGATCCTTCCGGACCAGATCCTGGTGGCGCACGACGAGCTCGACCTGCCGCCCGGCGAGGCCAGACTGAAGCTGGGCGGAGGAGCGGCCGGGCACAACGGCCTGAAGGACGTCAAAGCGAGGCTGACGAGCGCCGATTTCTGGCGGGCGCGCATCGGGATCGGGCATCCGCGCGCGCTCGGGCTGGAGCAGGATGTCGCCGATTACGTGCTGACGGCGCCGCGGCGCGACGAGCGCGACGCGATCGAGGACGCAATCGCGCGCCTGGATGCGGTGCTGGACCTGGCGGTCGAAGGACAGTTCGAACGCGCGATGATGCGCTTGCACGGGAAGTCAGGTGGAAAAAATCACGGGGGACCCTCACCCCCGGCCCCTCTCCCTAAAGGGAAAGGGGAGGCTGATCCTCGCTCTAATGAGAGTGACGAGGAAACCTGACGTGTTCCGGTCAAGAGCAGTGGACCCATGAACACCGCTGTCGAGCCTGGCCGCCAGTGCTTCGCGTTCGTGCGCGGCCTGCTGCGCAACCTGGCGAACGCACTGGCGCTGGCGGTGCTGCGACGGCGCGGCCCGGAGGCGTGGCGCGCGGACGGCGCGCAGCTGATCGGCCTGTTTGTGCTGAATCTGGCCGCGGCGCTGGCTTACGACATCTACGCGGCGTACCCGGGTCCCGGCCGGTTCGACTGGGACGCGTTGCCGGCGGCGGCCTTCTGGGCGCTGCCGTTGCTGTTCGGAGCCTGGCTGATTGCGCACCTGGGGCCGCGCAGCGAGGCCGATCGGCGCGTGATGCCAATGGCGGTATCGGGCTTCACGCTGGCCGCCCTCGGATCGTGCGCCAGCACCGCGCTGGCCGTGCTGGCCGATTTTTCCCCGCAGGTCGACCGCCTCTACCAGTGGCTGTTCTGGGCGCCGGTGCTGTGGGTCGCGTTCGCGTGGAGCTTCGGCGCACCGGGCCTGGCGGGCCTGCGCGGGTGGCGCGCAATCGCCGCCTGCGTGCTGGCCGCGGCGCTGGTCGTGGCTCCGCAATGGGCCGGCGACAGCGGCGCCCGCCTTTGGGTGGCGGCCGACGCGGACCCGGGCGACGCGGAAAACCCGGTCACCGCCGAACGGGTCCTGTACGGGCAGTCGGATCTGCTGGAGGATGCGCTGGATCGAATCGCTCCAGGACGGCCGGGCATCACGGAGCTGTACTCGATCGCGTTCGCCGGAAGCGGATCCGAGGACGTGTTTCTGAGCGAGGCGCTCGGGGTCAACGAAGTCATGGCGGACCTGTTCGACACCGCCGACCGCAGCATTGTGCTCGCCAACAGCCAGAAGCACGCCGGCGCGACGCCGTTTGCCACGGTGACCGCGCTGCAAAGGGCGCTGGCCGCCATGGCCGAGCGAATGGACGAAGGCGAAGACGTCCTGTTCCTGTTCCTGACATCGCACGGTGCTCCCGATCACACGCTGGACGTGTCGCTCGCGCCGTACCAGTTCGAGCCGCTCACGCCCGCCCGCCTGCGCGCCTTGCTGGACGAATCCGGGATCCGGTTTCGCGTCGTCGTCGTTTCGGCCTGCTACTCGGGCGGATTCGTGCGCCCCCTGGCCAACCCCTACACGATGGTCATCACCGCGTCCGGCGCCGACCGCACCTCGTTCGGCTGCCGCAACGGCCAGCAATGGACCGACTTCGGGCGCGCCTACTTCAAGGAAGCTTTGCCGGCGACCGGCTCGTTCGAGGGCGCGTTGCAGCGGGCCCGCGAATTGATCTCGCAGCGCGAGGCGGCCGCCAAGTTGCCGGCCTCGGATCCGCAGATCTTCGTCGGCGACGCGATCCGCGAGCGCCTGCAGACCCTGCAGACGCAAAAGCTTGGATCCCGCCTGCTGGTGCGCTCGCGCCCCGGCCGGATCGGCCACCGACGGTCGCGGGGTTGGGGTTGAGCAGCGATGACCTGATCGCGCTGCGGCTGACGGCCGAGCTGGCGTTCGTGACGACGACGCTGTTGCTGCTGATCGGCACCCCGATCGCATGGTGGCTGGCGCGCTCCCGGTCGCGCTGGCAGCCGGTGGCGGCTGCGGTGGTGGCGATGCCGCTGGTGCTGCCGCCCACCGTGCTGGGCTTTTACCTGCTGCTGCTGCTGGGGCCGCACGGCGCGGTCGGGCGCCTGACGGCCGCGCTGGGGCTGGGCACGCTCGCGTTCAGCTTTGGCGGCCTGGTGCTGGCCTCGATCGTGTATTCGCTGCCGTTCGTGGTGCAGCCGCTGCAGGCCGCGTTCGCCCTGGTCGGCGAATCCATGCTGGAGGCGGCCGCCAGTTTGCGCGCCGGACCGTGGGACCGTTTCATTTCGGTCGCGGTTCCGCTGGCCGCGCCCGGCTTCGTCGCCGCGGTCGTGCTGGGCTTTGCGCACGTGGTCGGCGAGTTCGGAATCGTGCTGATGATCGGCGGCGACATTCCGGGCTCGACGCGCGTTCTGTCGGTGGCCATTTACGACCGGGTCGAGGCGATGGACTACGCAGGGGCGGGGCGGCTGGCAGCGGGCCTGCTCGTTTTTTCGTTCAGCGTGGTGCTCGCGATGCACTGGCTCGGTCCGGCGGGCACCACCCTGCCCGGGCGCCCGGCGCGCCGATGAGCGCGGCGGCTCCGATTGAAGCGCGCTTTGCGCTGCGCTACCCCGGCTTCGAGCTGAACGTGGACCTGCGCCTGCCGGCGGCGGGCGTGAGCGCGCTGTTCGGCCCATCCGGCTCCGGCAAGACGATGTGCCTGCGGTGCTTTGCGGGGCTGGAGCCTGGGTGCACCGGCCGCATCGTGGTGGGGGGCGAGCCCTGGCAGGACAGTGACCGCGCACTGTTCGTGCCGCCCCACCGCCGCCCGCTCGGTTTCGTGTTCCAGGATGCGAGGCTTTTCCCGCACCTGACGGTTCGCGGCAACCTGCGGTATGCGATGCGGCGGGCCAGCGGCGCGGAGGCGGTCGGTTTCGACGAGGCCGTAAGCCTGCTCGACCTGGCCGACTTGCTGGAGCGGCATACCGAGCGGCTGTCCGGCGGCGAGCGCCAGCGTTGCGCGATCGCCCGCGCGCTGCTGACGCGGCCGCGCCTGCTGCTGCTGGACGAGCCGTTGGCGGCGCTGGACGAAGCGCGCAAGGCGGAGCTGCTGCCGTACCTGGAGCGGCTGCGCGATGCGCTCTCGATCCCGATGCTGTACGTGAGCCACTCGATGCGCGAGGTCACTCGCCTGGCCGATCACCTGGTGCTGCTCGAGCGCGGCCGGGTCCGGGCGAGCGGCCCGGTGACCGAGGTGACCGCGCGCGTCGACGTGTCGTTCGGCGACGACGACGAGGCCGGTGTGGTGCTGGCCGCGCACTGCGCCGCCCACGACGCCGAGTTCGCCCTGACGCAGGTGCAGTTTGACGGCGGCGCGCTGTGGCTGCCGAGCGTCCAATGCGAGATCGGCCAGGCGCTGCGGGTTCGGGTGGCGGCGAGCGACGTCAGCGTGGCGCTTGAGCCTGCCCGCGCGAGCAGCATCTTGAACGTCCTGCCGGCCACGGTATCGGCGCGCCGCGACGATCGCAACGGGCGCAGCCTGATTCAACTGGACGTCGGAGCCAGCCGCCTGCTGGCGCGTCTGACGCGGCGCTCGGCCACGCTGCTGGACCTTCGGCCCGGGCAGCCCGTCTACGCCCAAATAAAGGGCGCGGCAGTGCTACGGTGAGACGTTGGAGCTTCGACGGGCAAGCCCGTCTACCCAAATCAAGGGCGCGGCAGTGCTACGGTGAGACGTTGGGGCTTCGACGGGCGCCGCAGTGCTACGGTGAGACGCTGACGGCGTCGATGCGTGCGGCGTCGCGCTGAGCGACCAGCGATTCGCGCGCCAGCACCTCGAACCGGCGCGCCGCGACGATCCGCCCGTCCTTGGCGTAGGACTCGTGGTTGCGCTCGACTTCGTCGAGGCGGTACACGTAGTTCACCATCAGACCGGCCGAGCGGCGCATGCCGCTGTCGGACGTGTCGCCGAGCCAGTTCAGCCGCTCGAGCCGGGCGCCGTTGCCCAGATGGAAGCGAGCCACCGGGTCGAGCGGATCGCGGCCCTGCTTCGCATACAGCAGGTAATGGGCGCACAGCCGGATCAGCTGGCGCTGCAACTCGGCGGCCGCCTTCTGGTCCTGCTGCCACCCGGGCGCCTGAAGGCGCGCCAGCAACCCGGCCAGCTCCGGATACCGGACCGCCTGTTCCAGCAGCCAGGTGCGGAAACCGGGCACCGGAGACAGGGTAGCGAACGTCTTCAGCCGCGGGAACTCCCGGCCGAGGTCCGCGGCCACCTGCTTGATCAGCTGGTTTCCGAAGGACACGCCGCGCAGGCCTTCCTGGCAGTTGGTGATCGAGTAGAAGATCGCGCAGTCGGCCAGGGTCGGGTCGGCGATCGCCGAGTGCAGGTCCAGCAGCGGCTGCACCCGCGTGCTCACGCCGCGGGTGAGTGCGACCTCGATGAAGATCACCGGCTCGTCGGGCAGCACCGGGTGGAAGAACGCATAGCAGCGCCGGTCCGACTGGAGGCGTCGACGCAGATCAGGCCAACCCTGGATCGCATGCACCGCCTCGTACTTGATCAGCTTCTCGAGCACCAGCGCGGATGTGCGCCAGTCGATGCGCTGCAGTACCAGAAAACCGCGGTTGAACCACGAACTGAAGAGGTGCACCAGATCCGCGTCGATTCCGGCGTAATGCGGCCGTTCGCCCAGCGCACTGAGCACCCGGCGGCGCATCTCCAGCAGCACCGCCGTGCCGCCCGCCACCATGTTCAGCCGCCGGAACAGCTCCTGTCGGCGCGGCTCCACCGCCCGCTGCAGCCGCACCAGGTTGGCCTGCGACGGATCCTGGCGGTAGGCGTCGGCCGTGCGCCCCACTTCCTGAGGATCGGGCGAGAACTCCTTGACCAGCAGGTCGAAGAACACGCCCAGCGCCGTGTCCTCGAGCTCCTGGTACGCGGCCAGGGCTTCCCGGGCCAGCCGGGCGCCCGAGACGTCGCCGCGTTCGGACAGCAGGGCATGACACAGCCAGATCGTGCGCCGCGCATCCCGCACGGCCGCCCGCGGCAGATCGCCGGGCCGCGCCCGCGCGATCGAGCCGAGCAGCCGCCGCAGCAAAGAGGGTTTGGCCGGCGCATCCATGGGCATCTGACAATCGGAACGCAGCGATGGTTCAGTTTCGGCAGCGGGTTCAGTCTGCATCGCCCCGATGGCAGCGGCAAGTCGGTGTTTCACTCATTCAGGTATGACGGCGACCCGTCGTCCGTTCGTCGTAACGCGCGCCCACGATCGGCCGGATCCGTTTGCGCAGCATACGGGCCGTGCGCTACCGGATCGCGACCGGTGCACCTTGCAAGTGCCGCCGCTTCTAGAAATACAGCGGAATCAGGCCGGCCACCGCCAGTGCGACCAGCAGCGCCAGGCTCTGTCGGCCGGTCTGACCGGACGCGAAATAACCGGCGTACAGGCCTTTGGCGACGTTGTTGCTGGCAGCCGCGATCAGGATGGCGGACGCCGCCACGTGCAGCGGGGTCGAGACGCCGGCCGCCTGGGTCATGCCCATGATGAACGGGTCCACGTCGGCCACCCCCATGATCGCGGCCAGCGTGTAAACACCCGAGGTGCCAAGGTATTCCGTGGCGAGGTGGGTCGCAACCAGCATCGCCAGGAACAGCAGCGCGAACAGCAACGCCGCGCTCAGCTCGAGCGGGTTGGTTGGCTCCGGTGGCCGGGCGGCTTGGGCGGAGACCGGTCCGGCGCGCCGCGACCAGAGCCATCCGCTGCCTGTGGCCAACGCGCCCAGAACGACGAACGAGGGCGCCAGCGTGGCCGCCAGGTCGCGGCTGAAGATTCCGACCAGAGCGGCCAGCCGCAGGTACATCATGCCCGAGGCGATCAGGATGCCGCCCGAGTAAAGACGCGAGGAAAGCGGTTCAGCGTGGGCCCGCTTCGCGAGCACCACCGTGGTAACCGTGGACGAATAGGCCCCGCCGAGTACCGAGCACAGGAGGATGCCGCCGTCGCCCTGGGTCCGACGTTGCAGCACGTAACTGGCATAGGACACGGCGCTGACCGCGACCACGACCAGCCACGTCCTGAACGGGTTGATCTGGAAGGGCGTGAAGGGCTCGTTGGGCAGCACCGGCAGGATGACGGCGGTCAGCAGGAGGAACTTCGTGAAGGTGAAGATGTCGTCGGGCGCGATGCGCCGCGTGAGTCCTTCCAGCCCGGCCTTCATCTGCAGCAGCAGCATGGTCGCCACGCTGATCGTCGTCGCAATCCAGAAATTCCGACGGAACACGAGCGCCCCGACCACGTAGGTGATCAGGCCCGCCATCTCGGACGTCACGCCCGACAATCCGCCGGAGGAGAGCTTGTGCCAGTAGGACGCCAGCAGGAACACGGCGACCACGACGAAGCCGGCCAGTTGCGCCGCCGGGTCGCCGTTCGACAGGTACGCGATTGCATACCCAATCAGTCCGATCAGCGGGAAGGTGCGAACCCCCCCGAAGGCGTACCGCTCGGCCGCGGCCTTGCGCTCCTCCCGCTCCAGGCCGATCAGGAACGCCAAGAACAGCACGAGCAGGATGTTGCGGGCGTCCGGCGGCAGCCATTGGTTCAGCGCCTCGAGCACGGTGCCGGGATCCCTTGCGCCGCTACCACATGATGACGCGCTGCTGCGGCGGCAGATACATCCTGTCGCCCGGCTTGACCGAGAAAGCCTGGTAGAACGCGGGCTGGTTCACCACCACGCCCAGCGTGCGCTGCGCCGGCGGAGAGTGCGGGTCGGACTTGATCAGCTTGATCAGGAAATTATCCCGGTCCTTCTCGCGCCAGGCCTGCGCCCAGCCGATGTAAAGGCGCTGCTCTCCGGTGAACCCATCGAGCACCGGCGCGGCCTTTCCTCCCAGCGACAGCAGATACGCCTTGAAGGCGACCGCCAGCCCGGAGTTGTCGGCGATGTTCTCCCCCAGCGTGAGCTCGCCGTTCAGGCGGTATCCGGGCACCGGCTCGAACGCGCTGTACTCGGCGACCAGCGCCTTGGTCTTGGCGGCGAACGCCTTGTGGTCCTGGGCCGTCCACCAGTTGCGCAGGTTGCCCTTCTCGTCGTACTGGGAACCCTGATCATCGAACGCGTGGCTGATCTCGTGGCCGATGATGCCGCCGATGCTGCCGTAGTTGACGGCGTCGTCGGCCGCCGCGTTGAAAAATGGCGGCTGCAGGATGCCGGCCGGGAAAACGATCTCGTTGCGCTCCGGCTCGTAGTAGGCATTGACCGTTTGCGGGGTCATTTCCCATTCGGAATGGTCCACCGGCTGGCCGAGCTTGTTGACGTTGCGCAGGTATTCGAACCGCTGGGCGCGCATCACGTTGCCGACCAGGTCGTCGGCCGCCAGTTCGAGCCGGCTGTAATCGCGCCACTTGTCCGGGTAGCCGATCTTGGTCGCGATGGCCGCCAGCTTGACCTGTGCCTGGCGCCGGGTCTCGGGCCCCATCCAGTCCAGCTCGTCGATGTCGCGCCGAAAAGCCTCCAGCAGATTGCGGACCAGAGCGTCGGCGCGCGCCTTGCTCGGCGGTGGGAAGTACTTCTCGACGTACAGCCGGCCCAGTGCCTCGCCGATCGATTGATCGACCAGGCGGACGCCACGCTTCCATCGGGGGCGATTTTCCGGGACACCCTGCAGCGCCGTCTGGAAGAAGGCGAAGTTCTCGTCGACGTATTGCCTGGACAGGTAGGGCGAGTAGTTCGACAGCAGCCGCCAGCGCAGGTAGCTCTTCCAGACGGCCAGCGGCGTGCGATCCAGGATGCGGCCGAACCCGCTCACGTAGCTCGGCTGGCTGACGATCAGGTAGTCGACCTTGCCGTCGACCCCCGCGGCGACCAGGTAGCGCTTCCAGTCGAAGTCCGGCGCCAGCGCGCGCAGCCGGCCGATCTCGACCTTGTTGTAAACCTTCACCGGGTCGCGGTTCTGGACCTGGGTCCACTGGACCTTCGCGATGGCGGTCTCGAGGGCCAGTATCTTCCTGGCCTCATCGGCGGACGCCTTGTCCCCGATCAGCGCCAGGCTGCGTCCGATGTGCGCCTGGTATTGGCCCCGTATCTTCTTCAGCTCAGCGTCGTCTTTCAGGTAGTAGTCGCGGTCCGGCATGCCCAGGCCGTCCTGAGAGACGTCGAACACGTAGCGGGACGAGTCCTTGTTGTCCAGGTGAACGCTCTGGCCCAGCGGAACGGTGACGCCGATCTCCTGCAGATGCGCGATCAGCGGCGCCAGTTCGCTCTTGTCTCGAACAGTGGCGATCGCCTGCAACTCGCCGTTCAACGGCGTGCTGCCGAGCGTTTCCAGCCTGGCCTCGTCCATGAAGCTGCGATACAGGTTGCCGATCCTGCGAACGTCGCTGCCCTCCAGCGCGCCCGTATCGCGGGCCGCCGTCTCGACGATGTCGCGCAGCTGCGCCAGGGATTCCTCGTAGCGAACATCGAAGGAGCCGAAACTCGCCTTGTCGGCCGGAATGTCGGTGCTCGCCAGCCATTTGCCGTTGACGAAGCGGAAGAAGTCGTCCTGCGCGCGGACGTTCGTATCGATGTATTGCGTTTCGATGCCCGAAACCGCGGGCGCGCCGGCATCGAGGGCGCCGGTTTGCGCGCATGCACCACTCGCGATCGACAGCGCCAGCAGCATCAGAAAATGGGGCGCACCTCGGCTCATGGCGTTGCCTCCCGCGCCGTCAGCGCCTGGCAGATCCACTGTTCGGCCGCACCGGCCACTGTCTCGCCCTCCCGGGGCGCCAGCCGCGGCCATTGACCGAGCGCGTCCAGCGCGATCTGGCGCGCATGCCAGTGCGCTTCGTGCGCCAGTGCCGCGACCTCCGCGCTCACCACGGCCACCTCTTCCGCGGCGAGCGCGGCTGCATCGGGATCGCCCACACCGGCGTCGGCGAGCCATCGCCGCAACCGCCCGATGCGCGCCGCGATGAATGCCGAGGCGGGATCGTCCGCCGCCGGCGGGTTGGCAGCGCACAGGCGCGTCCAGGCGTCCAGCAGCTCGAGCGCCCGGCGGCACTCGGACCAGCTTGCGGCCGCGGGGCTTTCGTCCGGCGGCAGGCGGGGCAACGCGGCCAGCACGATGTCGGACAGCCTGCCATCGAAGCTGCGATGATTCAGGCGCAGCACCAGCGACAACTGGCGCTCGGGCCGGTCAGCCGGGTGCTCCGCGAGCGCCAGCACCACTTCGACCAGCATCAGGACGCGGGCGAATTTCTCGATCGCCTCGCCGGCCAGGCCGCGCGGATACCCGGTGCCGTCCAGGCGCTCGTGATGTTGCGCGATCGCCGCGGCGATCGCGCGGTTCAGCAGCGGCTCGCGCTGGGCGATCAGTTCTCCGGTCACCGGGTGCGCCTGCAGGCTTCGTCGACCGGCGGCATCCAGCGGCCTGGCCCCATCGAACAGGTGCGGATCGACGTGCAACATGCCGATGTCGTGCAGCAGAGCGGCGGTGGCGAGCATTTGCAGATCGCGCTCCGAGTACTTCGCGCACACGCCGATGAACAAAGCGGTGAAGGCGGCGCGCAGCGAGTGCTCGTACAGCGCAACGGAGCTATCGCGAGCGACCGTCAGTCGCATGGCCACCGCGGGCGGAAGCGGACAGTCGGCCAGTGCCGACCAGAGCCGATTCGACCTCGCCGCCAGCTCGGTCTGGAAGTGCGCCAGCAGGGGCGTCGCGGCGACCAGCTCGCGCGCCCGCGCGACCAGGTCGCTGTGCCGCACGGCCTCATCGCTGGCCACGCATCGATCGATCGGGTCGCGCAGCGTGTGGCCGAACAGGCGGTCCAGCACGCGGCGGTCGAACTTCGCTCCACGCTCGAGCAGCTTGATGCCGGTGGCCGAGTAGATCGGTTGCGACACGACCAGCGAGCGCTGCTCGCCGCACGACGTGATCGCCTCCAGATACTGCTGGTCGTCCGCGGGTTCGGCCGATGCCGGGTCGGACTGCATCGTGGGCGCCGTTAGCGATCCCTGATCAGGTAAGGCGTCAGGGTGCTGTCGATCACGAAGACCGTATAGACCGCTCCGGGGGTGGACAGCGAGACGGGAGTGTTCACCGGCGTCCCCCCAGCCTGGATCAGCTGCAGCGTGGCGACGCTGGACACTCCCACTCCGGAATACGGCGACGCGGCCCCGTATGCCACCGAACTGGCCACCTGCAAGCCGTTCACATACATGGTCAGGCCGCCGGACACGGTGGTCCCGGCGTTGACCAGGCGCAGGCTCACCTGGCCGGACAGCGGCGCCTGGTTGTTGTCGGTGAACACCGAGACGCTCGGCGAGGCGGCCGCGCCGTACACCAGGATCGTGAAGTCTCCGCCCGTGGTGAAGGTCGCGGCCGGCAGCCCCGCAACGGCCGTGCCGGATACGCTGATCGAATAGGTCGATGTGCCTCCGGCAACGAGCGTGTAGCGGCCCGGATTCGGGGAGAACACCGATGCCAAAGGAATGCCTCCCACGGTCGCGGCGACCAGGGAGCTGCCGGCCGTCGGCAATGCCGAGACGACCCGAACGCGCGCGTTGGTAGCCGGCGCAAACCGGACCGCCCCGCCCTGGATCAGAAAGACCCCGTTCACGAGGGCGCCGCCCGGAGTGCTGGTCAGCGCCAGCGACTCGATCTGTCCGCTGCCGACCGCGACCGACGAGGCCTGAAAGCGTACGTCGGAGGGATTGCCAACGCCCGTCGCAACGATGTCGTAGCTGGCGGCGGCCAGCGTCGTGGCGACGGCGGCAGCCCCGTTTTGCACGTTCTGGAACGTCGGCGACAGTCCCGAGATGCTGGCGCCAGGAGTGACCACGTAAACGTCCACCGGACCCGAATCGGGCGACAGGTTGGCCATGGCGAGCACGCCGAAGGCGCTGGCGGGCGCGGTCTCATTCTCGGTCACGAACGCGGTGTAAATGGCGCCGCCGCGGTCGTACGCGAGCAGGCTGTAGGTCTGGGCACTGGCCAGGCCGAACGTCTGCGTCGATGACGTCAGCGATCCGCTCGAACTGGTCACCGTGACGGTGTAAGTGGCCGGATTGATCGTGGCGTAGCCGCTCGCGCTCAATGCGGGTATGTTCGAAAACTGGGCCGTTCCGTTCAGGCCCAGGGTCAGGGTCGCGGCGGTAGTGGCGTTGACGAGCCGCAGGCTGGCCTTCGACGAGTTGTTGTTGCTGCTCCCGCAGGCCGCGACGAGCACGACCAAAGCGACCTGCGCCAGCGCTCTTAGAATTCTGATCAAGGATCCCCCCTGCTTGAAACCGTTAGTTGCGCGCAGTCGGCACACCGCACTGCGGGACGTCTATTCTAACTTTGAACAGTGCGGCGCCTGGTTAACCGGCTTGCACACGATCGTTACAGTGTGATACCAGGGTCAGCCGGCCGGCCCGATGGGCGCGCGGCGCCGAACCCTTAGAATCGCGCGTTTCCTTCTTGAACCGCGTGCGCCTCGATGGCCTTGAAATGCGGCATCGTCGGCCTGCCCAATGTGGGTAAGTCGACGCTGTTCAACGCCCTGACCAAGGCCGGCATCGCGGCTGAGAACTATCCGTTCTGCACGATCGAGCCGAACGTCGGCGTGGTCGAGGTTCCGGACGCCCGGCTTGCCGCTCTGGCCGGGATCTCCCGTCCGGAGCGCGTGGTGCCGGCGACCGTCGAGTTCGTCGATATCGCGGGGCTGGTGGCGGGCGCCAGCAAGGGTGAGGGACTCGGGAACCAGTTCCTGGCGAACATCCGCGAATGCGATGCGATCGCGCACATCGTGCGCTGCTTCGAGCACCCGGACATCGTCCACGTGGCCGGCCGCATCGATCCGGTTGGCGACGTCGAGGTCGTCAACACCGAGCTGGCGCTGGCCGATCTGCAGACGGTGGACAAGCAGCTCGCCCGCTATTCGAAGGTGGCGCGCACCGGCGCCGCCGGCGAGGAAAAAAAGGAAGCCGTGCGGCTGGTGGCGGCGCTGGACAAGATCCAGCCGGTGCTGAACCAGGCCCGGCCAGCCCGCTCGGTCGCGCTGTCGGCCGAGGAGCGCTCGACGCTCGCGCCGCTGTTTTTGCTGACGATGAAGCCGACCATGTATGTCGCCAACGTCGACGAGCACGGCTTCACCGGCAACTCGCTGCTGGACGAACTGCAGGCCTTCGCGGCGCGCGAGTCGGCTCCGGTCGTACCCGTCTGCGCAAAGATCGAGGCGGAGATCGCCGACCTGGCCGCCGAGGACAAGACGCTGTTTCTGCAGGACATGGGGATGCAGGAGCCGGGGCTGGCGCGAGTGATCCGCGCCGGCTACGCCCTGCTCGGGTTGCACACCTACTTCACGGCCGGCCCGAAGGAGGTGCGGGCCTGGACCATCCCGGCCGCCGCCACCGCGCCCCAGGCGGCGGGCGTGATCCATACCGATTTCGAACGGGGATTCATTCGCGCCGAGGTGATCTCGTTCGACGATTTCGTGGCCCATCGAGGCGAACTGGGCGCCAAGGAGGCCGGACGGATGCGGCTCGAAGGCAAGGACTACGTGGTGCGCGACGGCGACGTCGTGCACTTCCGGTTCAACGTCTGAACCGGCGCACCACGGCTGCGGTCAAGGCGAGCGAGGCGGCACGATGCAGACGCGCAAGCTCAGGGTCGGTCAGCCGATCTCGCCGGATGAGTTCGAGCAGCTCACCGACGAGCAGCTCGCGCGCCTGGTTCCGCGCGCAGTGCGCGAGTTCTTCCCGGGCAAGGACTTCTGTGCCGACGGCTTTTTCTACCTGCACGACGGCACCGCGTGGTCCTTCTTCAAGGGCGGCTTTCTCGACGACTGAGTTGCCGTGCAGTGCCGCTGGCACAATGGAGGGTCGGAGACCTCGGCGCTCGGAGGGCCTGCGGAAGTCCGTCCCATGTTGAAGAAAATACTGATCGGAATCGCGGCGCTCCTGCTGCTGGTGGTCCTCGTGCTGGCGGCGCTGCTGGCCACGTTCGACGCGGATCGCTACAAGCCGCGCATCGAGCAGGCGGTTCACGACCAGCTGGACCGCACGCTGAAATTCGACGGCCGCTTGTCGCTGTCGGTGTTTCCGACGATCGCGCTGGCCCTTCCACGCACGACGCTGAGCGAACACGGCTCCGAGACGCCCTTCCTGAGCCTGGAGCGCGCGCGCGTGTCGCTGGCGCTGCTGCCGCTGCTGTCGGGGCGGGTTCAGGCGGGCAGCGCGTCGCTGTATGGCCTGCGCGCGACGATCGAGCAGCGCGCCGATGGCACCAGCAATCTGGACGACCTGATCGGCGGGCCGCAGCCGAAAGCGCCGGCATCCAAGGCGCAGCGAGCTGGCGGGCCTGCGCCGCAATTCGAGCTCGGTGGAATCGAGCTGATCGACGCCCAGGTGGTCTATCGGGATGAGCGTTCTCACAACACGGTGACGGTGTCGAAGCTGAATCTCAGAACCGGGCGGGTGGCCACGCGCGCCAGCACGCCGGTGGATTTTTCCGCGTCGATTGCCGCGACCGAGCCGCCGTCCAGCATCGATCTGTCATTGAAGGCGACCGCCGATATCGACCTCGTCGATCGCGCCTTCGCCGTACGCGGGCTCGATGCCCATGTGCACGGCCGCTCGAGTGCCGACCAGTTTGACGTCGCGCTGGTGGTGCCGAAGATCGAGATCGCTGAGGCCGGCGACAAGGTCTCGATCGGCAAGATCGACGGGCAGCTTGACGTGGAGTCGGCCGCATTGCCTCAGAAGACGCTCAAGGTGAAACTCGACGGCTCGGTCAGCGCGGATTTGCGGGCGCAGGACATCGTGGGCCGGCTTGCGGCGCATTTCGACGAGACCAACGTCACGGCCCGGGTGGACGCGCACCCCTTTTCTGCGCCGCGGATCGGATTTGATGCCGACGTGGACCGGCTGAACCTGGACCGCTACCTGCCCGCCGGCGCATCGACCCTCACCCCCGGCCCGTCTCCCACTCGTGTGGGAGAGGGAAGAAGTTCCTCCCCTCTCCCGCTTGCGGGAGAGGGGCCGGGGGTGAGGGCACCTGATGCCGATCCGAAGGTCGATCTGTCGGCGCTGAAGACGCTGAAACTGGCCGGCGAACTGCGGATCGGCGCGTTGCAGGTTCACAACCTGAAAGCCTCCAAGGTGAAAGTCGCCGTGAATTCGGCCGGCGGGCACCTGGACGTGGCGCCGCTGTCGGCGAGCCTGTATCAGGGAGCCTTAAATGGCACCGCGAAAGTGGACGCGAATACGAACCGGGTCGCCGCGAACCTCGCGCTGAACGGGATCTCGATCGGACCGCTCGTGAAAGACTTGACCGGCAGGGATCTGATCGAAGGACAGGGCGGTCTGAAACTGGACATCGCGACCGGTGGGCCAACGGTCGGCGCGATGCGCCACGCGCTGGGCGGGGCCGCCTCGCTCGCGTTGCACGATGGGGCGATACGCGGCATTAACATCACTCAGAAGCTGCGCGAGGTCAAATCGGCGCTGTCCGGCGCCGCCCAGACCGGGGTCGCGGACCAGGCCCAGAAGACCGACTTTTCCGAGCTGACGGCCTCCTTCTCGATCAAGAACGGGGTGGCGACCAACAGCGACCTGCTGGCCAAGTCGCCCCTGCTGAAGGTGAATGGAGCCGGAATCATCGACATCGGCGCCGGCGCGCTCGACTACACGGTGCAGGCGTCGGTGGTCGAAACGGCGGTCGACCAGGGCGGCGGCGGGCTGGCGGACTTGCGCGGCGTCACGGTCCCGGTGCATCTGTCCGGGCCGTTTGCTGCGTTGTCCTATCAGCTCGACTGGAATTCGGTGGCCCGCCAGGCGATCACGACCAAGGCGGGTGAGCACCTCAAGAACCTGCTGGCCGACAAGCTCAAGAAGGGCGGCCAGCCGTCCAACCCGAATCTGGGCGACGCGCTCAAGGGGCTGCTCGGAAAATGATCCGCAGGGTCTGCGTGCCGACCACGACCCAGATGGCGCTGGCGGCCCTGCTGGCCTGCACAGCGCTGCAGGCCCGCGCTCAACAGCGGGTCACCGTCGAGCTGCACCATCGCAGCGCGGAATCGCTGGTCAGCGTGTTACGACCGCTGCTGGCCCCGGCGGCGCTGGCCGGCGCCGGCACGCGCCTGCAGGTGCGGGCGGCCCCGGCCGATCTGGCGCGGGTGCTACGGTTGATCGAGCAGGCGGACCTGCCGCTGCGGCCGCTGATCGTGAATTTGCGTGATGACCCTCCCTCCTTCGCGCCTGGCATGCCCGCCGCAGCCGCGGATGCGGCGAAGGCGGGATCGGTCACTCTGTCGACCGGGCGTCCGCTGGCCGCCGATTCGCACGGCAACGCCCAGGTGCTGTCGACGCGGCAAGGCCCGCAGCCGGCCCAGCTGCTCGAAGGCGACGCGCTGCTGCTTTCGATGCCGGCGCCGCAATCGCTGTGGTTCGGCCTGCGCGGCGGCAAAGCGGCGCCGGGCGGCAAAACCGCCGGCAGGCCCTCCGTAGCGGGCAGCACCGACGCCGCCGGTGTCGTGCAGTTCGACGCGGTCTCGGACTTTACCGCGCGGATCTGGGTGGCCGGCGAAACGGTGGCGATCGATCTGCAACCGCGCGTGGCCGGGCGCCTCAGCGGGGCCGCCGACACCGGCGCCGACCATGCGACCGTGTACGGCCGCACCGGGCATTGGATCGCGCTGGCCGATTCCGGAGGGGAGCTTGCCCCGGCCGGCGTTGCTCAGTCGGCCGCGCCGCGCGCCGGACTCTGGATCAAGGTCGAGCTTGCGGCGTCGGCGGCCGGCGATCGGTAGGCCGGGTGGGGTGCGGTTCCCGCCCGCCGTTCTCTACGGCGCCGCGGGCGGGCCGCCGAGCTGTGAAACCTTGTTCTTCAGCCAGCGCTCGACCGAGGGAAACACGAACTTGCTGACGTCGCCTCCCAGCATCGCAATCTCCCGCACGATCGAGCCGGAGATGAACTGGTACTGATCCGCCGGCGTCAGGAACATCGTTTCGACGTCGGGTAACAGGTAGCGGTTCATGCCCGCCATCTGGAATTCGTACTCGAAGTCGGACACGGCGCGCAGCCCGCGCAGGATCACCCGGGCGTCCTGTTCGCGGGCGAAGTCCTTCAGCAGACCGCGAAAGCCGACCACCTCGACATTCGGATAATGGCCGAGCACTTCGCGCGCGATCTCGATGCGCTCCTCCAGCGTGAAAACCGGATGCTTGGCCGAGCTGTCCGCGACCCCCACGATCAGCTTGGCGAACAGCCCCGCGGCCCGGCGCACCAGATCCTCGTGACCGCGCGTCAGGGGGTCGAACGTTCCCGGGTAAACAGCGATCACGATCGACATCCGACCGGCTCCGGTTCGTGGGGCAGAAAAAACGCGCCATTATTTCAGGAGTGTTGCAAACCCAGCAAATGAAAATGGACGCGCCCGGCCCGGCCGGACCGGATCGACTGCAGGCCGAGCGGCTGCAGGTCGACTTCCTTAAGCCCGGATGCGGCCTCCGCATAGATCGACCCGCCCGCAGCCAGCAGGCCGCGGGCGGCCGACAGCGCCGGCATCAGTAGTGGTTCCCCGTAGGGTGGATCGATGAAGATCAGGTCGAACGAGGCCGTTGGCAGGCGCCGGGCCACCTCGATCGCATCGCCCCGGATCACCTGGACCTCGTGGGCGCCCAGGCGATCGCGCAGCGCGGTCAGCCGTTGCACCAGCGCTGCATCGCGCTCGACCAGCAGCACTTGGCGCGCTCCGCGCGAGGCCAGCTCGAAGCCGAGCGCGCCGGTGCCGGCAAACAGGTCCAGCCCGCGGCTGCCGGCCAGGTCGGGGTGCAGGTGCGACAGCCAGTTGAACAGCGTCTCGCGCACCCGGTCCGGCGTCGGGCGCAGCTGGGCGCGATCGGCCACCGCGATGGGCGTGCGCCGATAGCGGCCCGCGATGATGCGGATCCGGTTTGGTGCATGGATCAAGCCATTCAAATTCGATCGCGCCACCACGATCCTCTACACTGCCAAGCGCGGCCGCAGCCGGATAATTGCAGAAAATGACCGATGAAGATCAGGGCTGGCTGGCGCGGCTCGGGCAAGGCCTGGCCAAGACGCGCTCCAGCCTGGTCGGGCTGCTGTCGTCGGCCCGGGTCGACGAGGCGCTGCTCGAGGAGCTCGAGGCGACTCTGGTGAGGGCCGACGCCGGGGTGCCGGCCGCGCAGCTGCTGCTGCAGCGGGTGCGTGCGCGGCTCGGCCGGCGCGAGGCGGCCAGCGCGGAGACGGTCCGGGCGGCGCTGCGCGAGGAGCTCACTGCTCTGCTGGCGCCGTCCGAGCGGGCCCTGGTGCTGCCCGAGCAGCGCCCGTGCGTGCTGATGGTGGTCGGTGTCAACGGCAGCGGCAAGACCACCACCATTGGAAAGCTCGCGCACTGGTTCGCCGCGCGCCACCTCAAGGTGCTGCTGGCGGCGGGCGACACGTTCCGCGCGGCGGCGCGCGAACAACTGCAGATCTGGGGCCAGCGCAATGGGGTGGAGGTGATTTCGCAGGCCAGCGGCGATCCGGCGGCCGTGATCTTCGATTCGGTTGCGGCGGCGCGGGCCCGTTCGGTCGACGTGCTGATCGCCGACACGGCCGGCCGCCTTCCGACCCAGGCCCATCTGATGGAGGAACTCAGGCGCATCAAGCGGGCGATCGCCAAGGGCCAGGAGGGCGCTCCGCACGAGGTCGTTCTGGTGATCGACGGGACCAACGGGCAGAATGTGCTGGCGCAAGTGCGCGCATTCGACCAGGCCATCGGGTTGACCGGGCTGATCGTCACCAAGCTGGACGGCACCGCCAAGGGCGGCGTGATCGCCGCGCTGGCGCGCGAGCGTCCCCTGCCGATCCTGTTCCTGGGCGTGGGCGAGCAGCCGCAGGACCTGCAGCCGTTTTCGGCTCGCCAGTTCGCCGAAGCCCTGATCGGGACGTAGCCAACGACATGCTGCTTGCTGCGGTCGACGTCGGCTCCAACAGCTTCCGCCTGGAGATCGGGCGCGCCGACGGCTCACACATCGAGCGGCGCGGCTACTGGAAGGAAATCGTCCGTCTGGCGGCCGGGCTGGACGCGGACAATCACCTGTCCAAGAAGGCCATCGAGACCGCCAGCGACTGCCTGGCCAGGATCAACGAGCGGCTGCGCGGCATGCCCGCCTCGCACGTGCGCGCGGTTGGAACACAGACCTTGCGGCAGGCGTTGAACGGGGATGAGTTCCTGCTCGAAGGCCAGCACGCGCTGGGATTTCCGATCGAGATCATCTCGGGCCGCGAGGAGGCGCGGCTGGTGTTCGAAGGCTGCATGCATTCCCTGGCGCCGAGCCAGAAGCGGCGTCTGGTGGTCGACATCGGAGGGGCCTCCAGCGAAGTGATCGTCGGGCGCACGTTCGAGGCCGACAAGGCCGAGTCGTTCAAGATCGGCTGCCTGAACGTTACGCTGAAGTTCTTCCCGGACGGCGTGATCGATCGGGCCTCGCTGCGGCGCGCCCAGGTCGCCTGCGAGGCCGACTTCGAGGAGGCCCAGGCCTTCTTCGGCCGGGGCCGCTGGGATGAGGCCTATGGCACCAGCGGAACGATCGGGGCCGTCTCCCTCGTGTTGCGCGATCAAGGCTGGACCGACGGCACCATCACGCCGTCCGGATTGGCGCGGCTGCGGCAGGCGCTGCTGGCGGCCGGCGACGTGCGCCGGGTGCGCTTCGATGGCCTCAAGCAGGAACGGGCCGCCGTGCTGGCCGGGGGCGTGGCGGTTCTGGTGGCGATTTTCGAGACCTTTGGTCTGCAGGAGTTGCGCACCGCCAAGGGCGGTTTACGCCTCGGCGTGCTGTACGACCTGCTGGGGCGGCGCGAGAGCCACGACATCCGCGACGCCACGGTCGACCGCTGGCAGTTGCGCTTCGGCGTCGACCGCGCGCAGGCCGAGCGAGTTGCCCAGACGGCGCTCGGCCTTTTCCGTGCCGTGGCGCCGGGTGCCGGCGAGGAGTCCCTCAAGAGCCTGCTGCGGGCGGCCCAGCTGCACGAAGTCGGCTCGGCGGTGTCGCACGGGGACTACCACAAGCACTCGGCCTACCTGATCGAGCACGGGGACCTGCCCGGCTTTTCGACCTCGGACCAGAAGAACATCGCCGAACTGGTGCTGGGGCAACGCGGCAACCTGAAAAAGGTGTCGGCGCTGCTGGAGGATTCCGAACGGGCGGCGGCGCTGCTGGCCCTGCGGCTGGCCGTGATCCTGAACCATGCCCGCCGCGACGCCGGCTGCGAACGATGGACGCTGCGCTTTGCGCGCGCCATCGAGCTGGCGCTGGACCACGCGTGGCTCGACCAGCATCCACTGACGCGCCACCTGCTCGAGGAAGAGTCGGAACAGTGGCAGCGGGTCGGCGTGCGCTTTGCGATCCGCGAGCTCGATTAGTTCGATCCTGAGGAACTGCTGCTACCGCTTGTGATCAGCCGTTCACATCGGCTGGGGGAGCACGAGGGGGCCAGCCGAGCCCCCTCGTTCTCTTCACGCCGCCAGCCTGAACTGCGCCACGATCTGCGTCAGCGCGGCGGCCTGTTCCTGCATCGACTGCGCGGCGGCGGCGGCCTGTTCGGCCATCGCGGCATTCTGCTGGGTCGTCTGCTCCATCTGCGTGACGGTCGAGCCGATGCGCTCGATGCCGCCGCTCTGCGACAGCCCGGCATCGGCCAGCTCCTGCATGATCCCGCTCACCTGAGTCACGCTGTTGACGATCTCGCCCATCGTTTCCCCGGCCGAGTCCACCAGGCGGGCGCCGGCGCCGATCTTCTCGACCGAGTCGCTGATCAGCGCCTTGATCTCCTTGGCGGCGGTGGCGCTGCGTTGCGCCAGGCTGCGCACCTCGGCCGCCACGACCGCGAAGCCGCGTCCCTGTTCGCCGGCACGCGCCGCTTCGACCGCGGCGTTCAGCGCCAGGATGTTGGTCTGGAAGGCGATGCCGTCGATCACGCTGATGATGTCGACAATGCGCCCCGCGCTTGCGTTGATGTCGCTCATGGTACGCACCACCTCGGAGACGACGTTGCCGCCCCGCATGGCCACCTCGGCCGCTGAACCGACCAGCTGGTTGACCGAGCGCGCCTGCTCGGCGTTGTGCCGCACGGTCGAGGTGAGCTCATCCATCGATCCGGACGCCTGCTGCAGCGAGGCCGCCTGGGTCTCGGTGCGAGAGGACAGATTGGCGCTGCCGCTGACGATCTCGCCGGCGGCCACGTTGATCGCCTCGGCCGCGGTGCGGATCCCGGTGACCGACTTGACCAGGCTCTTTTGCATCTGCCTGAGCTCGTGCAGCAGCCAGCCCAGCTCGTCGCGGGTGTCCGACGTGATCTTTTGGTCCAGTTGACCCCGCGCGATGGCCACCGCTGCGTCCACGGCCAGGTGGAACGGCTTCACGATGCCGGCTGCGACGATCCATCCGGCCAGGCAGCTCACGAGCGCCGCGACCGCCAGTAGAGCGATCAGCGTCCACCAGCCGCCGCTCCGATCGGACAGCGCCAGTACGGCCGCCACCGTAAACGAGACCATCGTGACGCCGACCGCGCTCCAGATGCGCGCCGCGATCGGCCAGTCTTTGAATCGCATCGAAATTCCTCGCCGCTTTCGGCACATGCAATGGGTCGGGAGCAATGTAGACGCGCGCATGACCACAGCGCCCGGAAAAAGTGCAACGATTCGACAACAATTCCGGCATTCCCCACGGCCCTGTCGGGGACCGCCGACGGCCGAGCGCGATCAGGCCAGATCGGGGTTGATCACGGCGCGCAGCACCGCCTGCTCCAGGCCGTCGCTGTCGCTGGAGCTGAGCCACCAGACCGCGGCCTTTTTGACCGGCCAGGGGCGCTCTGCGCCCGCCAGCAGGCGGCTGACCGCCAGGCCCAGCGTCGGCTGATGGCCGACCGCGACGATGGGAGAGCGCGACCCGGGCCATCCCACTGCCGCCAGCAGTTCCTCGGCGGTGGCGCCGGGCGCAATCTGCTCGAGCGTCTTGAACTTGCGGCGCGACAGGTCGGCCAGCGCGCGCGCGGTCTGCTGTGCCCGCGTGGCCGGACTGGCCAGGATGCGGGCCGAATCCGGCAGCCGGCTGTGCAGCCATTCGGCCATCCGCCGGGCCTGCTTCTCGCCCTTGGCGCTCAATCGCCGCCCCAGGTCGGGCTCGCCCGGTTCGGCCTCCGCATGGCGCCAAAGGATCAATTCCACGAGTCCGCTCTCAGCGCTGTTCGTCGGGGTGCGTCAGCAGGGCGAGCAGTCTGCGCTGGGCGCTTGGTCCGGTTGCGACCTGCCGGGGCGGCGCGTATTCGCCCGATGCCAGCAGCGTCCAGGCCTCGGCCGTGTCGTCCAGGTAAGGGCGCAGACCCTCGTCGATCACGCGCCGCTTCAACCTGGGGTCCAGCACCGGGAATGCCACCTCGATCCGCCGGAACAGGTTGCGTCCCATCCAGTCGGCGCTGGCCAGATAGACCGATTCCTTGCCGCCGGCACCGTAGTAGTAGATCCGGTGATGCTCCAGGAACCGACCGATCACCGAGCGCACCTGGATGTTGTCCGACAGCCCCTTGACGCCGGGGCGCAGCGAGCAGGCGCCCCGCACGATCAAATCGATCCGGACGCCAGCGCTGGAGGCCTCGTACAGCGCATTGATGGTCGCCTCGTCGACCAGCGCGTTGACCTTGGCGATGATGCGCGCCGGCTTGCCGGCACGCGCCAGCCGCGCCTCGTTGGCGATCGCCCCCAGGTTGCGCTTGTGCAGCGTGAACGGCGCCAGCCACAGGTGCGTGAGCCGCTCGACCCGGGTCAGGCTGGTCAGGTGCATGAACACGCGTTCGACGTCGGTGCACATGCCGCTGTGCGCGGTCAGCATGCCGAAGTCCGTGTACAGCTTGGTCGTGGTCGGGTGATAGTTGCCGGTGCCCAGGTGGGCATAACGCATCAGGCGTTCCCGTCCCCGCGAGGACTCGCGGCGCAGCACCAGCAGCAGCTTCGCGTGCGTCTTGAGGCCAACCAAGCCGTACACGATCTGGGCCCCGACCGCTTCCAGGCGCTCGGCCACGTTGATGTTGGCCTCCTCGTCGAAGCGCGCCTTCAGCTCGACCACGACCGTCACCTCCTTGCCCTGACGCGCCGCCTCCTCCAGCAGATCCACCAGCACCGAGCCGGTGCCGGTGCGGTACAGCGTCATCCGGATGGCGACCACTTTCGGGTCGGCCACCGCCTGCCGCAGGAACTCGACCACCGGCTCGAAGCTCTCGAACGGGTGGTGCAGCAGGATGTCGCCGCGGCGTATCGCCTCGAACAGGTCCGAGCCCTGCGCGACCTGCTCCGGCCAGGCCGGCACCAGCGGCGGGAAGCGGTGCTCGGCGCGATTCAGGTGGTCGACCAGCTGGTTCAGCCGCACCAGATTGACCGGCCCGGCCACCCGGTAGACGGCCTGCGCAGGCAGCTGGAACTGCTCGCGCAGCAGCAGCTCGAGCGCGTCCGGGCAGGTCCGCAGCACCTCCAGGCGCACCGCGTTGCCGAAATGGCGCTGCGTGAGTTCGACCTGCAGCGCGTGGCGCAGGTCGGACACCTCGCGTTCGTCGACCCACAGCTCCGAGTCGCGCGTGACCCGGAACTGCGAAAAGCCCGCCACGCCGCGCCGCGGAAACAGATCCGCCAGGTGCGCGCGGATCACCGAGGACAGCAGCACGAACGCCTGCCGCTGGGGCGTCAGGCGCGAAGGCAGCGGAATCACGCGCGGCAGCACCCGCGGCACCTTGACAATGGCAATCGTTCCCGGGCGCCCGAATGCGTCCTTGCCGTTCAGCTGAACGATGAAGTTCAGCGTCTTGTTCATCACCTGCGGAAAAGGGTGGGCCGGATCCAGCCCGATCGGCGACAGCAGCGGGCGCACCTCGCGCTCGAAGTACTCCTTGACCCAGGCCCGCTGCGCGGCGCTGCGCTTCGAATGGCTCAGCACGACGATGCGCGCTCGCGCCAGGGCCGGCATGATCTGCTCGTTGTAGATCCGGTATTGGCGATCCACCAGAGCGTGGGCCCGCTCGGCGATGTGTGCGAACGACTCCCACAACGGCGAGGCCTGGTTGATCCCGCCCGACTCGCGCATTTCGCCCATCAGTTCCGAAATGCGGATTTCGAAGAACTCGTCCAGGTTGGACGACACGATGCACACGTAGCGCAGCCGTTCGGCCAGCGGAACCGAGGCGCGCTCGGTCAGCGCCAGCACGCGCTCGTTGAACGCCAGGTGCGACAGCTCCCGGTCCAGGAAGCGCGCCAGCGGCGCTACGAAGGCGTCCCTCGCGCGCTCGGGCTTGCCGTTCGGGCCTCGGCGGGCCGCCACCGTGGTGATGGCATCTAGCCGTTCCATGACTGCCTCGGATCGGTGGGACGTACAATCCGCGGCCTTGCCTGCTGCCGGCCGCATCGAGTCCGCATTGTAGGCGGCGGGGGTCGAACTGACGTGTCCAAGCCCGTTGAACCCCACGCGCTGCTGAACCTGGATCACGTCGAAGTTCGGCGTGGCACGCTCAGGCTCGTTCTTTCGGATCTGAGCCTGACGATCTG